>JAGTRL010000127.1 GCA_018261815.1 Pseudomonadota bacterium
CGGCCGCGCAACGCGGCGCCCGCATACTGCGCGTACACGACGTGGCGGCCACGGTGGACGCACTGCGCGTCTGGCAGACCCTGGAATCGAGGACGGACCCTTCATGAGCAGACGCTACTTCGGCACCGACGGCATCCGTGGCACGGTGGGCATGACGCCGATCACGCCCGACTTCATGCTGCGCCTGGGCCATGCGGTGGGCAGCGTGCTGCGCCGCACTGCGGCACGCCCGACGGTGATCATCGGCAAGGACACGCGCATCTCCGGCTACATGATCGAATCGGCGTTGGAGGCCGGATTCGCGTCCGCCGGTGTGGACGTGCTGCTGAGCGGGCCGCTGCCCACCCCCGGCGTGGCCTACCTGACGAGGGCGCTGCGCCTGGACCTGGGGGTGGTCATCAGCGCCTCGCACAACCCCTATGCCGACAACGGCATCAAGTTCTTTTCGGCGCGCGGCGAGAAGCTGCCCGACGACTGGGAAGCCGCGGTCGAGGCCGCGCTCGACGAGCCGCCGCGCTGGGTTGATGCCGCCGGCCTGGGCCGGGCGCGGCGCCTCGAAGACGCCCGCGGCCGCTACATCGAATTCTGCAAGAGCACCGTGGGCAGCGAGCTGTCGCTCAAGGGCCTGAAGCTGGTGGTCGACGCGGCCCATGGCGCGGCCTATCACGTGGCTCCGGACGTGTTCCACGAACTCGGCGCCGACGTGGTGGCCATGGGTTGCAGCCCGGACGGCATCAACATCAATCATGAGGTCGGCGCCACCGCGCCGGCGGCGCTGGTGCAGCGTGTCCGCAGCGAAGGTGCCGACTACGGCATTGCGCTGGATGGCGACGCCGACAGGCTGCTGATGGTGGATGCACAAGGGCGCCTCTACAACGGCGACGAACTGCTCTACGTGATGGTCTCGGACCGGGTTGCGCTGGGCCAGCCCGTACCCGGCGTGGTCGGTACGTTGATGACCAACATGGCGGTCGAACTGGCGCTGCGCCGGCGCGACATCCCCCTGGTGCGTGCCAAGGTCGGCGACCGCTACGTGCTCGAGGAACTGGCCGGGCGTGGCTGGCAGCTCGGCGGCGAGGGCTCCGGCCACCTGCTGGTGCTGGACCGGCACACCACCGGCGACGGCATCGTCAGTGCGCTGCAGGTGATGCAGGCCGTGCAGCATCGTGGCAGCAGCCTGTCGGAGTTGCTGCGCGACGTGGTGCTGTTCCCGCAGACGCTGCTCAATGTGCGCTTGGCCGATGGCGTCGATTGGCGCCAGAACCCCCGGCTGGCCGCCGTGCAGGACGAGGTCACGCGCGAGCTGGGCGAGCAGGGCCGGGTGCTGATCCGGGCCTCGGGCACCGAACCGGTGCTTCGCATCATGGTTGAATGCGCTGACGCCGCACAGTCTGTGCGCTTTGCGGAGCGCCTTGCCGCCACGTTGCGCTGAAGCGGCTGGGCGGCCCGGCCCGCAGCGCTGGCCAGGGCTCGGACAGCGAATGTGACGGTTCGGCGACAGCATTGTGACAATCACATGGCCATGATGGCTGGGTCGGCTTGTGTCACGAAGCCGTCACATGGGCTGCTTACATTCTCAGCATCGATAGACCTTCAAAAGGTGGAACCATGCTGAATCAATTTTTCCGTTGCTCGTTGGCGGCCTCGGCCGTGCTGCTCTGCGCAGGTACGGCAACCGCACAGGACGTGACCGGTGCCGGTGCGACGTTCCCGGCGCCGATCTACGCCAAGTGGGCCGATGCCTACAACAAGGCCACCGGCGCGCGCATCAACTACCAATCGGTCGGTTCGGGCGCGGGCATCAAGCAGATCAAGTCCAAGACCGTGGACTTTGGTGCCTCGGACATGCCGCTGTCGGATGAAGATCTGGCCAAGGACGGGATGGTCCAGTTCCCCACAGTCATTGGCGGCGTGGTGCCCGTAGTCAATATCGCAGGCATCAAGCCGGGTCAGATCAAACTGACCGGGCAAGTGCTGGGCGACATCTACCTGGGCAAGATCACCAGATGGAATGATCCGGCGCTCACGGCACTGAACCCAGGTGTTCCGTTGCCGGATGCGGCCATCGCGCCCGTACGCCGCGCCGACGGTTCGGGGACCACCTTCATCTTCACCAACTACCTGTCCAAGGTCAATCCCGAATGGAAGGCCAAGGTCGGTGAGGGTACCGCCGTGAACTGGCCTGCGGGTGCTGGCGGCAAGGGCAACGAAGGGGTGGCTGCCTTCGTTCAGCGCCTGCCGAACTCGATCGGCTATGTCGAGTACGCCTACGTCAAGCAGAACAAGATGACGTACACGCAGATGAAGAATCGTGATGGCGTCTTCGTCGAGCCCAGCGACACGGCTTTCAAGGCCGCAGCGGCCGGTGCGGATTGGAACAAGACCTTCAACCAGGTCACAACCGATCAGCCTGGCAAGGATGCTTGGCCACTGACCAACCCGACCTACATCCTGATGTACAAGGCGCAGGACAAGGCTGTCAACGCGAGCAATGCGTTGAAGTTCTTCGACTGGGCTTTTAACAACGGCGACAAGATGGCCGACGAACTGGACTACGTTCCCTTGCCTGACTCGGTGAAGAACCTCGTGCGCAAGCAGTGGACTGACCAGCTCAAGGACACCAGCGGCAAGGCGATCGCCTTCAAGTGAAGTGACGCTGGCGTGCGGCCCGCGCTGCCGCCAGTCTCTGCCTGAGATCACCGTTGCAAGCAGGAGGCTTCGTGGCAGCTACACTCCCCGCAACTCCCTACGACCCCGGAGCTGCCATGGAGCAAACGACTCCGCATGGGCGTCCTCCCGAGCGAAAGCACGTGGCTCCATGGGCCGACAAGCTGTTCGCCGTGTTCGCGTACGGTGCGGCGTGGCTGACGCTGCTTCTGCTGGTGGGCATCATTGTGTCGCTGCTCTTCGGCGCCGCGCCGGCCATCAAGGAGTTCGGGCTGGGGTTCCTGTGGTCTACCGAATGGGACCCTGTGCAGGAGAAGTTCGGCGGCCTGGTGATGATCTACGGCACGCTGATGACTTCGTTCATCGCGTTGCTGATCGCGGTGCCGGTCAGTTTCGGCATCGCGCTGTTCCTCACCGAGATGTCGCCCGGATGGCTGAAGCGTCCGCTGGGCATCGCCATCGAACTGCTGGCCGCAGTGCCTTCGATCGTCTACGGCATGTGGGGCCTGCTGGTGTTCGGCCCCATCCTCGCGACCTACGTGCAGGCCCCGCTGCAGTCTGCGTTCGGCGACGTGCCGGTGCTCGGCGCACTGTTCTCGGGGCCCCCCGTGGGCATCGGCATCCTGTCGGCCGGCATCATCCTGGCGATCATGGTCATCCCGTTCATCGCCGCCGTCATGCGCGACGTGTTCGACGTGACGCCGCCTATGCTCAAAGAGTCGGCCTATGCGCTGGGCTCGACCACCTGGGAAGTGGTGTCCAAGGTGGTATTGCCCTACACCAAGACCGGGGTGGTCGGCGGCATCATGCTGGGTCTGGGCCGCGCGCTGGGCGAGACCATGGCCGTGACCTTCGTGATCGGCAACTTCAACCAGCTGGATTCGCTGTCACTGTTCCAGGCGGCGAACAGCATCACCTCGGCGCTGGCCAATGAGTTTGCCGAAGCCGGCGCCGGCCTGCACCAGGCATCACTGATCTACCTCGGCCTGGTGCTGTTCTTCATCACCTTCGTGGTTCTCGCGCTGTCGAAGTTGCTGCTGTCGCAACTCAGGAAGAACGAAGGGACGAACACATGAGTGCCGTCGTTCCGACCAAGGGCTCGGCTCCGTTCGACATGCCGGCCGGCAAGCTGGCCAAGCATCGCGCACGCAAGAGGATGAATGCCATTGCCCTGAGCCTGTCGCTGATGGCCATGGCTTTCGGATTGTTCTGGCTGGCGTGGATCCTGGTGGAGACGATCCGTCTCGGCGTCGGTGGTCTGGCCCTTTCGGTGTTCACCGAAATGACTCCGCCTCCGCAGGCCGAGACCGGCGGCTTGGCAAACGCGATCTTCGGGTCGCTGGTGATGGTCACGCTCGCGACGCTGCTGGGTACTCCCATCGGCGTGCTGGCCGGCATCTACCTGGGTGAATACAGCCGCAAGAGCTGGCTCGGCAGCGCCGTGCGCTTCATCAACGACATCCTGCTGTCAGCGCCGTCGATCGTCATCGGGTTGTTCATCTATGCAGTCGTCGTGGCACCATTGCGCGGCTTTTCGGGCTTTGCGGGCGTGCTGGCGCTGGCGCTGATCGTCATCCCGGTGGTCATCCGCACCACTGAGAACATGCTCAGCCTGATCCCCAACTCGCTTCGCGAAGCGGCCTATGCGCTGGGCACGCCGAAGTGGAAGGTGATCTCTTCGGTGACGTTGAAGGCTGCCCGCGCCGGCGTCATCACCGGCATCCTGCTGGCGCTGGCCCGCATTGCTGGCGAGACGGCACCGCTGCTGTTCACCGCGCTGTCCAATCAGTTCTGGACCAGCGACCTGACGAAGCCGATGGCCAGCCTGCCGGTGACGATCTTCAAGTTCGCCATGAGCCCCTACGAGAACTGGCAGAAGCTGGCCTGGGCGGGCGTGTTCCTCATCACGCTGGGCGTGCTGCTGCTGAATATCCTGGCGCGCATCCTGTTCAAGAACAAGCACTGAGCAAAAAAGGGTCCGAAGCCATGGACGTCAAGGTCGATCTGCCCGCCACCGAGAAGGTAAAGATGTCGGTGCGCAACCTGAACTTCTACTACGGTGGGTTCAAGGCGCTGAAGAACATCAACCTCGACATTCCCGAGCGCAAGGTGACGGCGTTCATCGGGCCTTCGGGTTGCGGCAAAAGCACCTTGCTGCGCACCTTCAACCGCATGTTCGAGCTCTACCCCGAGCAGCGCGCGGAAGGCGAGATCAACCTCGACGGCCAGAACATCCTGACCAGCAAGGACGACGTCACTCTCATCCGCGCCAAGGTCGGCATGGTGTTCCAGAAGCCGACGCCGTTCCCGATGTCGATCTACGACAACATTGCCTTCGGCGTGCGGCTGTTCGAGACGCTGTCGCGCGACGAGATGGACGAACGCGTCGAATGGGCGCTGAAGAAGGCGGCGCTGTGGACCGAGACCAAGGACAAACTCAACCAGAGCGGCTCCGGGCTGTCCGGCGGACAGCAGCAGCGGCTGTGCATTGCCCGGGGCATTGCCGTCAAGCCCGAGGTGCTGCTGCTGGACGAACCCTGCTCGGCGCTGGATCCGATCTCCACCGGTAAGATCGAAGAACTGATCCACGAGTTGAAGTCCGACTACACGGTGGCGATCGTCACGCACAACATGCAGCAGGCGGCGCGCAGCTCGGACTACACGGCCTACATGTACCTTGGCGACCTCATCGAGTTCGGCCCGACCAGCGAGCTGTTCATGAGCCCGAAGCGCAGGGAGACCGAGGATTACATTACCGGCCGCTTCGGCTGAGAGGCTCCCCATGACCGAAAAGCATCTGTCTTCACAATTCGACGCCGAGCTGAGCGGCATCTCCACCCGCGTGCTGGAAATGGGCGGCCTGGTGGAGGCCCAGGTCGGCCAGGCGGTGTATGCGCTGACCAATCTGAGCCACGAAACCGCGGCGCAGGTGCTGGTGGCCGAGGAGCGCGTCAACGCGATGGAAGTCGAGATCGACAACGAGCTGTGGACAATCATCGCCCGGCGCCAACCCACCGCGCGCGACCTGCGCCTGCTGGTGGCCATCTCCAAGGCCATTGCCAACCTGGAGCGTGCCGGTGACGAGGCGGCGCGCATTGCACGCACCGTGCAGCGGCTGATCAACGCCGGTGTGTCCAGCCGGCTGCGCCTGCCGCTGGCCGACCTGGGCTACGAATCCAACTTGGCGGTGGCGCAGTTGCGCAAGTCTCTCGATGCTTTTGCGCGCCTGGACGTGGAGCGCGCCGTCGAGGTGCTGAAGTCCGACGACCAGATCGACCAGGAGTTCGAGGGGCTGATCCGCAAGCTCGTCACCTACATGATCGAGGATCCGCGCACCATCTCGGCCAGCATCGACCTGGTGTTCGTGGCCAAGGCGATCGAGCGCGTGGGCGACCATGCCAAGAACCTGGCCGAGGCCGTGATCTACGTGGTCAAGGGCACCGACGTGCGCCACAACCCGGTCGAATCGGTCGAATCGCTGGTGCGCTGAGCCATGGCACGCATTCTCGTGGTCGAGGACGAGTCGGCGATTGCCGAACTCGTGGCCATCAACCTGCGCCATGCGGGGCATGAAGTCACCGTCGCGGTCGACGCGGTCCAGGCGCAGTTCGAGGTGGATTCGGTGTTGCCCGACCTGGTGGTGCTGGACTGGATGCTGCCGGGCCAATCGGGTCTGGCGCTGGCGCGACAGTGGCGCGGCGCGGCCCGCACCCGCGCCATGCCGATCATCATGCTCACCGCGCGCGCCGAGGAGGCCGACAAGATCATCGGCCTCGATGCCGGCGCCGACGACTATCTGGCCAAGCCCTTCTCGACGCAGGAGCTGATGGCGCGGATTCGCGCCGTGCTGCGTCGCAAGGCGCCTGAATCTCTGGACGCAGCGGTGGAGCTGGCCGATCTGCGCCTCGACCCGGCCACACGCCGCGTCACGCGCCGCGCCGGCGAGGCCGTTCAGGAAGTTCGGCTCGGCCCCACCGAGTTCAAGTTGCTGCACTTTCTGATGACGCACCCGGAGCGCGTGCACAGCCGCTCGCAGTTGCTCGATCGCGTCTGGGGCGACCACGTGTTCATCGAGGAGCGCACGGTGGACGTGCACGTCAAGCGGCTGCGCGACGCGCTGTCCGCGGTGCAGTGTGCGCACCTGGTCGAGACCGTGCGTGGCGCGGGCTACCGCATCAGCGAGCAGGCACACGCGGCCTCGGCCTGAGCCGCCGCCAACACGATGCGCCAAAAGCTGCTGCGGCTAGGGGCATTCCTGGCAGCGCTGCTGCTTTGCACAGCCGTTGGCCTGCTCGTGGGCCGGCTGTCGAACTCGCCACTGGCTGGCCTGTTGTGCAGCGCCGCGCTTGGGCTGGGCGCGATGATGCTGTCCGACACCCTCAAGGGCAACCGCCTGCTCGCCTGGCTGCGCACCGATGCCGAAGGGCCTGCTCCCGGCGATATCGGCGTCTGGGGCGAGATTGCCCATCTCACCGAGAAGGTGCTGCTGCGTCGTGAGCAGCGCATCGAACAAGAGCAGCAGCGGCTGATGCGGTTCCTCGCCGCGGTGGAGGCCTCGCCGATCGGGGTGATGCTGCTCGACGCCAACCACCAGATCAGCTGGTGCAGCCGCGTCGCCGCCGACCACCTGGGTCTGGATCCGAAGCGCGACATCGCCCAGCCGGTGACCAACCTGGTGCGCATGCCGGCCTTCGTCGAGCACATGAGCGCCGGGCCGAGCGAGCAGGCGGTGAGCTTTCCGGGGCCGAACGGCAACCGCCTGTCGGCACTGGTACAGCCCTATGGCGACGGGCTGCAGCTGGTGCTGACACAGGACATCACCGAGCGCGAGCGCGCCGAGACGATGCGCCGCAACTTCGTCGCCAACGTGTCGCACGAGATCCGCACGCCTCTGACGGTGCTCGCCGGTTTCGTCGAGACCATGAGCGAGCTGCCGCTGACCGAGGCCGAGCGAAAGCGCGTGCTGGCGCTGATGTCGGCACAGGCGCGGCGCATGCAGGACTTGGTGGCGGACCTGCTGACGCTGGCTCAGCTGGAGGGCAGCCCGCGCCCGCCAGCAGACCAATGGGTGATGGTGGCCAAGCTGTTGGAGCGCGCCAAGTCCGACGCGCTGGCGCTGTCGGCCGGCCGGCACGACCTGCACTTCGATGGCGGTGAAGACGTGCAGCTGGCCGGCAGCCAGACCGAACTGCAAAGCGCGTTGAGCAACCTGGTGATGAACGCGGTTCACTACACGCCGCCGGGCGGCCGCATCGACGTGCATTGGTCCGCTGCCGACGATGGCTGGGGTTCTCTTCGCGTCAACGACACCGGCATCGGCATCGCGCGCGAACACCTGCCGCGGCTGACCGAGCGCTTCTATCGCGTGGACGGCAGCCGTTCGCGCGACACCGGCGGCACGGGCCTGGGCCTGTCGATCGTCAAGCACGTGGTGCAGCGGCATGGCGGCGAGATCGACATCCAGAGCGAGCCGGGCAAGGGCTCCACCTTCAGGCTGCTTTTCCCGCCATCACGGGTGCGTCACGTGGCGCCTGCGTTGCAGCCGGACGCTGGGGTCGCGACATCGTCTTGATCGCGGCGGCTCAGCGTGCGGGGTCGCGCTTGTAAACCGTGGTCAGGTTGTTGCGGTCGGTGGGACGGCGTTCGCGAGCAATGCGTGTCCAGCCTTGCGGAGCCGGGCGTGTGGCGTTTGCCGGCTCGACCCGGACCATGTAGTTGCAGCGGGTCTGGGCTGCGTCGCGGCGCGCGTCCACCTTGTAAGGCCCGAAGAACTCCATCGCAGCCACCAGTGCCGTCGCCTGCTCGGGTGCGGCAATGCACTGGCCGACTGGTACATGACGTGAGATGCGCTCGACGATCGGACGGTTGCTGCGCGCGTAGTCCAGGATCGGCAGGCCCAGCGTCATCAGCAGCAGCCAGCACAGGGTGACGCCGCCGGCCGGCAGCACCAGGCTCTTCCACAGCGCCTCGCGGTGCCGCCCGGTGCGCCAACGCACCAGCCAGATCCAGCCGGCTGTGCCGATCAATGCCAGTGCCAGCGCCAGTATCGAGAACTGCGGCGTGAAGCCCGGTGCCAGGCGGGCGATGTTGGCGGCCGGCTTGGCCGGCACGCCGGTCTGTACCGACAGGTAGATCACCCACAACGCGCCAGCGCACAGCGTGAACAGGATCATCGAGAACCAGTCGATGCCGGCGGTGGTGCTGCGGTTCAGCGTCGGCAGCGCAAAGGCGGCCAGCACCGCCAGACCGGGCAGGCCGAGCAGCAGCGCGCGGTCCGATCCGCCCATGGCGAAGCTGCAGGCCAGCGCCACCAGCGTCGTGACCAACGGCACCGAGACGTGCCGGTTCTGTAGATGGCGACGCCAGCGCCACAGCGTCCACAGGGCCAGCAACCAGGCGGGCCACATGAACCACAACCACAGCCGGCCGATCTGCAGCAATTGCTCGAGATCGATGCGCGCACTGACGCGCCAGCCCCACACGCCCAGTCCCCATGCCAGCCATGCCGCTGCCAACGTGCCCAGGCCGAGCCAGGGCACCAGTCGACGCACCTGCGCATAGGCAGAGTAGCCGCAGACCACGCAGCCGCCCAGGCCCATCGCCAAGGCCACGAAAGGCGCGCCGCTGCCAGCCACCAGAATCAATGCGCCCATCGCGGCCAGCCGGGCGCGCCAGACGCGGTAAGGCGCCGCTGCCATCGACCAAAGAAACAGGCTCACGCCAAAGAGCTGGGCCATTTCGGGCGTGGTCTCGTGCCCCAGTTGCAGCAGGCCCAGGCTGGCGATCAGCGCCAGCACCGCGGCGTCGGCGATGGCCCGGGCGTAGTCGACCGTACCGGCCTCACCACCAAAGGCGAAGGCGACGGGTTGTGCGGCTTCGGTGCGGGCCAGCTGGTAAGCGCTGTACCAGGTGAGCGACAGCACCAGTGCCAGCAGCAGCCCGAAGGGCAGGCGCGCGGCAAGGGCCGGGTCGACCCAGGATGACAGCGCGTAGACGAACGCGGCACCCAGCCAGTGTGGCAGCAGTGCGGCGTCGGCCGGCACACCGCCCAGCGCTGGCGCGAGCCAACTGCTGCGGCCTTCGGCCAGGCTGAGCATGTAGCCGAAGGCAGTGATGTCGGCGTTGCGCCACGGGTCGCGCGCGAACATGCCGGGCAGCACGTAGGCGGCGCACAGCAGCAGCAGCGCCGGCCGTGGCATGCGCCTGGCGGCGCGCTGGGTCACCAAGGCCGGGGTGGGTGTGTTCACGGCAGCATCATGCCCGAGGCATCGGCCGGCGGGCCGGGCAACAAAAAAGGCAGCCGCAGCTGCCTTCTCGTCGAGCCCGCACCGGTCACTTGGTCTTGCCGAGGTGCGAAAACTTGTTGCGGAACTTCTCGACGCGGCCGCCCAAGCTGTCCACGCTCTTCTGCGTACCGGTATAGAACGGGTGCGTCTCGCTGGTGGTTTCGAGCTTGATCAGCGGCAGCTCGCGGCCGTCGTCCATCTTGGTCATCTCCTTGCTCTGCACGCACGAGCGCGTGACGAACTTGAAGCCGTTGGACAGGTCGACGAAGCAGACTTCGCGGTATGCGGGGTGGATGCCTTCTTTCATGGGAAACCTCTGCGCTGTGCTATCAATTTCAACTGCGGCAGCCACGCCGAGCCTTTCGGCGCACTTGCCACGTGCGTAAAACCGCGAATTCTAAGCTATCCACCCCGACGCATCATGTCGAAGAAGTCGAGATTGGTCTTGGTGGCCTTCATCTTTTCGAGGATGAACTCCATCGCCTCGATCTCGTCCATCGGATAGAGCAGCTTGCGCAGGATCCAGGTCTTCTGCAGGATTTCCGGCTTGAGCAGCAGTTCCTCGCGCCGGGTGCCGCTCTTGTTGAGCAGGATCGACGGGTAGACGCGCTTTTCGGACATGCGGCGGTCGAGATAGATCTCGCAGTTGCCGGTGCCCTTGAACTCTTCGTAGATGACCTCGTCCATGCGGCTGCCGGTGTCGATCAGCGCGGTGCCGATGATGGTCAGGCTGCCGCCTTCTTCGATGTTGCGCGCCGCACCGAAAAAGCGCTTCGGCCGCTGCAGCGCGTTGGCGTCGACACCACCGGTCAGCACCTTGCCCGACGACGGCAGCACGTTGTTGTAGGCGCGGGCCAGGCGCGTGATCGAATCCAGCAGGATGACCACGTCCTTCTTCATCTCGACCAGGCGCTTGGCGCGCTCGATCACCATCTCGGCCACCTGCACGTGGCGCGCGGCGGGTTCGTCGAAGGTGGAGCTGATGACCTCGCCACGCACGGTGCGCTGCATCTCGGTCACTTCCTCGGGCCGCTCGTCCACCAGCAGCACCATCAGGTGCACCTCGGGGTAGTTGGCAACGATGGCGTGGGCGAAGTGCTGCATCATCACCGTCTTGCCGCTCTTCGGCTGCGACACCAGCAGCGCGCGCTGGCCTTTGCCCAGCGGTGCCACCAGGTCGATGATGCGGCTGGTGATGTTCTCTTCGCTCTTGATGTCGCGCTCGAGCTTGAACTGTTCCTTCGGGAACAGCGGCGTCAAGTTCTCGAACATGATCTTGTGCTTGCTCTCCTCGGGCGGCACGCCGTTGACACGGTCGACCTTGACGAGCGCGAAATAGCG
>JAGTRL010000128.1 GCA_018261815.1 Pseudomonadota bacterium
GACAGCCGCTCGCGGCCCTTGCCCAGCACCGCCACGTCCTTGATCCAGGGGCTGAACTTCAGGCGGTTCTCGATGTAGTTGGGGATGTAGCGCTCGCCCTGCGCGGTGTGCACCACTTCCGATAGCCGGCCCAGCACCACCAGGTGGCCGTCCGGTTCCAGGTAGCCGGCATCGCCGGTGTGCAGCCAGCCGTCCTGCAGCGCGGCCTGCGTGGCTTCTTCGTTGCGGTGGTAGCCGCGGAACACCGAGCCCGAGCGCACCTGGATCTCGCCGTTGTCGGCGATGCGCGCCTCCACGCCCGGCAACGGCCGGCCGACGGTGTGCAACTGCACCTCGCCCGGCTCCTGCATGGCGTTGAAGGCGCTGCTTTCGGTCTGGCCGTAGAGCTGGCGCAGCTTGACGCCGAGCGCACGGTAGAAGACGAAGGTGTCCTCGCCTATGGCCTCGCCGCCGGTGAAGGCATGCTTCACGCGCGTCAGGCCCAGCTGGTCCTTGATCGGGCCGCAGATCAGCCATTCGCCCAGCGGGCGCAGCAGCTTCTGCGTGGTGCTGGGCTCGCGGCCTTCGAGCAGCGCCCGTTCGCGCGCCACCGCCTGCTGCATGAAGAAGTCGTACAGCGCCTTCTTCAGGGGCGTGGAGTCTTCCATGCGCACCTGCACCATCGTCAGCAGGTTGTCCCAGCTGCGCGGCGCGGCCAGGTAGAAGGTGGGGGCGATCTCGCGCAGGTCGTGCAGCACGGTCTCGGGCCGCTCGGGCACGTTGATGATGAAGTGCAGCGCGATGCCGGCGCCGATGGTGAACGCGAAGTCGCCGACCCAGGCCATCGGCAGGTAGGCCAGCACCTCCTCGCCGAAATCGAAGGCCTTGGCACGGTGCGCATTGGCCACGCCCGACAGGATGTTGCGGTGGCTCAGCACCACGCCCTTGGGCCGGCCGGTGGTGCCCGAGCTGTGGATGAAGGCCGCCGGGTCGTCGGGCGTGGCGCGTTCGATCAGCGACTGGCGCAGCGCCGGGTCGCGCTGCAACGCCTTGGCACCCAGCTCGTGCAGGCCCGTCCATGACAGCAGCCCCGGCGCCTTGTACGCGCCCACGCCGCGCGGGTCGTCGTAGATGACGTGCGCGATGCTGGGGCAGCTGTCGCGCAGGTCGAGAATCTTGTCGACCTGCTCCTGGTCCTCGGCCAGCACGAAGCGCACTTCCGAGGCCTGGATCGAATAGCGCACCTCGTCGGGCGCGGCGTCGGGGTAGACCGGCATCGCAAAGCCGCGCAGCGCGCCGGCGGCCAGCTGCCCGGCGTACAGATGCGGCCGGTTGTCGCCCACGACCATCAGCGCGTCACCGGGCGCAAAACCCAGCGCTTCGAGCCCGGCGGCACAGCAAAGCACTGATTCGAGCCACTGCGCCCAGCTGATCTGCTGCCAGATGCCGCGGTCCTTCTCGCGCATGGCCACCGCCTCGCCCAGCGTCTGCGCATTGGCCGCCAGCAGGCGCGGCAGGGTGGTCTCGGGCGAGAAGTCCCAAGGCCCGTGCATCATGCTGTCAGCCTTTGCCACCGGCGCCTCCCAGGTAGGCTTCGATGACGCGCGGGTTCTTCACCACGTCCTTCGGCACGCCGGTGTCGATGACCTCACCGTAGCTCAGCACCAGCATGCGGTCGCAGATGCCGGTGATGATGTCCATGTGGTGCTCGATCAACAGCACCGTGACGCCGCGCTCGTCGCGCGCATCGAGCACGAAGCGCGCCATGTATTCCTTCTCTTCCTGGTTCATGCCGGCCATCGGCTCGTCCAGGATCAGGAAGCGCGGCTCGGCCACCAGCGCGCGCGCCAGTTCGACGCGTTTCTTCAAGCCGATGGGGATGGAGTCGACCAGGTCGTCGCGCACGCTCTGCAGTTGCATGAAGTCGATGGTTTCTTCGACCACGCGGCGGTGCGCGATCTCCTGCGGCCGCGCCAGCCACGGATACAGCGCCGTGCGGACGACGCTCGGCTGCATGTGCACGTGGCGGCCGAGCAGGATGTTGTCGAGCACCGTCATGCCATTGAACAGCGCCAGGTTCTGGAAGGTGCGCGCCACGCCGCGCCGCGCCACCGCATGCGGCGCCATGCCGGTGATGTCGTGGCCTTCGAGCGTGATGCGCCCCTTCTGCGGCGGGTAGAAGCCGGTGATGGCGTTGGTGAGCGTGGTCTTGCCGCTGCCGTTGGGGCCGACCAGGCCGAAGATCTCGCCCCGTTGGATCTTCAGGTCCACGCCGGTCAGCGCCACCAGGCCGCCGAAGCGGCGTTCGATCTGGTCGACCTGCAGCACCACCGCATCGCTCATGACACCAGCCCCCTGCGACCTGGCCGCGTCGTCAGGCCATCGAGCACCAGCGCGGTGATCTGCGCGGCCAGCTGCTCGAAGCCGCCACGCCGCGGGTCGTACCAGTCGACCGGCCAGTTGAGCGCGCCCACCAGGAACTGCCGCACCATCGGCACCGGGATGTCGCTGCGCAGCAGGCCGGCATCGACCGCCTGCTGCAGCAGTTCGTCCCACAGCCGCGTGTACGCACTGCGTATCGAGCGGTGCCGGGCGCGCGCCGCGTCCGACACATAGCGGTAGATACGGATGTGCGCCGCGGTGAACTCGCCGCGATGCAGCATGCCCCACAGGTGCCCTTCGACGGCGGCGCCGAGCCGCGTGCGCATGTCGGCATCGGCCGGCAATGCGGCTAGCCGACGGTGCACCGCATCGGTGACCGCGGCGATGCCTTCGTCGAGCACGCAGGCAGCGATCGTGTCCTTGCCGTCGAAGTGGTAGTAGATGCTGCCGGCCTGGATGCCGGACTGCTGGGCGATCTGGCGCAGCGTGGTGTTGGCATAGCCGCGCTCGCTGAACAGCCGCGCCGCCACGGCCAGAATCTGCTCGCGGGTGGCCGGCGGCTGCGCGGCTGCCGGCACGGCGGCGTCGCGAACAGGCGTACTCCGCGGCATGCGCCGCGCTGCAGGTGCTGTGGCGCCGGCCGTCATGCGCCCGGCCCCGCACGGCGAGCGACGGACGTCAACGCGAAACGCGGGCCGATGCCCCCAAGCTGCTGGTCCATCACACTTCGCCGTGGCCTTCATGACATTCGACACTGCGCTCTTTTTAACTACCAAACGCTTGTTAGGCTACTGGTGATGACCCGAAGTCGAGCGAATGCCGGGTCCGGGTCAGCGACCCAGCAGCTCGTCGCTGATGATGATCTTGCGCACCTCGGTCGTGCCGGCACCGATCTCCAGCAGCTTGATCGAGCGGTACAGGCGGTTGATCTCCGATTCCCAGATGTAGCCGCTGCCGCCGTGGATCTGCACCGCCTCGTCGAGCACCTTGTTCATGGTGTTGGCGGCGTACATCACCGAAGCGGCAGTGATCTTGTGGATCTCGCCGCGCCCGCCGCCGCCGACTTCCAGGTGGTTCGCGGCGCGCAGCGCCTGGTAGGTCATGACTCGGGCTGATTCGGTCCACACATACATGTCGGCGATCTTGCTGCGCACCATCTGGAAGTTGGCGATCGGCTGGCCGAACTGCTTGCGCGTGCGGGCGTATTCGATGGACAGTTCCAGCGCGCGCTCGCAGATGCCCAGGCACAGCGGCGCGACCATGGCACGCTCCAGGTCGAGCCCGCTCATCACCACCTGCACGCCGCGGTCTTCTTCGCCGACGAGGTTGGCCGCCGGCACGCGGCAGTCGTCGAACACCAGCTCGCCGGTGGGGCTGCCGCGAAAGCCCATCTTGGTGAGCTTCTGCGCCACCTTGAAGCCGGGGAAGCCTTTTTCGACGATGAAGGCCGACACGCCCTTGGAGCCCAAGTCCCGCTTGGTCTTGGCGTAGACCAGCAGCACGTCGGCGACCGGGCCGTTGGTGATGTAGAGCTTGGTGCCGTTGAGCACGTAGTGGTCGCCTTCACGGGTGGCCGTGGTGCGCATCGAGCCGATGGCGTCGGAGCCGGCG
Source organism: Pseudomonadota bacterium (assembly GCA_018261815.1). Taxonomy (GTDB): domain Bacteria; phylum Pseudomonadota; class Gammaproteobacteria; order Burkholderiales; family Burkholderiaceae_C; genus Rubrivivax. The sequence continues at coordinate 3,973 of JAGTRL010000128.1, forward strand.
CCGGGTTCGGTGAGGCCCAGCGCGCCGACGCTGCGGCCGCTGCACAGCCCCGGCAGGTAGCGCTGGCGCTGCGCCTCGCTGGCATTGCGGAAGATGTTGAACAGGCACAGGTTCTCGTGCGCCACCCAACTGAGCGCCAGCGCATGGTTCCAACGCGCGAAGGCCTGCAGCACCAGCCCGCTGGCAAACAGGTCCAGCCCGGCGCCGCCGTAGGCCTCGGGGATCGGGATGCCGAAGTAGCCGGTGGCGCCGATCTTCGGGAAGGCCTCGGCCGGCCACCATTCGTCGGCGTCCATGCGCGCCGACAGCGGGTACAGCTCCTGGCGCGCAAAGCGGTCGGCCTGGTCGAGGATCTGCTGTTCGTCGTCGGACAGGCCGGAGAACACCTGGGAAGCGGAAGTCGTGGTCATGCTTGGTCCATGCTCAATCAACAGCCGCGATCGTGACGCCGCCGACCCGCCATCAGGAGGGTAGATTCCCTAGTCATGGAGGCTTCGGACGAGAAAATGAGTCAGGGTCAAAAATGGATTGACAAGTCGCTCAAGCTTGGCCAGCATGCACGGCCATGAGCCCGCCGGACAGCCCCCGCAACCTGGAACGCTACCGCTCCGTGTTCCGGCCCGACTTGTTTGCCGGGCGCTGCGTGGTGGTCACCGGCGGTGGCAGCGGGTTGGGGCGCTGCACGGTGCACGAGCTGGCCAGCCTGGGCGCGCGGCTGGCCGTCGTCGGCCGGCAGCAGGCCCGGCTCGACGCCGTGGCCGCCGAGGTCGCGGCCATCTACCCCGAAGCGACTCTTACCCGCCATGCCTGCGATGTGCGCGACGAGGCCATGGTGCAGGGCACGGTGGCCGACATCGTGGCTGCGCATGGCCGCATCGACGGCCTGTTCAACTGTGCTGGCGGCCAGTACCCGGCGGCGCTGCGCGACATCACGCTCAAGGGCTGGGACGCGGTGGTGCGCAACAACCTACACGGCACCTTCCTGTTCTCGCGCGAGTGCTACCGCCAGTGGATGGAAGCGCAGGGCGGCAGCATCGTCAACATGCTGGCCGACATCTGGGGCGGGCTGCCGGGCATGGGCCATTCCGGCGCCGCGCGCGGCGGCGTGCTCACCTTCACCGAAACAGCGGCCTGCGAATGGGGCCATTCGGGTGTGCGTGTCAACGCGGTGGCGCCGGGCTGGATCGCGTCGGCCGGCATCGACACCTACGACGACGACTACCGCCAGCTGCTGCGCGGGCTGCATGACAAGGTGCCGCTGCAGCGTTTCGGCACCGAGGCCGAGCTGTCGTCCGCGGTGGTGTGGCTGTTGTCTGAAGCGGCCGGTTTCGTCAACGGCGCGGTCATTCGCGTCGACGGCGGTGTGCCTACTGCGCGCCACACCTGGACATTGGCGCCGGCGACCAACCGCTTTCCTTACGACGGCTTTCCGCAGTACCAGCCGCCGCAGACCTTTGCCGACCTGGTGCCGCCCGGAAAATGAAGGTCGCTGCGCCCAAGGCCGAGCCGCTGCCGCTGGCCGCGGGTGCCCAGACGCCACGCCGTCTGCGCCGCGCGGCCGAGATCGTGACCGCGGCGCGCGAGGCCTTTCTCGACAAGGGCTTCGAGCGCGTGTCGGTGGCCGAGATCGCGGCGCGCGTCGGCGTGGTCGAAGGCCTGGTCTACAGCTACTTCCCGAGCAAGCGCGAGCTGCTCAACGAGGTGCTGCGCGGCATGTACGGTCCGCTGATCCAGGACATCGAAGCCGGCTTCACGCGCCTGCAGGGGCTGCGCAGCCGGCTGCGCTTTCTGATCTGGCGCCACCTGCGGGTCTATGTCGAGGAGCCCGGTCTGTCGCGGCTGGCGCTGCACGAGGTGCGCACCGGGCCGGAGTACTTCGAGTCGGTGCTGCACGACCTGCATGTGCAGTACACCGCTTTCCTGATGCGCACTGTGCGTGACGCGGTGCAAGACGGCGAGCTGCCCGCCGGCACCGACGCGGAACTGGTGCGCAGCCTCGTCTACGGCGGCATCGAACATCGGCTGTGGGCAGCGCTCTACGGCCGCGGCAGCCGCATCGACGTGGAGGCGATGGCCGACCGCTGGACCGAGGTGGTGCTGCAGGGCATCCAGCCGGTGGCGCGCAGCGCAGAGAGCCAACTCGAACGCCGGCTCGCACGCCTGGAGCAACTGGTCGTCGCCAAGCCTCTTGCCGCTGCGCCCCGACCGCGCAAACGCACCCCGCAGGCCCGCACCGCATGACCCCGATCCGCAAGCTCTTCATCGCCAACCGCGCCGAGATCGCACTGCGCATCGTACGCACGGCGCGCCGGTTGGGCATCGCCACGGTCGTGCCCTGGCATGCGGCCGACCGCCATGGCCCGGCGCTGCACGAAGCCGACGAGAAGATTCAGCTTTTCGGCGAGCCGCCGGTCGCAGCCTTTCTCGACATCGCCGCCATCGTGCATGCGGCGCGCGACAGCGGCTGCGACGCCGTGCATCCCGGCTACGGCTTCCTGTCGGAGAACGCCGCCTTCGCCGGCGCGGTTGCCGAGGCCGGTCTGGTGTTCGTCGGCCCGAGCGCGCAGGTCATCGAACGCATGGGCGACAAGATCCGCGCGCGGCGCTTCGCGGTGGAGCAGGGCGTGCCGGTCACGCCCGCGGCCGACGAGGCCGACGACCCGGCCGGCTTTGCCGAACGCGCCCGTGCGGTGGGCTTCCCGCTGCTGGTCAAGGGCGCGGCCGGTGGTGGCGGCAAGGGCATGCAGATCGTGCGCGTGGCCTCGCGCCTGGCCGAGGCCATCGACGTCGCTCGCCGCGAGAGCGAGCGCTACTTCGGTGACGGGCGGCTGTTCGCCGAGCGCTACGTCGAGCGGCCGCGCCACATCGAGGTGCAGGTCTTCGGCGATGCGCAGGGCAATGTCATCCACCTGGGCGAGCGCGAATGTTCGATCCAGCGCCGCTTCCAGAAGCTGATCGAGGAGACGCCGGCGCCGGGGCTGGACCCGGGCCTGCGCGAGCGCATCTGCAGCGCCGCTGTCACCCTGGCCAAGGCTTCGGGCTATGTCAATGCCGGCACGGTGGAATGCATCGTCTCGCCTGAAGGAGAGTTCTTTTTCCTGGAGATGAATACGCGGCTGCAGGTCGAACATCCGGTGACCGAGATGGTGACCGGGCTGGACCTGGTGGAATGGCAACTGCGCGTGGCCTGTGGTGAACCGCTGTCGCTGACGCAGGAGCAGGTGCGCTGGCACGGCCATGCCATCGAGGCACGCTTGCTGGCCGAGGATGCCGACGCCGGCTTCGTGCCCGACACCGGCCGCGTGCGGCTGCTGCGCTGGCCGCAGGGGCCCGCCCTGCGCATCGACGGCGGTGTCATCGAGGGCGCGCCGGTCACGGCCGATTTTGACTCGATGCTGGCCAAGCTGGTGGCGCATGGCGCGACTCGCGATCTGGCGGTCTCGCGCTTGCGGCAGGCGCTGGAAGAGACCGTGCTGCTGGGCGTGACGGTCAATGCCGACTACCTGGGCCGCGTGCTGCGCCATCCGGCCTTCGCGCGCGGCGACACCGACACCGGCTTCCTGGAGCGGCATCGCGACACGCTGCTGCCCGCACCCCTGAGCGACGAGGAGCGCCGCCTGCTGCTGGCAGTGGCGGCGCGTGCTTTGCCCGACCCGGCAGCACGAGCCGCACCGCAGCCCTACGCGGCCATGGGCGCCTGGCGCAACTGATCATGAACAGCTTTCACTTCGGTGGCACCCGCCACCGCGCGCAGCGCGAACCGGGCAGCGACCGCGTGCGTGTCGACGCCACGCTGGTCAGCGTGCAGCAGGACGGCCCGAACCGCTTTGTCGCGCCCCTCGACGGCCGCAGCGAGCGGCTGCATGCCGTTGCCGACGGCGACCAGGTGTGGGTGCACTGGCGCGGCCGTGCCTGGGCGCTGCAGCGCATCGACGCTACACGCAGTTCGGCCGCGGGCGCTGCAGAGGCCGCCGGCACAGCGCACGCGCCGATGCCCGGCGTGGTGGTGTCGCTGCTGGTGGCCACCGGGCAGGCGGTAGCCGAAGGCGATGCGCTGCTGGTGATCGAGAGCATGAAGTTGCAGACCACGATCGCCGCCGCCGCCGCCGGCGTGGTGATCGAACTGCCTTTTGCTGTCGGACAGACCTTTCAGCGCGGGGCGGTGCTGGCGCGCCTCGAACCGACGGAAGCGTCATGAGCCGTATCGTCAGCCACCTCGACACCCGTTCGGACAGCTACCGCCACAACCATGCGGAGATGACACGCCGCGTGCAGGAGTTGCGCGCGCTGACGCACAAGGTGCGCCACGAACGGCCCGAGCGCGACCTCGAGCGGCTGAAGCGCCAGAACAAGCTGACGGTGCGCGAGCGCCTCGACCTGTTGCTGGACCCGGGCACGCCCTTCCTGGAGCTGTCCACGCTGGCCGCCAACCGCGCCTATGGCGGCGAGGTGCATGGCGCAGGGCAGGTGTCGGGCATCGGCATCGTGAATGGGCGCGAGGTCATCGTCCATGCCGACGACCCCAGCATCAAGGGCGGTGCCTGGTACCCGCTGTCGGTGAAGAAGATCGTGCGCACGCTGGACATCGCCATCGAGAACCGGCTGCCGGTGATCCACCTGTGCGACAGCGCCGGCGGCTTCCTGCCGCTGCAGTCGCAGCTGTTCCCCGACCGCTACGAGGCCGGGCGCATCTTCCGCAACCAGTGCACCTTGTCCAAGCTGGGCGTGCCGCAGATTGCGGTGGTGCTGGGGCATTGCACGGCCGGTGGCGCCTACATCCCGGCGCTGGCCGACTACAGCGTCATCGTGCGTGGCAACGGCGGCGTGTTCCTGGGTGGGCCGCCACTGGTGAAAGCCGCCACCGGCGAGGTGGTGACGGCCGAGGCGTTGGGCGGTGCCGACATGCACACCAGTGTCTCCGGCACCTGCGACTACCCGGCCGACGACGAGCCGCAGGCACTGGCGATGGCGCGGGACATCCTGGCGCAGACCACGCCGATCGAGAAGCAGCGCATCGACCGCGTCGAGCCCGAAGACCCGTACTACGACCCGGCCGAGCTCTACGGCATCGTACCCAGCGACTGGAAGACCGGCTTCGACGTGCGCGAGGTGATCGCGCGGCTGGTCGACGGCAGCCGCTTCCACGAGTACCAGCCGCAGTACGGCCCCACGCTGGTGTGCGGCTTCGCGCGCATCTGGGGCCGCAAGGTGGGCATCCTGGCCAACAACGGCGTGCTCTTCAACGACAGCTCGCTGAAGGCGGCGCACTTCATGCGCCTGTGCGACCGTGACGGCACGCCACTGGTCTTCCTGCAGAACATCACCGGCTACATGGTGGGGCGCGAATACGAAGAACGTGGCATCACCAAGGACGGCGCCAAGATGATCATGACGCAGGTGGGTGTGCGCGTGCCCAAGTTCACGGTGATCGTCGGCGGCAGCTTCGGTGCCGGCAACTACGGCATGTGCGGCCGTGCCTACGACGGCCGCTTCCTGTGGATGTGGCCGCAGTCGCAGATTGCGGTGATGGGGGCGGAGCAGGCGGCCAACACGCTGGCCGAGGTGAAGATCCGCCAGCTCGAGCGCCAGGGCCAGCAGCTGTCCGACGAACAGATCGCCGCCATCCGCGATCCGGTGCTGCAGAGCTTTCGCGCCGAGAGCGATGCCTACCACTCCACGTCGGAGCTGTGGGACGACGGCATCCTCGACCCGCTGGACACGCGCAACGCGCTGGGCATGGCCATCGTCGCGTCGCTGAACGCGCCCTTCGGCGAGCCGGGCTACGGCGTGCTCAGGCTCTGATGTCACGGCGGCTGGCGTGATCGTCCCGGCCCCCGACGCCACCATCGGCGACACCTTCTTCCGGTGTGCCGAGGCCTTCGGGGACAACGCCTTCCTGGCGGTGCCGGCCAACCCGGCGCGCAGCTATCACCCGGACGGTGTCGAGTTCAGCTATGCCGCGGCGGCGCAGGCGGTGCGCGCGCTGATGCAGGCCTATGCCAACGCCGGCTATGGCGTCGGCCACCGCGTCGCGCTGCTGCTGGAGAACCGGCCCGAGCACCTGCTGCACAAGCTGGCGATGAATGCGTTGGGCATCTGCTGCGTGCCGCTCAACGCCGACCACCGTCCGCGCGAGATGGCCTACGTGCTGGAGCATGCCAAGGTGGACCTTGTGGTCGTGGCCAACGAAATGCGGGCGCTGCTGCGCGAGGCCATCGAGGCCTCGGCGCACAAGCCGCAGGGGGTGCGTCTGGACGCCTTCGACACCGAACTGCCGACGACCCCCACCGCGGCGCCGAGCACCACGCCCGCAGCCGACACGCCCGCCAGCGTGCTCTACACCTCGGGCACCACCGGCCGGCCCAAGGGCTGCGTGCTGTCGCACCGCTACGAGCTGGAAGCGGGCCGCTGGTATGCCAGCGCGGGTGGCCTGGCCAGCTTTGGCGACGGCACCGACCGGCTCTACAACCCGCTGCCACTGTTCCACGTCAACGCATTGATTCTCTCCTTCTACTGCGTGATGCTACGCGGCAACTGCCAGGTGCAGACCGACCGATTCAGCCCTGCGCGCTGGTGGACGGAGGTGCATCAGTCGCGCGCCACCGTCGTGCACTACCTGGGCGTGGTGGTGCCAATGCTGCTGGCGCAGCCGCCTTCGCCGCTGGAGCGTGGCCATGCGGTGCGCTTTGCCATCGGCGCCGGTGTCGACCCGCAGCGCCATGCCGAGTTCGAGCAGCGGTTCGGCTTCCCGCTGATCGAGATCTGGGGCATGACCGAGATGGTGCGCGCCACCTTCGACAACCAGGCGGCGCGACAGGTGGGCACGCGGGTCTTCGGCCGGGCGATGCTGGGGCTGGACATCCGCATCGTCGACGACCAGGACCACGATGTGCCCGACGGCGCACCCGGCGAAATGCTCATCCGCCATTCGACCGCCACACCGCGCAAGGACTTCTTCAGCGGCTACCTCGACGACCCCATCGCTACAGAGATGGCCTGGCGCGGCGGCTGGTTCCACACCGGCGACATCGTCATCCGCGCGCCGGATGGGCGCCTGAGCTTCGTCGACCGGCGCAAGAACATCATCCGCCGCTCGGGCGAGAACATCGCCGCTGCCGAGGTCGAGGCAGTGCTGCAGGCGCACCCGTGGGTCGAGCAGGCGGCGGTGCTGGCCGTGCCTGACGACCTGCGGGAGGAAGAGGTGCTAGCCTGCGTGCTGCTGCGCAATGCGGGCCGCGCCGACCCGGCCGCCGCCATCGAAGCGCTGTTCGCGCATTGCCAGCGCGAGCTGGCCTACTACAAGG
>JAGTRL010000129.1 GCA_018261815.1 Pseudomonadota bacterium
GACCCGATCGAATTCGTGCATGAAAGCAAGAAGTGCCTGATCAATCAGCGCGAGGTCGGCCCGCACACGATGAGCTTCAACAACGCGCTGCGCTCCGCGCTGCGCGAGGACCCGGACGCGATCCTGGTGGGCGAGATGCGCGACCTGGAAACCATCCGCCTGGCGCTGACCGCGGCCGAGACCGGCCACCTGGTGTTCGGCACGCTGCACACCAGCAGCGCCGCCAAGACCGTGGACCGCGTGGTCGACGTCTTCCCCGCGGCCGAGAAGGACATGGTGCGCGCGATGCTGTCGGAATCGCTGGTGGCGGTGATCTCGCAGTCGCTGTGCAAGCTGAAGGACGGCTCCGGCCGCGTCGCCTCGCACGAGATCATGCTGGCCACCTCGGCCATCAAGAACCTGATCCGCGAGAACAAGATCGCGCAGATGTACAGCTCGATCCAGACCGGCTCCAGCCTGGGCATGCAGACGCTCGACCAGAACCTGGCCGACCTGGTGCGCAGGAACATCGTGTCGCCGGCCGAGGCGCGCGCCAAGGCCAAGTTTCCCGAGAATTTCCCGGGGTGAACAGGCCCTCCCCCGAAGCGCCTTTGGCGCTCCCCCTCAAGGGGGCAACGCCAGCGGCCCGGCAAAACCGGTTTCGCGGCGCTTGCTTGATCCCACACGTACAGCGCTGACGGAACCCCCATGGAAAGAGACCAAGCATCCAAGTTCGTCAACGACCTGCTGCGGCTGATGCTGGCGCGCAATGGCTCGGACCTGTTCCTGACCGCCGAATTCCCGCCGGCGATCAAGGTCGACGGCCGCATCAACAAGGTGTCGCCCCAGCCGCTGACGGGACAGCACACGCTGCAGCTGGCACGCACGGTGATGAACGACAAGCAGGCGGCCGAGTTCGAGCGGACGAAGGAGTGCAACTTCGCCATCTCACCGCAGGGCATCGGGCGCTTTCGCGTCAATGCCTTCCTGCAGCAGGGCCACGTGGGCCTGGTGTTCCGCACCATCCCGTCGACGCTGCCGACCATCGACACGCTGAACCTGCCCAAGGTGCTGAAGGACGTGGCGATGGCCAAGCGCGGGCTGGTCATCTTCGTCGGCGCCACCGGCTCGGGCAAGAGCACCTCGCTGGCCGCGATGGTGGACTGGCGCAACGAAAATTCCTACGGCCACATCATCACCATCGAGGACCCGGTGGAGTTCGTGCATCCGCACAAGAACTGCATCGTCACGCAGCGCGAGGTCGGCATTGACACCGACGGCTGGGACATGGCGCTGAAGAACACGCTGCGCCAGGCGCCCGACGTCATCCTGATGGGCGAGATCCGCGACCGCGAGACCATGGACCATGCCGTGGCCTTTGCCGAGACCGGCCACCTGTGCATGGCCACATTGCATGCCAACAGCTCTAACCAGGCGCTGGACCGCATCATCAACTTCTTCCCCGAGGAGCGGCGCGCCCAGCTGCTGATGGACCTGTCGCTGAACCTGAAGGCGCTGGTCTCGCAGCGCCTGCTGCCGCACCAGGAAGGCAAGGGCCGCATCGCCGCGGTGGAAATCATGCTGAACACACCGCTGGTGGCCGACATGATCTTCAAGGGCGAGGTGGGCGAGATCAAGGAGCTGATGAAGCGCTCACGCGAGCTCGGCATGCAGACCTTCGACCAGGCGCTGTTCGACCTGTACGAGGCCAACAAGGTCAGCTACGAGGACGCGCTGCGCAATGCCGATTCGGTGAACGACCTGCGGCTGCAGATCAAGCTGCACAGCCAGCGTGCGCGCAACCCCGATCTCGCCTCCGGCACTGAGCACCTCACCATCGTCTGAGTGGCGCCTGCAGGCCGCTTGGGCATACTGCTGCCATGAGCAGCAAAACCTACGACTCCGTTCCCCCGCGCCGCGTGGCCTTCCTCGGCCTGGGCGTGATGGGCCATCCGATGGCAGGCCATCTGGCCCGCGCCGGCCATCGCGTCACCGTCTACAACCGCAGCCCGGCCAAGGCCGTGGACTGGCAGGCGCAGTACGGCGGCGAGCGCGCAGCCACGCCGGCGGCTGCCGCGGCGGGTGCGGAGTTCGTCTTCGCCTGCGTCGGCAACGACGACGACCTTCGCAGCGTGGTGCTGGGCACCGATGGTGCCTTCGCCGGCATGGCGCCGGGCGCGGTCTTCGTCGACCACACCACCGCCTCGGCGGCGGTGGCGCGTGAACTGCATGCCGATGCCATCGAGCATGGCCTGTACTTCATCGACGCGCCGGTGTCCGGCGGCCAGGCCGGCGCGGTCAACGGGGCGCTTACCGTCATGTGCGGCGGCGACGCGGCCGTATTCGACGCGATGAAGCCGTTGGCCATGGCCTTCTCCCGAGCGGTCACGCGGGTCGGGCCCTCGGGCGCCGGCCAACTGGCCAAGATGGTCAACCAGACCTGCATCGCCGGCCTGGTGCAGGGCCTGGCCGAAGCCATTGCCTTTGGCGAAAAGGCCGGGCTGGACATGAAGCAGGTGCTCGAGGTGATAGGCAAGGGCGCCGCGCAGAGCTGGCAGATGGACAACCGCGGCCCGACGATGGTGGAGGACCGCTTCGACTTCGGCTTTGCCGTCGACTGGATGCGCAAGGACCTGGGGTTGGTGCTCGACGAGGCGCGGCGCAACGGCGCACGCCTACCCGTCACCGCGCTGGTCGACCAGTTCTACGGCGACGTGCAGCGCATGGGCGGCGGGCGGCTGGACAGCTCCAGCCTGATCAAGCGGCTGCGCGGCTGAGCGCGCGGGCTACTTGCCCGGCGCGGAGGCCGGCGCCGCCGGCAGCGCCGCCAGTTCGGCCGGCGTGATGATCTCGAACACCTTCACCACCTTCTGTACGCCCCCGACCGAGCGGGCCGCGTTGCCGGCCGCCGTGGCCTCGGCTTCGGTGATACGACCCATCAGGTAGACCACCCCGCGCTCGGTGACCACCTTCATCGACCCGACCTGCAGGTCCTTGGCGTCGACGAAAGCCGCTTTCACCTTGCTGGTGATCAGCGCGTCGTTGGACTGTTGGCTGAAGCTGCTGTTGGGCATCACTGCCAACTCGTTGACCACGGCGCGCACGTTCTCCACCTTGGCCACGATGGTTTCGACCTGGGCGCGGTCGGCTTCGATCGGCACCTCGCCGGTGAGCAGCACCACGCGGTTGTAGCTGGTGGCACTGACACGGGCGCGCTCGCCGACGGCCGCATGGATCGCGTTCGCGGCGCGCACCTCAATGGTCTGGTCGTCGACTTGGGCACCGGTGCTGCGCCGATCCACCACCAGCATCGTGCCGCCGACCATGGCACCGCCAACCAGCGCGACGCAGCCGCCGAGCACGCCGCTGATCGCCAGGCTGGCCAGCAGCGCGCGGCCCAGGCCGCCGTGCAAGGCTTGATTCTTCATAAGGGGTCCTGTTCTCCCATCAGTTGCATGTCGACCGCATCGCACAGGCAATGCAGCACCAGCAGTTGCAGCTCGAGCACGCGGGCGCTGCGGTCGTGCGGCACGGCCACGAGCACGTCGGTCTCGCGGAGCGCGGTGCGCAGCGCCAGCACACTGCGCCCACCGAGCACGACCACGCCCATGTCGCGCGCATGGGCCGCGTCGATGGCGGCCCTGAGCGCTGCGTCATGGCCGAGCGGATCGATCAGCAGCAGCACATCGCCACCCTGGCCCAGCGCCTGAACCTGCTTGGCGAACGCCTGATCGAGCAGGTCACGCGCGCCCAGCGAGCCGAGCAGCACCGCGTCGACAGCCAGCGCCAGTGCGGCCAACCCCGGGCGATCGCGCTCGAAGCGGCCGACGAAGGCGGCGCAGAAATGCTGCGCCAACGCGGCACCCCCACCCAACCCGCCGACGAGCAGCTTGCCGCCCGCGGTGATGCAGCCGATCAGCGCCTGCGCGGCATCGGCAATCGGCCGGGCGAGGCTTTCCGCGGTCTGGTATTGGAGGTCAGCGCTGTCGAAAAACTGCTGCTGGATACGCTGTTCGAGCATGAGCATGGATCATATGACACGACGTTGGTGCGCCAGTTCCTCGCCACTGGACAACACGGCGCGGCCTCATCCTGCGTCGAACGCCGCCTTGACCCACTGGATCTGCCCGCCATCGAGGGCCACCACGTCGAAGCGACACGGCGGCAACACCGGCAGGCCCAGCAGGTAGTGCTGCGCGGCGCGCACGATGCGTCGCTGCTTGGCGGCGCCCACGCTGGCCAGCGCTCCGCCGTGGCTGGCCGCGGCGCACGAGCGCACCTCGACGAAGACCAACGTGCCGTCGCGCTCGCGCAGGATCAGGTCGACTTCGGCGCCGCGCGCATGCGGGCCACCCGCGACCCGATAATTGCGCTGAACGAGCACGAGACCCTGGTGCTGCAGATGGGCCAGCGCGCGCGACTCGGCTTCGTCGCCAATCGCCTTCGTGTGGCGCCCTTCGCCAACGCCGCCCGTGCGGCCTGCCACCTTGAACATAGCCCCCGCCCTCCTGCAATCCGCCGCCGCCGAGGCCGCGGGCGCTCAGCAGTATCCCGCAGGCGCTCTGTATATCGTGGCCACGCCGATTGGCAACCTGGCCGACCTGACGCTGCGCGCGATCCACGTGCTCGCCTTGGTCGATGCCGTGGCCTGCGAAGACACCCGCGTGACCGCCGGGCTGCTGCGCCACCTGGGGCTGGACAAGCCGCTGATCGCGCTGCACCAGCACAACGAGATGCAGGCCGGCGCGCTGGTGCTGCAGCGCCTGGCCCAGGGCCAGCGCATGGCCTATGTCAGCGATGCCGGCACGCCGGCCGTGTCCGACCCCGGCGCCGCGCTGGTGGCGCTGGTGGCCGCCGCCGGCTGCCGCGTGCTGCCGATTCCGGGCGCGAGCAGCGCGCTGGCCGCGCTCAGCGTGGCCGGCGATGCGCGCAGCAGCGGCTTCGAGTTCATCGGCTTCCTGCCGGCGCGCGGCGCGGAGCGCGCCGCCGCACTGCGCCGCCTGGGGCAGGGCACGCTGGCGCAGCTGCTGTTCGAGGCGCCGCACCGCATCGAGGCCCTGGCCGGCGAGCTGGCGGCGCTGGCGCCGTTGCGCACGCTGACGCTGTGCCGCGAGCTGACCAAGCAGTTCGAGACCGTGGCCACGCTGCCGGCCGCGCAGCTGCCGGCCTGGCTGGCTGCCGATGCCAACCGCCAGCGCGGCGAATTCGTGCTGGTGCTGCATGCGCCGCCGCCCGTCGAAGCAGCCAGCGACGGGCTGCCCGCCGCCGTGCTGGACATGCTGGCGGTGCTGCTGCGCGAGCTGCCGCTGAAGCAGGCCGTGGGCCTGGCGGCCGAGCTGAGCGGCGCGCCGCGCAATGCCCTGTACCAGGCCGCACTGCAACGCAAGGCCGACGCTGCCGACGCTGCCGAATAGGCCCGGGCCGGCCAAGGCCCTTCGCGCCGCGGCCGCGGTGGCCGACTTCTACAATGAAACGACACTTCTTCGGGACATGCCCATGATCAGCCGCGAACCGACCCTCGAACGCCTGGCGATTGCGCAGCGTGTGCTGCTCGAGCCTTTCGGCCTGGACGAGGCGGCACTGGCGCGCGCGCTGGCCACCATCGGCGAGCACCGCATCGACGACGCCGACCTGTACTTCCAGAGCACGCGCCACGAGGGCTGGAGCCTGGAGGAAGGCATCGTCAAGAGCGGCAGCTTCAGCATCGACCAGGGCGTGGGCGTGCGCGCGGTGGCCGGCGAGAAGACCGCCTTCGCCTACAGCGACGAGCTGTCCGAAGCCGCGCTGCTGGATGCGGCACGCACCGTGCGCACCATTGCCGCCGCGGGCCAGAACAAGCGCATCAAGGTGGCCGGCAAGCCGCGCTATGCCGGCAGCCGCGTGCTCTATGCGCCGACCGACCCGATCGCCACGCTGGACAGCGCGCAGAAGGTGGCGCTGCTGGAACGCGTGGAGAAGATGGCCCGCGCCAAGGACCCGCGCGTGGTGCAAGTGATGGCCGGCCTGGCCGCCGAGTACGACGTGGTGCTGGTGGCCCGCGCCGACGGCACGCGCGCCGCCGACGTGCGCCCGCTGGTGCGCGTGTCGGTAACCGTCATCGCCGAACAGAACGGCCGCCGCGAAGTCGGCACCGGCGGCGGCGGCGGCCGCTTCGGCCTGGGCTACTTCCAGGACGATCTGCTGCAGGGCTATGTCGAGCAGGCGGTGAATGCCGCGCTGACCAACCTGGAAGCGCGCCCCGCGCCGGCCGGCGAGATGAGCGTGGTGCTCGGCCCGGGCTGGCCCGGCGTGTTGCTGCACGAAGCCGTCGGCCACGGGCTGGAAGGCGACTTCAACCGCAAGGGTTCCAGCACCTTCGCCGGGCGCATCGGCCAGCGCGTCGCGGCCAAGGGCGTGACCGTGCTCGACGACGGCACCATCGCCGACCGGCGCGGCTCGCTCAATGTCGACGACGAAGGCCATGCCACCCAGCGCAACGTGCTGATCGAGGATGGCATCCTTAGAGGTTACATCCAGGACTCGATGAACGCGCGGCTGATGGGCGTCAAGCCCACCGGCAACGGGCGGCGCGAGAGTTACGCGCATGTGCCGATGCCGCGCATGACCAACACCTACATGCTGGGCGGCAGCAGGCCGAAGGAAGAGATCATCGCCAGCATCAAGAAGGGGCTGTACGCCACCAACTTCGGCGGCGGGCAGGTGGACATCACCAGCGGCAAGTTCGTGTTCTCGGCGAGCGAGGCCTTCTGGGTGGAGAACGGCAAGATCGCCTACCCGGTGAAGGGCGCCACGTTGATCGGCAACGGCCCCGAGGCGATGACCCGCGTCAGCATGATCGGCAACGACCTGCAGCTCGACACGGGTGTGGGCGTGTGCGGCAAGGACGGCCAGAGCGTGCCGGTGGGCGTGGGCCAGCCGACGCTCCGCATCGACCGGCTGACGGTCGGCGGTACGGCGTAGGGACATGAACACGTGCCTGCGCACGTGTTCGTGCTCTACGCCGGCGACGAGCTCTGCGACGAGCGGCCCGACGGCCTTTGCGGCGCCACCTCGCCCAGGTAGTGAGCCAGCGTGAAGCTGGCCTCGTGCTCGCCGCTGGGCTTGGCGATACCGCTCAGGCGCAGCACCGGCAACCCGTCGGCCTGCAGGCTACCCTGGCAGAACAACAGGCTGCGGGTGCTGCGCAGCACCTGCAGCCGCCCTTCGATCCATGCACCCTCGGCGGCCGGCGCGATGAAATCGCAGCTCAGGTTGACGGTCAACATGTAACGCGACAGCCCGGTCTGCGCGCTGGCGCCCAGCACCAGCAGCATGTCGGCCAGCGTCGTCAGCATGCCGCCGTGGCAGCTGCCTGCCGGGTTGCAGTGGCGGCGCTCGACGCGCAGGCCGAGGCACAGAGCGTCGCCGTCGCGCCGGCCGTACAGCGGCCCGCAGGCATCGATGTAGGGGTTGGGGCGCAGCTGCAGCGGCACGAAGCCGTCCGGGATGTGCACGGGCATGGGGTCGCTCTCCAGGGTCGGTGAATCGATGGTAGCCGGCCATGCTGCTGCCGCAGAATGTCCGCTCCATCACCGGGCGCCGACCATGCACACCGTCCATGCTTCCCCCCACGCCCTGGCCACGATCGACGCCACCGGCATCGGCACGCTGCAGCTCCTCGATGCCGGCAAGCTGAACATCATCGGCAGCGCCGCCATCGCCGACATGCGCGCGGCCTTGCAGCTGCTGGCGGCCGAGCCGGCGCTGCGCGTGCTGGTGCTGCGCGGCAGCGGCGAGCGGGCCTTCATCGGCGGCGCCGACATCGGCGAGATGGTCGGCTTGACGCCGGCCACGGCGGAAGCCTTCATCACCCGGCTGGCCGGGCTGTGCGATGCGGTGGCGCAAATGCCGGTCCCAGTGATCGCGCGCATCCCCGGCTGGTGCCTGGGCGGCGGCCTGGAAGTGGCGCTGGCCTGCGACCTGCGGCTCGCCGACGACAGCGCGATGTTCGGCATGCCCGAGGTCAGGGTGGGCATCCCGTCGGTGATCCATGCCGCGTTGCTGCCGCGCCTGCTGGGACAGGCTCGCGCCGACTGGCTGCTGCTGTGCTGCGAGAACATCGATGCGGCGCGCGCCGAAGCATGGGGCCTGGTGCACGAGCGTTCCGCCGTGGGGCAGCTGGACACTCTGGTGGCGCGTCGCAGCGCGGCGCTGGCCGCGCTGCCGCCGCAGGCGCTGCGCCAGCAGAAGCGGTTGCTGCGCCACTGGCAGGCGGTGCCGCTGGCACAAGCCGTGCGCGACAGCATCGGTGAATTTGCGCTGGCCTTTGCCAGCGGCGAGCCGCAGGCGCTGATGGGCGAGTTCATGGCGCACAAGGCGGCGCACCGCGCGAAGGCCTGAAGGCGCAGCCGCCGCGGCCGTTCAATGGGGCTTGCGCGGGCCCTTGAACGAGTCGGGGCGGATGACGTTGCCGTCGCGCCGGACCTTGTGCTGCGCGCGGCGGATGGCCTCTTCGGCCTCGCGCGCAGCATTCAGCCGGTGCGAGCGCCAGAACCAGACGCGCCGCGCCAGCTGCCGGCCGCGCTGAACGGTGCCTCGCCAAGCGGCGTCCAGGCGCCAGCGTTGGCGCTCGGGCAGGGCCATGCGCAGCAGCAGCACCGCGCACACGGCAAGTGCGATGCCGGCGAAGACTTTCTCGATCACGATCGCTTCGTTCCCTCAGGCCAGGTTGCGCAGCTTGCGCAGTGCCACCGACAACATCGCCAGGTCGGCCGACTTGGCGTCGGCCAGTTCGGCCAGCAGGCGCTCGGCACTTTGCAGCTCCTGCTGATTTTCGCCTTCCCAGGCCTGCAGCATCTGCAGCGCGCTGCCCTCGCGGCGGCTCAGCACTTCCAGTGCAATGCTGCGCTGCACTTCGGCCAGTTCGTCGCCGAGCGCGATCTTGGCCAGCGTGTCCCAGTAGCTGTCGGCGTGCAACGCCTCGATCTGCTGGTGCAGCCGTTGCAGGCCCAGGCGCTCGCCCAACCGTTGGTGCAGATTGCCAATCTCGTCCAGAGCGAGCTGGTGCGATTCGGCGATCTCGGCAATGTCCAGCGCGTCGAACAGCCCGTCGGTGGCGGCCACGGCCTGCGCCAGCGTGGCGGGCACGCCAGCGGCCGTCCACTCGGCCACTCGCGGCTGCCCGGCAGCGGCCGGCTCCAGCCGCGCGCGCAGCATCGCCACCGCCGGCGTCAGCCGCGTGATCAGCGGCTGCATGCTCTCGGCCAGGCGGCGCGGGTGCAGGAACCAGGTGGTGGCGCGGATGGTCAGGCCGCGCATGTGGTTGATCATCGCGGCCTGCACCGCGTCGGCGACGCGGTTGTCCAGGGCCTCGATTCGCTTCCACAGCGTGCCGAAGCAGAACACCTCGCGCGTGGCCAGGTAGGCGCGCACGATCTGCGCGGGCTGGGCCCCGGTCATTTCCGTCAGGCGGTGCACGAAGGTCGGGCCGACACGGTTGACCATGCGGTTGAGCACGTGGGTGGCGATGATCTCGCGCTTCAGCGGGTGGCGCGGGATCAGCTCTGCAAACTTCTCGCGCAGCAGTGGCGGGAAGTAGCGCGCCAGCGCCGTCGCCACCCACGGGTCCTCGGGCAGGTCGGAGGCGACCAGCTCGTCCGACAGCCACATCTTGCTGTAGGCCAGCAGCACCGCCAGCTCCGGGCTGGTCAGGCCCCGGCCCTGGGCCTTGCGCTCGGCGATCTGCTCGTCGCTGGGCAGGAACTCGATGGCGCGATCGAGCTGACCGATCTTTTCCAGGTGACGCATGAAGCGCGCCTGTCGGTCGAGCTGTGCCACGCCCAACCTGCGCATCAACGACAACACCTGCGTCTGGTGGTAGTTGTCGGCCAGCACCTGGGCGGCCACGTCCTCGGTCATCTGCGGCAGCAGCGCGTTGCGTTGCTTCTCGGTCATCTCGCCGTCGGCCACGGCCAGGCCGAGCAGAATCTTGATGTTGACCTCATGGTCGGAGGTGTCGACGCCGGCCGAGTTGTCGATGGCGTCGGTGTTGATGCGCACCCCGGCCAGCGCCGCCTCGATGCGGCCGAGCTGCGTGCAGCCCAGGTTGC
Organism: Pseudomonadota bacterium; assembly: GCA_018261815.1. GTDB lineage: Bacteria > Pseudomonadota > Gammaproteobacteria > Burkholderiales > Burkholderiaceae_C > Rubrivivax. The sequence continues at coordinate 10,068 of JAGTRL010000129.1, forward strand.
CGCCTTCGGCCACCACCTTGCAGCGCAGGTCGCCACCGTTGATGCGCAGCGCGTCGTTGGCGCGGTCGCCAACCTCGGCATGGCTTTCGCTGCGCGCCTTGATGTAGGTGCCGATGCCCCCGTTGTACAGCAGGTCCACCGGCGCCTTCAGGATGGCGCTGAGCAGCTCGGCTGGGGCTATGCGATCGGCCTCGATGCCCAGTGCCGCACGTGACTGCGGCGACAGCGGAATCGACTTCTGGGCGCGCGACCAGACCCCGCCGCCTTCGGAGATCAACTGCGCGTCGTAGTCGGCCCAGGACGAGCGCGGCAGCTTGAACAGCCGTTCGCGTTCGGCGAAGGACCTGGCCGCATCGGGCGTCGGGTCGATGAACACATGCCGGTGGTCAAAGGCGGCGATCAGCCGGATGTGCCGCGACAGCAGCATGCCGTTGCCGAACACGTCGCCGGACATGTCGCCGACACCGACCACGCTGAACTCCTGGCTCTGCGTGTCCAGGCCCAGCTCGCGGAAGTGGCGCTTGACACTTTCCCAGGCGCCGCGCGCAGTGATGCCCATGGCCTTGTGGTCGTAGCCGACGCTGCCGCCGGAGGCGAAGGCGTCGCCCAGCCAATGGCCGTACTCGGCCGCGATGGCGTTGGCATGGTCGGAGAAGGTGGCAGTGCCCTTGTCGGCCGCGACCACCAGGTAGGGGTCGTCGCCGTCCAGGCGGCGCACCAGCGGCGGCGGTTTCACCTGGCCGGCGACGAGGTTGTCGGTCAGGTCGAGCAGCGCGCGCAGGTAGTCCTGATAACAGGCCACGCCTTCCTTCAGATAGGCCTCGCGCTCGCTGGCCGGTGGCGGGCGCTTGAGCACGAAGCCGCCCTTGCTGCCCACCGGCACGATGACGGTGTTCTTCACCATCTGCGCCTTCACCAGGCCCAGCACCTCGGTGCGGAAGTCCTCCGGCCGGTCGCTCCAGCGCAGCCCGCCGCGCGCCACCTTGCCACCGCGCAGGTGGATGCCCTCGAAGCGCGGCGAGTAGACGAAGATCTCGACCAGTGGCCGCGGGCTGGGCAGGCCCGGCACCCGGGCCGAATCGAGCTTGAAGCCCAGGAAGCTGCGCCGTGCGCCCGGCGCGCCGGAATGGCCGACCCCCGTGCGCCAGCGGTTGGTGCGCAGCGTGGC
>JAGTRL010000130.1 GCA_018261815.1 Pseudomonadota bacterium
CGAGGCCCAGGACGAGCTGCTGCCCCCGCGTTGGCGCACGCAGCGTGCGCGGCAGCGCAGCCTGATGCTGCTGCCCGATGGCGAAGGCCGCGCCAAGCTGGTGCGGCTGACCCCGGCGCAGCTGCGCGTGGACGAGCTGGTGTCGCAGGGCTGGAAGGTGCCGGTCGCGGCGCGTGCCGAGCTCGACGCGGCGCTGCGCGTGCTGGCTGCGCATTTCCAGGTGGCCAGCGATGCCGAGGCCGGGCACGAGGTCGAAGCCGACCGCCGTCTGCGCGCCGAGCTTACGCCGCAAGGCGCCGGCTTGAGGCTGGCGCTGCTGGCTGCGCCCTTCGGCGACTTCGGCCCGCGCCTGGCGCCGGGCAGCGGCCGCCAGCGCGTGACCACCGTGCACCAGGGCCTGACGCTGTCCACGCGGCGCGACCTGAAGCATGAGCGCGAGGTCTTCGAGCAACTGCTCGCCACGCTCGAGTTTCTGGACGACGACGTGCACGAATGGGCGCTCGATGAGCCCGAGCAGGCCCTGGCCGCGGTCGAGGGTCTGAGCAAGCTTGGCGCGCACATCGTCAGCGAATGGCCCAAGGGCAAGCCGGTGCGCGTGCGCGCCGTGGCCGAAGCGGCAGTCAAGCTCAAGGCCAGCTCGAAGGGCGAATGGCTCGAACTCGATGGCGAACTCGAGCTCGACGGTGGCGAGGTGCTGCGCCTGCGTCAGCTGCTCGACCTGGCGCGCGACAGCCGCAGCCGCTTCGTCGCGCTGGGCGAGGGCGATTTCCTGGCACTCAGCGACACGTTGCGCCAGCAACTGGCCGACCTGGCGGCGCTGGCGCAGCCGCACAAGCAGGGCCAGCGGCTGTCGGGCGTGGCGGCCCTGGCCTGGGAGGCTAGTGGCCATGCCCTCACGCTCGACGGCGACGCAGGCTGGCGCAAGCGGGCCTCGGCCTGGGCGCAGGCGCAGGAGCGCGTGTTCGAGCTTCCCGCAGGCCTGGATGCCGAGTTGCGCGACTACCAGCTCGAAGGCTACCGCTGGCTGATGCGTCTGGCCGACAGCGGCTTCGGCGCGGTGCTGGCCGACGACATGGGCCTGGGCAAGACCATGCAGACCCTGGCGCTGCTGCTGCAGCGCGCGGCTGGCGGGCCGGCGCTGGTGGTGGCGCCGACCTCGGTATGCGGCAACTGGCTGCTCGAAGCGGCGCGCTTCGCGCCGGGGCTGCGGGTCGAGTTGTACGGCGATGTGCTGGTCGGCGACGAGCCCGACGACGATGCGCCGCCCGCCGACGAGGCCGCGCCCGTCGACCCGGCGCGCCGCGTCGCGCGGCGCCGCCAGGTGCGCGCGCTCGGTCCCGGCCAGGTGCTGGTGTGCTCGTACGCACTGCTGCAGATCGACGCCGACATCCTGGCCGACATGCGTTGGCACGGCATCGTGCTCGACGAGGCGCAGGCCATCAAGAACCCGGCCACGCGCCGCGCCAAGGCGGCGCTGGCGCTGCAGGGCGACTTCAGGCTCGCACTGACCGGCACGCCGATCGAAAACCGCCTGGGCGAGCTGTGGTCGATCATGGCCTTCTGCAACCCTGGCCTGCTGGGCAGTGCCGAAGCGTTTGCGAAGCACTTTGCCAACGCGATCGAGCGTGACCCGGATCCGCATGTCAAGGCGCAGAGCTCGCGCCGGCTGCGCCGGCTGCTGTCACCGTTCCTGAAGCGGCGCACGAAATCAGAAGTGCTGACGGACCTGCCGCCGCGCACCGAGATCGTCCACGAAGTGGTGCCCGGCGCGAAGGAGCGTGCCCTGCTCGAAGCGCTGCGCCAGCAGGCGGAGGCCAGCGTGGCACAGACGATCGCGGCGCACATGGGTGGCGGCGCGGAAGGTCAGAACCGGTTCCAAATGTTGGCGGCACTGACAAAGCTGCGCCGCGCCGCCTGCGACCCGCGGCTGGTGGCGCCCGAACTGGGCCTGATCGGCGCCAAGGTGCTGGAGTTCGAGCGCCTAGCCGTGGAACTGGTGGCTGGCCGGCACAAGGCGCTGGTGTTCAGCCAGTTCACGGATTTCCTGGCATTGCTGCGCGAGCGGCTCGACCTGGCGGGCCTGAGCCACCAGTACCTGGATGGCAGCACGCCCGCGGCCGAGCGCAACAAGCGCATCGCCGCGTTCCAGGCGGGGCAGGGAGACCTGTTCCTGATCAGTCTGAAGGCGGGAGGATTCGGCTTGAACCTGACCGCCGCCGACTACGTGATCATTGCCGACCCGTGGTGGAACCCGGCCAGCGAGGATCAGGCCAGCGCGCGCGCCCACCGCATCGGCCAGCAGCGGCCGGTGACGGTGTACCGGCTGGTCACGCAGGGCTCGATCGAGGAGAAGATCGTGCGCCTGCACCGCAGCAAGCGCGACCTGGCCGAAGGCATCCTCAGTGGCGAGGAGGCGGGTGCGCCGATCGACGCGGCGCAGCTGATGGAATTGTTGAAGGCGCAATGACCCCAAGGCGCGGGCCGTTCGACAAGGACTGCCCTAGGGACAAGTACCTATAACCCTGTTGGCTCGCATACCTAGACTCCAATGCTCGCCTTGGGGGCGACGGCCGGTAAGCGCGAGTTAGACATGGCTCGCTGGCAGGCAGGGTGTGTTCGAAGGACGAATTCCAACAGGATGGAGGAGACGAATGAATGCTTACAAGGTGTGCGCGGCGCTGGCCGCGTCGGCATTGTTGGCGCTGTCCAGCGCGTCGGCGCTGGGGCAAGCCCAGATCAAGCTCGAGAAGGTGGTCAGCGGCATCAACACGCCATTGGCGATGGTGCAGCCGCCCGGCGACCCGCGCATGTTCATCATTGAACAGAATGGCCGCGTCAGGATCCTCGAGGCCGGCCAGCTCAAGCCCACTCCATTTCTCGACGTGCGCAGCAAGATCACGACGCTGTTCCACGACTTCGACGAGCGCGGCCTGCTGGGCATTGCCTTCCATCCGAAGTTCAAGGACAACGGCAAGTTCTACGTGACCTATAGCGCGCACCTGGACTACCAGGCCGACCTGGGGCAGATGCTTTGGTACGACCACAGCAACGTGGTCGAGGAATACACCGTGTCGTCAACGGACAAGAACGTGGCCGACCCAAGTTCGGCACGACGTATCCTGACGACCTCGTGGCCGCAGTTCAATCACAACGGCCATTGGATCGGTTTCGGCCCGGATGGCATGCTTTACATCTCGATGGGTGACGGCGGTTACGCCAACGATTGGGGCATTGGCCACAACGTGACCATCGGCAACGGCCAGGACCTGAGCACCAACCTGGGCAAGATCCTGCGCATCGATGTCGACGCGCGCTCGCCCGGCAAGCCTTACGGCATCCCGCCGGACAATCCATGGGCTGGCAAAAAGGAAGCCAATCCCGAGATCTGGGCCTATGGCGTGCGCAACCCATGGCGCTGTTCGTTCGACATGGGCAGCAATGCAGCTGAGTTGTATTGCGGCGACGTGCAGCAAAACAGCTATGAGACCATCAAGCTCATCGGCAAGGGCCAGAACATGGGTTGGCGGCGTGTCGAAGGCATGATGCGCTGCTTCGACTACCAGAAGCCCGACGACCACCCGGCCAATTGCGACAAGGCGGGCATCACCCCGGCGATCATGGAGTACAACAATTGCACCGCCAAGCCCGACGGCTGCAAGGGCATCTCGGTGACCGGTGGTTATGTCTATCGCGGTGCGAACGCCGCCTGGAAGGGCAAGTACATCTTCGGCGACTGGAGCAAGAGCTTCGGCGAGATGGACGGCCAGATCTTCGTCGGCACCAAGGGCAGTGACGGAAAGTGGACGATGGAAGTGGCGAAAGTCACCAACATGGCAGGCAAGCTGCCGTATGTCCTGGCGTTCGCGCAGGACACTGCCGGCGAGGTCTACGTACTGACCTCGATCACCACGGGCCCGAACGGGTCGCTCGACACGATCTACAAGATCGTCCCGTAACGAGTTGTACAGCCTCGCCACCGCTGTGCTGGCGCCGCGGTGGCGAGTTTCATTGGGTCTGCCAACGCCTCGCTGGCAAATCAGTCGTGGAAACTCAGCGAATGGACAATCGTTCGAAGGTGGTCATGGCCACGATGTTTGGAATGCTCGTGGCAGTGGTGCTGACGGGTCCGACACCCGTCAGCGCGCAGGACGCCGCGAGCAATGCTCCGAAGGCGGCTGTCGACGAGCCTGTGCCGAAGTTTGATGCCACCTATCTGAGCAACGCCGACAACATCAAAGTCGGCCAAGCTGTCTGGGCAAAACAATGCCGGCATTGCCATGGAAGCAGTGCCTACCCTGGCAAGGCGCCAAAGCTGAGCCCCGGCGGCCTGGAGCCGGACTTCATCTTCGACCGTGTCACCAACGGCTTTCGCGGCATGCCGTCCTGGAGTGCCGTGTTCACGCTCGAAGAGCGTAAGGCCGTCACTGCCTACATCAAGAGCACTAGCTTTTCGCCCTGAATGTCTGCGGCGGCCAGTGATGCGAACAATGGATCGACAGGCATGCACTATCTGAACATCTTGTTGGGCCTGGCGATGCTGGGTTTCGCTGCCGTGCAATACAACGACCCTGACGCGCTGCTGTGGACGGCGTACTACCTGGTCCCAGCGGCTTGGACTTGGGTGGCTGCGTTTCGTCCGCAGTGGCTGTCCTCGACGCAGGCAAACTTAGCGCTGTGGGCCAGCGTCGCCGCATGGCTGGGGTTGGTTGTCGTCTACTGGCCGCCCATGCCGGGTTTCTGGCGGCCGGAGGTGTTCATGGTCGAAATCGAGGGGCAGGCCGCACGCGAGGGCATGGGCCTGATGATCGCCTGGCTGACGCTGCTGGTGGCGCTGTTCAGCACAAGGCAGGCGGCGGGCCGTTCCGGCAACCGGGCGGCGTCGATCTAGAACTCAGCGCGCAGTTCGAAGCGGAAGCGCCGGTTCATGGCAGGAAGGCCGACGAACTGCTCGTAGTTTGTGCCGAAACGATTGTCGACTGCCAACTTTGCGCGCGCCCATCCCAACTGGACGGAGTAGGCCAAGTAGAAGCTGATATAGGTCGGCATGTCGATATCTCCGGTCGGGTTCGACTGGCCGCAACCGCCGCTGCGCGTTTGCATGCACCATGTTGTTGGTTGCAGGCGCCAAGCCGCCGACGTACTTGATACTGGTACTGGCCGATCACGCCATAGGCATTGCTATCGACAGCGTCCTGCTCTCCGGAGGAATGCAGAGCCGTTCGAGGACAGGATCATGCGCCTGCACCGCAACGAGTGCGACCTGGCCGAAGACATCGCTCAGCTGCCAGGATGAGGGTGCGCCGATCGACCGGCGCAACTGATGAAACTGCCGCGAGCGCAGTAGCCCGCACAGGGCGCTGCGTCAGCCCTTCTTGATGCCGAAGAGCAACAGTGCGCCGCCGGCGACGATGGCCGCCACGCCGGCCCAGATGGGCACGTTCACCGTCTGCTTCTCCGTCACCGACAGTTCGATCGGCCCGATCTTGGCCTGCTGGGTGTCCTTGGTGTAGCTGAAGCCACCATAGGCCAAGCCAAATACGCCGGCCACGATCAACGCGATCGCAGCCATTCGGATTGCATTCATGTCTTGTTCTCCCTCTGCAATGTCCGAGTATCAGTGGGGCAGCGGCGCGTATCTGTCGGCCGCAGCCGGGGCGGCGCGTAGGACTTGTCCGAGGTGGCCTGGCAAGGTCTCCACGGTCTTGTCCTACCTGGTAATCGGACAGACCGCTATCGCCGATGTGCGTCCAGCCGACATCCCTTGCGCTGGCAACGCCGTAGATTCGATGCATGTCGATCCGGCATCAGGAGTTCCCCATGAAGACCCACTCGGTATACCGTTCCCGTTCGATGCAGTTGCTATCGTTGAGCGCCATGGCCTGGGCTTGTGCGCCGACACTGGCGCAAGGCGTCTCGGCAAGCGCCGATGCCGGCGCCGTCTATCAGCGTGAGCGCGCCGCCTGCCTCAGCATCCAGTCGGCTGAAGACCGCGCGACCTGCTTGCGTGAGGCAGCCGCGGCTCAGGCACAGCGGCGCAAGGGCGTCGCGCCGGACGATGACGCGGCCTTCGAGCGCAATGCGCAACAGCGCTGCGACAGGTTGCCGGGCGATGACCGCAAGGCCTGTGTCGCGCGCATGCAGGGACAGGGCAGCACGAGTGGCAGCGTGTCGGGTGGCGGCATACTGCGCGAACAGGTGATCGTCGTACCGGCGCCGAGCTAGCGACCCGCGGCGCGCCGCGCAGCGGACAATCACGCCGATGAAGACACCGAAGAGACTGCAGCCGCTGCTCGACGAAGGGCTGATCGACGGCGTCGTGCGCCAGCTGATGAGCGGCAAGGAAGCCACGGTCTATGTGGTGCGCTGCGGCGACGACGTGCGCTGCGCCAAGGTGTACAAGGAAGCCACCCAGCGCAGCTTCCGCCAGGCGGTGGACTACACCGAGAACCGCAAGGTCAAGAACACGCGCCAGGCGCGCGCCATGGCCAAGGGCACGCGCTTCGGCCGCGAGTCGCAGGAGGCAGCCTGGCAGAGTGCCGAGGTCGATGCGCTGTATCGCCTGGCCGCCGCGGGCGTGCGCGTGCCGAAGCCGCACAACTTCCATGACGGCGTGCTGCTGATGGAACTGGTGACCGATGCCCATGGCGACGCCGCGCCGCGCCTGAACGACGTGGACTTCAGCGCCGCCGAGGCGCTGTCCCACCATGCGACGCTGATCGGCGAGGTGCAACGCATGCTCTGCGCCGGGGTCGTGCACGGCGATCTGTCGGAGTTCAATATCCTGCTGGGTGCCGACGGCCCGGTGGTCATCGATCTGCCGCAGGCGGTGGATGCGGCGGGCAACAACCACGCACAGCGCATGCTGCGGCGCGACGTGGACAACCTGCGCGACTTCTTCGGCCGCTTCGCGCCCGCGCTGCAGGCCAGCCGCTACGGCGAGGAGATCTGGGACCTGTACCAGCGCGGCATGCTGCAGCCGGACACGGCCTTGAGCGGGCGCTTCGAACGCACGGCCCGGGCGGTGGACCTGGGCGGTGTACTGCGCGAGATCGACGACGCGCGCGCCGAAGAGGCGGCGCGCCGTCTGCGCCTGCAGACCGCGACCTGAAGGCGCGGCGAGCGGCGCGGTCTTCAGCGCGGCGCCGCGGCCTTGTAGCGGCCGTACTCCAGCCGCGCAATGGCGCGGCGGTGCACCTCGTCCGGACCGTCGGCCAGACGCAGCGTGCGCTGGTGGGCATAGGCCTTGGCCAGGCCGGGATCGGTGGTCACGCCGGCGCCGCCGAAGGCCTGGATCGCGTCGTCGATGATGCGCAGCGCCATGATCGGCGCCTGCACCTTGATCATCGCGATCTCGAGCTGCGCCACCTTGTTGCCCACCTTGTCCATCATGTCGGCGGCCTTCAGGCACAGCAGCCGCGTCATCTCGATGTCGATGCGGGCGTTGGCGATGCGCTCATCCCAGATGGTCTGCTCGGAAATGCGCTTGCCGAAGGCCACGCGCGATTGCAGCCTCTTGACCATCTTCTCCAGCGCCACCTCGGCCACGCCGATGGTGCGCATGCAGTGGTGGATGCGCCCCGGCCCAAGGCGGCCCTGCGCGATCTCGAAGCCGCGGCCCTCCCCGAGCAGCAGGTTGGCTGCCGGCACGCGCACGTCCTTCATCAGCACCTCGGCATGCCCGTGCGGCGCATCGTCGAAGCCGAACACTGGCAGCATGCGCACGACCTCGATGCCCGGGGCGTCCAGCGGCACCAGGATCTGCGACTGCTGCGAGTGGCGCGGCGCGTCCGGATCGGTCTTGCCCATGACGATGGCAATCTTGCAGCGCGGGTCGCCCACGCCGGAGGACCACCACTTGCGGCCGTTGACGACGTAGTGGTCGCCGTCGCGCTTGATCGAGGTCTCGATGTTGGTGGCGTCGGACGAGGCCACCGCCGGCTCGGTCATCAAGAAGGCCGAGCGGATCTCGCCAGCCAGCAGCGGCTGCAGCCACTGTGCCTTCTGCTCGTCGTTGGCGTAGCGCGCCAGCACTTCCATGTTGCCGGTGTCGGGCGCCGAGCAGTTGAAGACCTCGGAGCCGAAGCCGATCCGGCCCATCTGCTCGGCGCACAGCGCGTATTCCAGGTTGGTCAGCCCCGCGCCCTTGTAGGGGCTGTCCGGTGGCAGCGAGTCGTGCGGCAGGAACAGGTTCCACAGCCCGGCCTTCTTGGCCTTGGCCTTCAGCTCCTCGAGCACCGGCACCACCTGCCAGCGGTTGGCGCCGAAAGCTTCCATCTGCGCGTCGTAGGTCGCCTCGGCCGGGTACACGTGTTCGTTCATGAACGCGATCACGCGGTCGCGCCAGTAGCTCTGTTTTTCCGACATCGAGAAGTTCATGGGGTCTCCAGGGTTGCCACGCCACCGTGGCGAGCCGTGACAGTAGCAGAGGCGGCGGCTTCGGGTTGTCCCCAACGTGGCAGCCTGGCACTATCCTGCGCCACCGCAAATTGGAAAGGCAGCCCATGACGCCCGTGCTGAAACAGTTCGACCTGAGCGGCCGAGTCGCGCTCATCACCGGCTCCAGCGCCGGCATCGGCCTGGCGCTGGCACAGGGCTTGGCCGGTGCCGGTGCCACGGTGGTGCTAAATGCGCGCGATGCCGGCAAACTGCGGGCCTCGGCCCAGGCCCTGCGCGAACAGGGTGCTGCGGTGCATGCGCTGGCCTTCGACGTCACCGAGGCACAGGCCGTGGCCGACGCGGTGGCGCAGATCGAATCCGAGATCGGGGCGATCGACATCCTGGTCAACAACGCCGGCATGCAGAAGCGCGCGCCGCTTCAGGACTTCGAGCACGCCGACTGGCAGCAGCTGATGCGCACCAACCTCGACAGCGTGTTCATCGTCGGCCAGGCGGTGGCGCGCCACATGATCCCGCGCCGGCGCGGCAAGATCATCAACATCTGCTCGGTGCAGAGCGAGCTGGGCCGCCCAGGCATCGCGCCCTACACCGCCAGCAAGGGCGCGGTGAAGATGCTGACCAAGGGCATGGCCATCGACTGGGGGCCGCACGGCCTGCAGGTCAACGGCCTGGGGCCGGGTTACTTCAAGACCGAGCTGAATCAGGCGCTGGTTGACAACCCCGAGTTCAGCGCCTGGCTGATCGGGCGCACGCCGTCGCGGCGCTGGGGCGACGTCGAAGACCTGGTGGGCGCGGCGGTGTTCCTGGCCAGCGATGCGTCGCGTTTCGTCAACGGCCACATTCTGTATGTCGACGGCGGTGTCACCGCCCAGCTGTGAAGGAACCCAGCATGGAAGCCCTCGTCATTCACGCCCCCGGCGACCTGCGCGTCGAGACGATCGAAACCCCCGACTTGCACACGCACCAGCTGCAGGTGCGTGTGCGCGCCGGCGGCATCTGCGGTTCGGACCTGCACTACTTCCAACATGGCGGCTTCGGCACCGTGCGCATCAAGGAGCCGATGGTGCTGGGCCACGAGGTGGCGGGAAGCATCGAAGCCGTGGGCGGCGGGGTCACCGGCTTCGCGCCGGGCGAGCGTGTGGCCATCAGCCCGAGCCGGCCCTGCGGCCAGTGCCGCTACTGCCAGCTGGGGCAGCACAACCACTGCCTGGACATGCGCTACTACGGCAGCGCGATGCGCACGCCGCACGTGCAGGGCGCGTTCCGCCAGCGCATCGTCTGCGACGCCAGCCAGGCCCACAAGCTGGCCGACCATGTCAGCGACGGCGAAGGCGCGATGGCCGAGCCGCTGTCGGTGGCGCTGCATGCCGTCAACCGGGCCGGGCCGCTGCTCGGCAAGAGCGTGCTGGTCACCGGCTGCGGGCCGATCGGTGCGATGGCGGTGATCGCCGCCCGGCGCGCCGGTGCGACCTTCATTGTCGCCACCGACATGGCGGCGCAGCCGCTGCGCGCGGCGCTGAAGGTGGGCGCCGACCAGGTGATCAACGTCAAGGAGCAGCCCGATGGCCTGGCCGCTTTCACGGCCGACAAGGGGCAGTTCGACGTTTTGTTCGAGGCCAGCGGCAATGCGCGTGCGCTGGTCGGCGCCTTCGATGCGCTGCGCCCGCGCGGCATCATCGTGCAGATGGGGCTGGGCGGCGAGATGACGTTGCCCATCAACACCATCGTCGCCAAGGAATTCGAGCTGCGCGGCACCTTTCGTTTCCATGCCGAGTTTGCGGTGGCGGTGGAGCTGCTGAACAAGCGGCTGGTGGACCTGAAGCCGCTGATCTCGGCGACCTTGCCCTACCGCGATGCCGGCAAGGCCTTCGCGCTGGCCGCCGACCGCTCGCAGACGATGAAGGTGTTGTTGAGTTTCGATTGACATGCCGAGGCGCTGGCGGGCCCCCGAAGCCGTCGCCGGAACGCCGCGCTATCGACCCCCCCGTCGACAAGGAGGTCCAGGTGTACAGATTTTTTGCAGTCGCAAGTGCCTTGCTGGCCTTCGCCGGGTGCAGCCAGTGGCAGACCTACAAGTGCGTGCGCGACACGGTGAGCCGCAACGAGCCCTATTACAACCAGGCAGATCGCGAAGACAGCGAGTCGTTGGCCTGGCAGGCCTGCCGCGAGCGCGCGGCGGCCAAAGGCAACTGAGAAGGAACCGTCTCAAAGCAACGTGAACCGATAGGCAGATTGCGGCGCTTTGCTGAAGTTCGATGTCCGCTGTACGTGCGTGACTTTCGTGGTGGCGAAGCCGGTGCGGGGCAGGCCGCGACGCTTCGGTGGAGCGGTCGGCTGCGCCGACTGCCCTGCGATGCGACCCTGGCCTGGCGCGTAACTCGCTACGCGCTTCGCGCTGCGCTCGGACAGATGCGCCAAGTCAGTGGTTGAAGCGCGCTGCGCGCGCGGCCAGAGTCGCAGCGCTTCTCGGCGCCCCACAGGCGCATCGCGGCCTGCCCCGCACCGTCTTCGCGGCAGCGCTCGTGGTGTTCGGTCCCAAACAGCCCCGGCACCGACTTCGCGTCGGGCGGCACCGGGCAGGGGCGATTTGTGCGGCGACGCGCAGCGCAGGCCCGGGCGAGGCGCGCACGCAGTGCGCGCCTTCCCATCTGACTCGCGGCATTTGTCCGAGCGCAGCGCGTCAGCGCGTAGCGAGTTGTGCCGCGCTCGACCGGACCGAGCAGCAC
>JAGTRL010000131.1 GCA_018261815.1 Pseudomonadota bacterium
GCCGGCTTGCGCAGGCCCGAGCCGTTGAAGATGACGTCCTGCATCGACTCGCCGCGCAGTTCGCTGGCCTTGCTTTCGCCCAGCACCCAGCGCACGGCGTCCATGATGTTGGACTTGCCGCAGCCGTTGGGACCGACCACGCCGACACGCTGCCCGGGCAACGAGAAGGTGGTCGGATCGCTGAAGGACTTGAAGCCGGAGAGCTTGATCTGGTTGAGGCGCATGGCGGTCCGGCGGCGACGGTTCGAGCCTGAAGAATCAAGCTAACTATTTGATTTACAACGACTATTCAGTGTTGCCGTGAGGCCGGATCATAACATCCGCTAGAGCATCTCCTCGGGCACGAACGGCTCCAGCAGGTCCAGCAGCAGGCGGCTGCCGAAGTCGGTGTCGGGCTCGACGGCTTCGATGTGCCGACCGCTGTCGCTGGCGGTCCAGTGCAGCGTGCGGCCGTCGTCGTCCAGGTGCAGCCGGTAGGCACCCTCGCGCAGCAGCCGCTGCAGCAGCGCATGCAGCTCCTCGGCCAGCTCCGGGCTGCGGATCAGCAGGCCGAATTCGGTGTTCAGGTCGCGAGAGCGCGGGTCGAAATTCATGGAACCCAGAAACACCAGTTCGCGGTCGATCAGCGCAGCCTTGGTGTGCAGGCGCAGCACCGTGCCGCCGACCAGGAGCTCGCGCAGCACGCGGCCGCCGCGCGCCGGGCTCCATTCGTACAGGGCCACGCCCTCGCGCAGCATGGCCGCCCGGTACTTGCGATAGCCCAGGTGCACCATCGGCTCGTCGGTGGCGGCCATCGAATTGGTGAGCAGCGTTACCGCCACGCCGCGCTGGCGCAGCGTGGCGATGCCGGCAACGCCGGCCGGCCCGGGGATCAGGTAGGGCGAGACCACCGTCACTTCCTGCCGCGCCTGGCGGATGGCATGGGCCACCAGCAGGCGCACTTGCGCACCGCTGGTGGCCAGCATGCCGATGTCCGTCGCCACCTCGACATTCTCGATCTTCATTGGCGAGTCGCTGGCCGCAAGGGCCAAGGCCTGTTTCATGGCCAGCCGCCCCTGCGCGAACTCGACGGCCAGCGCACTGGGCTCGCGGCGGATGCGTTCGAGCGCGGCACACGCTTCCGTGTCGCAGGGCCGGTCGAGCGCATCGGCCCAGTCGTGGCGCTTCGGCGGCTCGGACAGCGCCAGCTCCAACACGCTGGACAGCGCATGGCTGTACTCGCTGTTCCAGTACAGGTCGAAGGCCTGCGCCATCTGCGGCACCAGCGCGCCGGCCACCAGCACGTCGATATCGACGAAGCTGCCTTGCGGCATGGGCAGGTAGTAGGCGTCAGCGATGTTGCGGCCGCCCGCCAGTGCCAGCACGCCATCGGCCACCATCAGCTTGTTGTGCATGCGACGGTGCAAGCGCTCGTCGCCCAACGCCGACTCGAGCAGTCGGCTGACCGGGCTGTCGCGTGCGGCCAGAAAGGGGTTGAACAGGCGCAGCTCCACACCCGGCTGCGACGACAGCGCCAGCCACAGCCCGTCGTCGCCGGCGGTGTAGAGGTCGTCTACCAGCACGCGCACACGCACGCCGCGCACGGCCGCATCACGCAGCGCGCGCATCAGCGCGCGGCCGATGGCATCGCCCTTGAACTGGTAGACCTGCAGGTCCAGCGAGCGCGTGGCCGCCTCGATCAGCGCCAGCCGCGCCTGCAACGCCTCGGTGCCGTTGCCGATGAGGCGAAAGCCGCTGAGTTCGCCACTCGCAGACGATGCGACGGCAATCTGTGCCAGCCGCCCGCTGTCGGATGTCGGGAGGGCCTGTTGCCAGGGTCGCTCGGAAACGTCTGGCAAGGCCATGCAGCCGCTCAGGCAGCTGGCCAGAAGCAGCATCCAGAATTCGCGCCAGACCATGTACTGGCGCGGCTTGCGAAGAAGGCGGTCAGTACGCGGCATGCCGTTCGTGGGATCCGTGGCGGATGCTAGGATCTCGCCCCTTTTTGTCATTGTCACGCGGCCTGCCACCGCCTTCACTGATGCCGCGCAAGCCCGCCGAAAATCCTGCCCCCCGCCAACGCGAGAAGCCCGCCGTGCCACCCAGCGTGCCGAGCAAGGAGCTTCAAGTCTTCCCGAACCCGGCGCCGCAGCGCGACTACCTGATCCGCTTCCAGCTGCCCGAGTTCACCTGCCTGTGCCCGCTGACCGGCCAGCCGGACTTTGCGCACTTCAGCATCGACATGGTGTGCGACAAGCTCTGCGTCGAGCTGAAGAGCCTGAAGCTGTACTTCTGGAGCTACCGCGACGAAGGCGCGTTCCACGAGAAGGTGACGAACAACGTGCTCGACGACATCGTCAAGGCCACGGCGCCGCGCTTCGTGCGCATCACCGCACGCTGGTACGTGCGCGGTGGCATCTACACCGACGTGGTGGTCGAGAACCGCAAGAAGGGCTGGAAGGCGGCCGACCCGGTGACGCTGCCGCCCACGGGCACGGCCACCGGCCTGAGCGGCTGAGGGCATGACCGAGGCCGCGCCGCTGCTGGAAACACCGCGGCTGCGCCTGCGACCCTTCAGGGCCGACGACTGGCCGGCCTATGCCGCGATGTGCGCCGATGCCGAGGTGATGCGGCACATCGGCACCGGCCAGGTGCAAAGCGCCGAGGACGCCTGGCGCAGCATGGCTGTGTTCCTCGGCCACTGGGCGCTGCGCGGCTACGGCATGTGGGCGCTGGAGCATCGCGACAGCGGCGCACTGCTGGGCCGCGTCGGCTACATCGACCCGCCCGGCTGGCCGGGCTTCGAGCTCGGCTGGCTGCTGGCTCGCCCCCATTGGGGTCATGGCTATGCACGCGAAGCCGCCGCGGTGGCCTTGCGCCATGCCTTCGAGGTGCTGCAGCGCGATCATGTCATCAGCCTGATCCGCCCCGGCAATACACGCTCGGTGGCGGTGGCCGAGGCCATCGGCGAAGCGCTGCACGGCAGCATCGAGCTGATGGGCGGCGAGGCGCTGGTTTACGAGGTACGCCGCTGAGCATGTCGGCGCGCCCGGCCTACCAGAAGTACGAGCTCGAGGTGCGGCCCAGCCGCATCGACGGCCTGGGTGTGTTTGCTGCGCAGGCCATCGCCGGTGCCCGCAAGATCGGCGAGATCCGCGGCGAGTCGATCAGCGTCGACGACGCGCGCATCCGCGCCACGCGCAGCGAGCGCATCATGATCGTCGAGCTCTCGCCGCGGCGCGCCATCGACTTCAGCAAGTCGGCGGACGCCATGCGCTACACCAACCATTCGTGCCAGCCGAACGCGCGCCTGGACATCCGCCAGGGCCGCGTCGAGTTCTATGCGCTGCGCGCCATTGGTGTGGGCGAGGAAATCACCGTGAACTACGGCCAGACCCATCACGAAGGGCGGCTGGTCTGCCGCTGCGGCGCCGTCGGCTGCATCGGCCGGTTGTAGTCAATAGGTCTCCAGGTGCAACCGCCCCTCGCGCTTCAGTGAGGCGCCTGTCGTCTCCCAGTTCAGGCCCGCCCCCTGCGCGATGTCCTTGAGCGCCAGCACCACACCCTCTTCCATCGCCTTCAGCCCGCAGACGTAGAAGAAGGCGTTCGGGTCGCTCAGTAGTGCAGCCAGGTCGGCGGCGCGCTCGCGCATCGTGTCCTGCACATAGCGCTTGGGCTGGCCCGGCGTGCGACTGAACGCAAAGCTGATGTCGATGAAGTCCTTGGGCAGGCTCTGCAGCGGGCCGAAGTACGGCAATTCCTCCTTCGTGCGCGCGCCAAAGAACAGCATCAGCTTGCCGCCCTCGAACTTGCCGGAACTGCGCAGCCGCCGCCGCCATTCGGTCATCGCGCGCATCGGCGCGCTGCCGGTGCCGGTGCAGATCATCACGATGTGGCTCTTCGGATGGTTGGGCATCAGGAAGCTGGCGCCGAAGGGGCCGATCACCTGCACCTCGTCGCCCACCTGCAGGTCGCACATGTAGTTGCTGGCCACGCCGCGCACCGGGTTGCCCTGGTGGTCCTCGAGCACGCGCTTGATGGTCAGCGACAGGTTGTTGTAGCCCGGCCGCTCGCCGTTGCGCGGGCTGGCGATGCTGTACTGGCGCGGATGGTGCGCCCGGCCGTTGGCATCGACGCCCGGCGGCACGATGGCGATCGACTGACCTTCCAGCACCGGGAAGGGCATCGTGCCGAAATCCAGCACGATGTGGTGGGTGTCGTAGTCCTTGCCGACCTCGGTGACGCGCACGTTGCCGGCCACGGTGGCCTTGAGGGTCTTTTCCGAGGCCTTTGGGCCGTAGAGGTTGGTGTAGGCGTGCGCGGCCGACCACGGCGGCAGCACCGCACCGTATGCGGCACTGTTGAAGACGGCCTCGCCGCTGACGGCTGCCGAAAGCGGCGTCGCCTGCGGCACGGCCTCGACTTGCGTGCCGGGTTCGACGCCGGCCTCGGCCAGTTGCTCGGGGCTCAGCTCAGCCGGCAGCGACTCCCAGCCCAACTGCTCCTCCAGGCTGTAGGCGCGCACGCGCGGCATCGTGCGCCAGTTGTCGATGCTGCCGGTGGGGCATGGTGAGATGCAGTCCATGCACAGGTTGCAGATCTCCGCGTCGACGACATAGTTGTTGCTGTCGTGCGTGATCGCCTTGACCGGGCAGATCGATTCGCAGGTGTTGCAGCGGATGCAGATCTCCGGATCGATCAGATGCTGCTTGATGACGAGCGCTTCGGCGGGGGCGTTCATGGCAAGGTGTCAGCGGTATGAAGCATTCTCGAGCAACTGCCGCGGAACCGGCTTTGCCGGGCCGCTGGCGCTGCCCCCTCGAGGGGGCGAGTCGGACGAGGAACAGTCCTCAAGGACTGTTCCTCGCCTACGAATGCCGGCAGCGTCCTCGCTGCCGGTGCGGCGAAACCGCTTCGGGCGTGGGTCAATTGAAGCGCACGTAGTCGAAATTCACCGGCTGACGGTTGATGCCCATCACCGGCGGCGCGATCCAGTTGGCGAACTTGCCCGGCTCGACCACGCGGCCCATCAGGCTGGCCACATAGGCGCGGTCCTCGTCGGTGGGCAGCCATTGTTCGACATTCAGGTTCCATTCATGGTCGTGCACCACGCGCCCGTCGGGCGCCACCTTCACGCCAGCCAGCGCGCCGATGTTGCGGTGGAAGGCCTTGTGCGGCACCTTCAGCCGGAACGGGATGCCGGCCTTGTCGATGACCTTGTTCCAGCGCTCGACGCCGCCGACGCTGTCCTTGATGTAGTCGTCACGCAGCACCTCGTTCAGCGCATTCAGCATCGGCACGTCCTTCTCCACCAGCTGGCCGCCCTGCACTTCCAGCACCTTGTAGTGCTGGCCCTTGAGCACGTGGTCGTCGGCTCGCTTGCCTTCCTCGAAGCGGCCCTTCAGCCCGGTGCTGTAGAAGATGGCGGCGTTGCTGGACTGGTCGGCACCGAACAGGTCGATGGTCACGCTGAAGTGGAAGTTCAGGTAGCGCTGGATCGTCGGCAGGTCGATCACGCCGGCCGCGCGCAGCTTGCCCGGGTCGTCGGTCTTCAGCTCGTTCATCGCCGCGCAGGTGCGCTGGATGACGCGCGAGACGCCGCTCTCGCCGACGAACATGTGGTGCGCCTCTTCGGTGAGCATGAACTTGGTGGTCCGCGCCAGCGGGTCGAAACTGCTTTCGGCCAACGCGCACAGCTGGAACTTGCCGTCGCGGTCGGTGAAGTAGGTGAACATGAAGAAGCTCAGCCAGTCGGGCGTCTTCTCGTTGAAGGCCTGCAGGATGCGCGGGTTGTCGGCATTGCCGCTGCGCCGTTCGAGCAGCGCCTCGCCTTCCTCGCGGCCGTCGCGGCCGAAGTACTTGTGCAGCAGGTAGACCATCGCCCACAGGTGGCGGCCTTCCTCCACGTTCACCTGGAACAGGTTGCGCAGGTCGTACTGGCTCGGGCAGGTCAGCCCCAGGTGGCGCTGCTGTTCCACCGACGCCGGCTCGGTGTCACCTTGCGTGACGATGATGCGGCGCAGGTTGGCGCGGTGTTCGCCGGGCACGTCCTGCCAGGCGGCCTCGCCCAGGTGGTCGCCGAAGTGGATCTTGCGGTCTTTCTCGGCCGGATTCAGGAAGATGCCCCAGCGGTAGTCGGGCATCTTCACGTGGCCGAACTGCGCCCAGCCCTGCGGGTCGACGCTGACCGCGGTGCGCAGGTAGACGTCGAAGTCCTGGCTGCCCTCAGGCCCCATGTCGCCCCACCACTGCAGGTAGTTGGGCTGCCACTGCTCCAGCGCGCGCTGCAGCGTGCGGTCCTCGCTGAGGTTGACATTGTTGGGGATCTTCTCGCTGTAGTTGATGGTGCTCATGATTTGCTCCGTTGTGCTGTGTTGCTGTGCATTACCAAGCGGACGCCGCGGAACCGGCTTTGCCGGGCCGCAGGCGTTGCCCCCTCGAGGGGGAGCGGCGTGAGCCGCTACGGGGGTGGGCCATCAAACACGATTCCAGTCGAAGGCGGCCTTGTCGCCCTTGCCGTAGACCTTGAGTGCGCCCTTCTCTCCCACC
The DNA here is from genome assembly GCA_018261815.1 of Pseudomonadota bacterium. GTDB lineage: Bacteria > Pseudomonadota > Gammaproteobacteria > Burkholderiales > Burkholderiaceae_C > Rubrivivax. The sequence goes on from JAGTRL010000131.1 coordinate 6,529, forward strand.
GCATTGGGGCGCTGGAAGATCCAGTTCTGCCAAGCGGTCAGGCGGCCGAAGACGCGGGTGAACATGTTCTCCGGGCCGTTGAAGCGCAGATTGGCTTCCATGCCGGTCAATGCATCGGGGCTCATGGCGACACGCTCCTCGATGGCGATGCGCGTCTCGTCGGCCCAGTCGATGTCGTCGGGTGCGCTGGTCACCAGGCCCAGTGCCAGTGCGGCGTCGCCGTCGAGCGCCTGGCCCGCCTTGGCGCGCACGGCTTCCAGCGCGGGTTGTTCATCGTAGAAGCGGCGCTGCAGCCGGCTCTGGCCGGTGACCATCGGGTAGCTGCCGAAGTTGAGATCGCCGACGGTGATCTGCGGCGCACGTTCGGGTTCGTCGGGCAGCACCAGCTGGTAGCTGCGGTCGCAGGCCAGCGCCAGTTCGAGCAGCGTGCCGGCGAAGCAGGAGCCGGGCTCGATCAGCGCGAACAGGCTGCGCGAGGACACGTCCAGGCGGCTGAAGCTGCGGCGCAGCAGCCCGATGGTCTCGCGCACCAGCCAGTGCTCGCGGTGGGCCTGCAGCGTGGCGTCCATCGCCAGTACCGCGGCCGCATCGCCTTCGGTCTTGATCAGCCAGATGCCGATATCGAGTTCGTTGGTGCGCATCGACAGGATGGCGTCCTCCAGCTCGCGCGCCAGCTGCAGCGGGTACCAGGCGGCGCCGGCCGCCTCGATGCCGGCCAGGTCGGCGGGCTGCGTGCCGGCGGGCGCCTTGACCGTGAAGGTGGCCGCGCGCTTGCTGCGGTCGATCTGCACCGTGACATGTTGATAACGCAGCGCGTCGGCTTCGATCATGCGCTGCAGCGGCGTCAGTGCCACGCCCTTGGCATCGGCGGGACGGTCGCTGAAGCGCGCCAGTTGCAGCGCGCGCTCCTGTACCTTGGCAGCGAACTGCCCCGGCTTGGCGATGTCGTCGACCAGCCGCCAGTCCTTGGCCTTCTGCCCGCGCACACCTTCGGTGGTGGTGCAGAAGATGTCGGCCAGGTCGTGCCGTACATGCCTCTTGTCGGTGACGCGGGTCAGCCCGCCGGTGCCGGGCAGCACGCCCAGCAGCGGCACCTCGGGCAGGCTCACCGAGCTGCTGCGGTCGTCGACCAGGATGATTTCGTCGCAGGCCAGCGCCAGCTCGTAGCCGCCGCCGGCACAGGAGCCATTGACGGCGGCCAGGAACTTCAGCCCGCTGTTCGCGGAAGAGTCTTCAAAGCCATTGCGCGTCTCGTTGGTGAACTTGCAGAAGTTCACCTTCCAGGCATGGCTGCTGACACCGAGCATGAAGATGTTGGCGCCCGAGCAGAAGACCTTGTCCTTCAGGCTGGTGATCACCACGGTGCGCACTTCGGGGTGTTCGAAGCGGATGCGGTTGATGGCGTCGTTGAGCTCGATGTCCACGCCCAGGTCGTAGCTGTTGAGCTTGAGCTTGTAGCCGGGGGCAATGCCGCCGTTTTCGTCGAAGTCGGCGCCCAGCGTGGCCACCGGCCCCTCGAATTTGAGCTTCCAGTGCTTGTAGCGGGAGGGGTCGGTCTGGTAGTCGACGCGGGGAACAGGGCTCACGGCGGGTCTCCTTCAATTCAGGTGTGCAGAGCACGCATCATAGTGCATGTGTCATTGATGTCAAGCACATTAATGCATTTTTATGCATGTCATTTCAGACCGGCATCTGCAGTGCCTTGCGCACCATTTCGCGCAGCGCCTGGAAGGTCGGCTCCAGCGGCTGCGCACTGGTGTCCAGGCGAATTTCAGCCTTGGAGTAGAACGCAGCGCGGCCGGCCAGGATGCCCTTGAGGTCTTCCATCGCCTCCTTGCTGGCCGCCATCGGCCGCAGATCACCCTGGGCGGCGACGCGCTTCATGTGGTCTTCGGGATCGGCCTGCAGCCACACCGTCGTGCAGTGCGCCAACAGCAGGTTGAAGGTGGCTGCATCCGACACCAGGCCGCCGGGCGTGGCGATCACCGCCTCGGGGTAGATCTGGATCGCTTCTTCCAGCGCGCGGCGCTCGTAGCGGCGGTAGGCGTTCTGTCCGTACAGCGACTGAATCTCGTTGACGCTGCAGCCGGCGAACTTCTCGATCTCGCGGCTCAGCTCCACGAAAGGAAAGCCCAGGTCGTCGGCCAGTCGCTGGCCCAGCGTGGACTTGCCGGCGCCGCGCAAGCCCACCAGCGCCACGCGCGGGCTGCGCACGCCCTTGCCTTCGTTCGCGCCGCCCATGCCGAGCAACTCGCCCACCACCAAGCGCACGCGCTTGAGCGTGGCCTCGTCGCGGTGTTCGAGCAACTCGCGCAGCAGCAGCCACTCGGGCGATCGCGTCGTCACGTCGCCGATCAACTCGGCCAGAGAACACTGCAGCGCCCCGGCCACCTGCAGCAGCACCAGCATCGACACGTTGCCGATGCCGTATTCCAGGTTCGCGAGATGGCGTTCGGACACATCGGCCGCCAGCGCCACCGCTCGTCGCGTCATGCCGCGACGCGAGCGCAGCGCGCGCACCCGTTCACCCAGGCCGACCAGGAAAGGGTTCTTGTCTTCGACGTCGGAGGTCTCGCCAGCCTCTGCGCGCCGCGCCGGCCGCGCTTCGATCGCATGCAGTATTGTGCTTGACATGGTGGGGCTTCAGCTTTATCGTTCCTGAACGCACAATACTTCATATTCCTTTGCCAAACAAGTGCGCTGGGACAAGCCAATGCCGCTGGCCCACCAAGGAGACCGACCGTGAACCTGCCAGACCACATCCCCGCCCCGGGCGAGCGCTTCAACATCGCGCAGCACCTGCTGCAGCTGAACGCGGCGCACCCCGAGCGCCCCGCCTTCATCGACGACCAAGGCTCGCTGAGCTATGGCGAGCTGGCCGAGCGCGCCGCCCGACTGGGCGCCGGCCTGCGCGCGCTGGGCATCAGGCGCGAGGAACGCGTCCTGCTGCTGATGCTGGACGGCAACGACTGGCCGGTGAGCTTCCTGGGCGCGATCTACGCCGGGCTGGTACCGGTGGCGGTGAACACGCTGCTCAACGCCGACGACTACGCCTACATGCTGGAGCATTCGCGTGCGCAGGCGGTGCTGGTCTCCGGCGCGCTGCTGCCGGCGCTGACGGCAGCAATGGTCAAGGCGGACCACGAGGTGTGCAAGGTCATCGTCTCACGCCCCGTCGCCCCACTGCATGCCAACGAAGTGGAGTTCGACGCCTTTGTCGCGGCGCAGCCGGCACTGGCCCAGCCGGCCGCCACCGGCCCCGACGACCCGGGCTTCTGGCTCTATTCCTCCGGCTCCACCGGCCGCCCCAAGGGCACGGTGCATTCGCAGGCCAACGCCTACTGGACGGCCGAGCTCTACGGCAAGGGCGTGCTCGGTCTGCGCGACAGCGATGTGTGCTTTTCCGCCGCCAAGTTGTTCTTCGCCTACGGCCTGGGCAACGCGCTGACCTTCCCGATGAGCGTGGGCGCCACCACGCTGCTGATGGCTGAACGGCCGACGCCCGACGCCACCTTCAAGCGCTGGATGGGTGGCGTGCGCGGTGTCAAGCCGACGGTGTTCTACGGTGCGCCCACCGGCTTTGCCGGCATGCTGGCCGCGCCGAACCTGCCGGCGAGGGAGCAGGTGGCGCTGCGCCTGGTGTCCTCGGCCGGCGAGGCGCTGCCGGCGGAGATCGGCGAGCGCTTCAAGCGCCACTTCGGCGTGGACATCATCGACGGCATCGGCTCCACCGAGATGCTGCACATCTACATCTCCAACCAGCCGGGCAAGGTGCGCTACGGCAGCACCGGATGGCCGGTGCCGGGCTACGACATCGAGCTGCGCGGCGACGACGGCCAGCCGGTGAGCGACGGCGAGCCGGGCGACCTGTACATCCGCGGCCCGTCGGCGGCGATGATGTACTGGGGCAATCGCGCCAAGACACGCGACACTTTCCAGGGTGGCTGGACCAAGAGCGGCGACAAGTACCTGCGCAACGCCGACGGCAGCTACACCTACGGCGGGCGCAGCGACGACATGCTCAAGGTCAGCGGCATCTACGTCTCGCCCTTCGAAGTGGAGGCCACACTGGTGCAGCACCCGGCCGTGCTGGAAGCCGCGGTGATCGGCGTGATCGACAGCGAAGGCCTGACCAAGACCAAGGCCTTCGTCGTGCTCAAGCCCGGAGCCAGCGCGAAGGAGGCCGAGCTGAAGAGCTTCGTCAAGGACAAGCTGGCGCCCTACAAGTACCCGCGGCAGATCGCCTTCGTGCCCGAGCTGCCGAAGACCGCCACCGGCAAGATCCAGCGCTTCAAGCTGCGCGAGCAGGAGACGAAGCCGGCATGACGGTGGAGTTCGTCGAGCTCGACTGGGGCCGGCGGCGGGTGCGCATCGAGCATGAATGGACCGGCCGCGAGCGCAGCGGACGGCCGCTGCTGGTGTTTCTGCACGAGGGCCTGGGCTCGCGCTCGACGTGGCGCGACTTTCCGCAGCAGCTGTGCGACGCGGGCGATTTCCGCGGCTTGGTGTATTCGCGCCCCGGCTACGGCCGCTCGACGCCGCGCGCGCACGATCAACGCTGGGGCGTGGACTTCATGCACCGTCAGGCGCA
>JAGTRL010000132.1 GCA_018261815.1 Pseudomonadota bacterium
AGCTGTTGCGTCGGCAAGGCGCGCATGTAGCGCTGCACCTGCTTTCCGTCCTCGACGATCACTTCGGCCTTTTCCAGTTTGGCGGGCCCTTCACCGGCGGCGGCGCGACGATCGAGGTCTTCCAGCGCCACCCGTTCCCAGGCGTCGGGCACGGCCTTCGGATTGCGCGGCCGCAGGCTCACGCGCCGGATGTTCCAGCCGCTTTGTTCCGAGGCCGCCTTGGCCAATTTCGGCGCTTCATCGCGGCACACCGCGATGGCACCCGCCGCACCGTCCTTGTCGATGGCCGCAGTCAAGGTGGCCAAGAGCTTGGGCGGAACCTGACTGGCGACCTGTCGAGCCTCGTTCACCCAGGCCGCTTCGTCGGCCCAGGCTCCCAGGCTCGCCCCGATCAGCGCCAACACGATGGTGGCGCGCGTCGATCTGGTGAGGGTGTGTTGTGTAGTTGATGGCATGGTACGGCGTCGTCCGAGGATTCAGGAGATCGTCTGGTAATAGAGGTTCTGCGGATGCCGCGCCTGCGCCAGGAAGAACCAGCGCTCGGCCAGCAGCCCGAGGTACTGCAGCACGAAGGCCAGTGCCAGCAGCAGGGTCGAGCCCGCCGACACGCCGACGGCCAGGCACAGCAGCGGCAGCGGGAAGACGAGCAGCAGGAAGGCCCACTTCACGCCACGCAGCCATTCGATGCTGCGGCCGTGGAAGAACTCGCGCGTGTTGAACGAGCCGCCCATGAAGCCCTGCGCCTTCTGCACGATGCGCGGATGCTTGATGCCGATGGCGGTCTGCAGGCTGGACATCGGCTTGAGCCGTGCATTGCGGCGCAGCGAGGCAGTGCGTGTGACGAGCGCGGCCAGCGTGAAGGCCGCCGCGGCCCAAGCGAAGGGCTGCACCAGCGGCCACGCCGATTCGAACAGTGTGGCCAGCAGCGTGGCCAGCGTGAACCCCGAGGCGCTGCCGAACAGCACATAGTTGGCCAGCGTCAGCGGACTGGCCCACTCTTGCAGGAAACGGATCGACATGTAGACCATGGCAGTGCAGACGAACAGCGCCAGGCACAGCAACGCAGCGACCGCGCCGATGACGGGGATCGAGGGCCAGCCCAGGTACTGCGCCAGGCCGTAGACCAGCAAGCCGAGCATGAACAGCGGCAGCGCGATGACCTCGCGCGACAACCATGAGGTGCGCCACATCGCGGCGCTGCGCCAGGCGCGCTCCGGGTGGCCGAGATGGAAGAACGAGGCCACCAGCCCCAGGCCGCACAGGACCAGCGCGAGCACGCTGCCAGCGACCTGGAAGTCCGCTGCGTCGGCCGCGGCGCCGGACAGCTCGGCGGCGAACAGCGCCAGGAACAGGCCCTGGCCGGCGCCGATCAGCGTGGTCAGGAAGATGACGGAGAAGGCGGGTTTCATGCGCGCACTCGCTTCGATTTCAATATGCCGCGGCGGCGACGCGGCACCAGCGACAAAGGAACCCGTCACGATGGAGCGGACGCCGCGGAACCGGCTGTGCCGGTCCGCTGGCGTCGCCCCCCTGGGGGGGAGCGCCGCAGGCGCTTCGGGGGGGATTCATGTCAAGTGGCGAAGTCCTCGCGCCCGGGCTCGCGGTGCGCGGGCTCGGGCTGCTGGCCGTCGATCTTCAGCGGGTTGTCGATGCGCTCGAGGTCCTCGGGGTGCACCGCGATTTCGGTGCGTCGCCGCGGCAGGTAGTGGTTGGCCGGGCGCGTGCCCCATTCGGGCATCAGCGCGTAGCCGGCGCGTTCCTGGATGGCTTTCGAGACCACCGACTCGGGGTCGTGGATGTCGCCGTACAACCGCGCGTTGGTCGGGCAGGCGAGCACGCAGGCCGGCTTGCGCTCGCGCTCGGGCAGCGCGGGGTCGTGGATGCGGTCCACGCACAGCGTGCACTTGGTCATCACCTGGCGCTTCTCGTCGAGTTCGCGCGCGCCATAGGGGCAGGCCCAGGAGCAGTACTTGCAGCCGATGCACTTGTCGTAGTCCACCAGCACGATGCCGTCCTCGGCACGCTTGTAGCTGGCCCCGGTGGGGCACACCGGCACGCAGGGCGGATCCTCGCAATGCAGGCAACTCTTCGGGAAGTGCACCGTCTGCGTGTTCGGGAACTCGCCGACCTCGAAGGTCTGCACGCGGTTGAAGAAGGTGCCGTTCGGGTCGGCACCGTAGGGCTCCATGTCGACCAGCGGCCCGGCCGAACCCGAGGTGTTCCACTGCTTGCAACTGGTGACGCAGGCATGGCAGCCGACGCAGACGTTGAGGTCGATGACCAATGCGAGCTGGGTCACAGGTCGCCCTTCGAATGCGCCAGTTGGGTCATTTCTTCGCCTCCTTGCCGGCGAAGAAGGCACGCCAGCGCGGCGCGACACCGGTGCCGGGGGCTTGCGGCGCGGCCTTGAACTGCGGCCAAGTCATCGCCGCTTCGTCGGGCTGGGCGGCGCTGATGCGCACGCGCACGTCGTACCAGGCGGCCTGGCCGGTGATCGGGTCGGAGTTCGACAACTGGCCTGGCAACTCTTCGCTGATCAGGTGGTTGAGCAGGAAGCCGCGCTGCGATTCGTTGGCATCCTCGCTCAGCCCCCAGGCGCCCTTGGCCTTGCCGATGGCGTTCCAGGTCCACACCGTGCCGGGCTCGACGGCTTCGGAGTAGCGGCACAGGCAGCGTACCTTGCCCCATGGGGACTCCACCCACATCCAGCCGCCGTCGGCGATGCCGGCAGCCTGCGCCACCTGCGGGTTGACGAACAGGTAGTTGTGGGTGTGGATCTGGCGCAGCCAGGCGTTCTGCGAGTCCCACGAGTGATACATCGCCATCGGCCGCTGCGTCACCGCGTTCAATGGGAAACGCGTGCGGTCGGTGACCTGCTCCTCAAGCGGCGCGTAGTAGAAGGGCAGCGGGTCGAAGTAGGTCTCGACCCGCTTGCGCAGCGCGTCGGGCGGCTGCTTGCCGGCGCGCTTGCCCTGCGCCGCGAGGCGGAAGCCCTGCAGGAACTCCGAGTACAGGTGGATCACGATCGGGTCGTTGTCGCGGCGCAGGCCGACGCTTTGCGCCCAGGCCATGTAGCCCTGGTTCCAGTTGCGCATGTACTGGTGTTCGGGCGGCATGCGGTGGTGGAAGACGCAGTGGTTCTTGGCGTACATCTCCCACTGCTTCGGGTTGGGCTCGCCGCGCATCGACTTCTCGCCGCCCTTGCCGCGCCAGCCGGCGAGGAAGCCGATGCCCGAGCCGGGCGCGGTCTCGTAGTTGACGATGAAGTCGGGATAGTCACGGTACTTGCGCGCGCCCTCGGGTGTGACGAAGGCCGGGAACTTCAGTCGCGACGCCAGCTCGACCAGCACCTCCTGGAACGGCCGGCATTCGCCCATCGGCGGCAGCACCGGGATGCGCACCGAATCGACCGGCCCGTCGAACTCCGAGATCGGCCGGTCGAGCATCGACATGCAGTCGTGCCGCTCCAGGTAGCTGGTGTCGGGCAGCACCAGGTCGGCATAGGCGGTCATCTCCGACTGGAAGGCATCGCAGACCACCAGGAAGGGAATCTTGTACTCGCCGTCCTCGCGCTTGTCGTTCAGCATCTTGCGCACTTCGGAGGTGTTCATGGTGGAGTTCCACGCCATGTTCGCCATGAAGATCAGCAAGGTGTCGATCGGGTAGGGGTCACCCCGCCAGGCGTTGGTGATGACGTTGTGCATCAGCCCATGCGCCGACAGCGGGTGCTCCCAGGAAAAGCCCTTGTCGATGCGCACCGGGCCGCCCTGGGCATCGACGAACAGGTCGTCCGGACTTTCCGGCCAGCCCAGCGGCGCACCGTTCAGCGGCGTGTCGGGCTTGACCGCGTCGGGGCCCTTCGGCGGGCGCGCGTTCGGCGGCACCGCGCGCGGATAGGGTGCCTTGTGGCGGAAGCCGCCGGGCCGGTCGATCGTGCCCAGCAGCGACATCAGGATGGCCAGCGAGCGGATGGTGTGGAAGCCGTTCGAATGCGCCGCCAGCCCGCGCATCGCATGGAAGGCCACCGGGTTACCCTTGACCGAGTCGTGGCGCTGGCCCCAGCAATCGGTCCAGGCGATCGGCAGCTCGATCTTCTGGTCGCGTGCGGTGATGCCCATCTCGTGCGCCAGGCGGCGGATGGTCGCGGCCGGGATGCCGGTGATGGCGGCGGCCCATTCGGGCGTGTAGGCTTTGACGCGTTCCTGCAGCAGCTGGAAGGCGGGCACCGCCGGTGTGCCGTCGTCGAGCTTGAAGTGGCCCAGCAGCGCCGGGTCGGCACCGTCGCTGTGGTCGTCCATGGCACGCTGGCTCAGGCGGTCCCACCACAGGAAGTTGGCCGGACGCAGCGGGTTGCCGATCGTGGCCTGGGCGTTGCGCAGCATCATGCCGAACTGGTCGCTGGCGCTGTCCTGGTTGACCAGCTGACCGGCGTTGGTGTAGCGCGCCAGGAACTCGCGGTCGTACAGGCCGAGCGCGATGATCTCGTGGATCAGCGCCAGCAGCAGCGCGCCGTCCGTGCCCGGCTTGATCGGCACCCACTCGTCGGCGATGGCGGAGTAGCCGGTGCGTACCGGGTTGATCGAGACGAAGCGTCCGCCCGCGCGCTTGAACTTCGACAGCGCGATCTTCATCGGGTTGCTGTGATGGTCCTCGGCGGTGCCGATCATCACGAACAACTTGGCGCGGTCCAGGTCCGGCCCGCCGAACTCCCAGAAGCTGCCGCCGATGGTGTAGATCATGCCGGCGGCCATGTTCACCGAGCAGAAGCCGCCGTGCGCCGCATAGTTGGGCGTGCCGAACTGGCGCGCGAACAGCCCCGTCAGGGCCTGCATCTGGTCGCGGCCGGTGAACAGCGCAAACTGCTTCGGGTCGGTGGCACGGATCTTTTGCAGCCGCTGCTCGAGCAGCGTCAGCGCCTCGTCCCATTCGATCGGCACGAACTGACCGTCACCGCGCTCGCTGCCCGGCTTGCGCAGCAGAGGCTTGGTCAGCCGCGCCGGCGAGTACTGCTTCATGATGCCGGACGAACCCTTGGCGCAGATCACGCCCTGGTTGAGCGGGTGATCGGGGTTGCCCTCGATGTAGCGTACCTCGCCGTCGCGCAGGTGCACGCGGATGCCGCAGCGGCAGGCACACATGTAGCAGGTGGTGTCCCGAACCTGGGTGCCGGACTTTTCCGACGGCGCGCGTGTGGGGTCGTGTATCGGTGTGGCGGCCATGCTGGTTGTTGGACTTTAGCGCGTGGTCGATCAGCGGACCCGCACCGATCGGCATTCCGGCTGACGTGGCTTGTCTCGCGCCCCGATTAGCGCAAGCGGCACTGGCGGCGTCTATAGCCGGGACGGGCTATCGGCCGTAGCCCATATGGGTAGCAGGGCCGCCCGGGCGGCGGTTGCCGGGGCCGAGGTGTCGTGTCGGGTCCGAACCGATGGCTTAGGCGCAGAATCTGGTTTCCAATCTTCGCCTGCTGCCGCGCCGTGCCTTGGGGTGCCGCGGTGCCGAACCGTCATGGAAACTACCGAGATTCCCACCGAAGTCAGCCCGCCGGCAGAAAAGCCCCCGGTGGGCGACCTGTTCGTCGAGCTCAGCGCCGGGCTGGCCGCCGGCGACGACGTCGAGGCGCTGCTGCAGCGCTTCCTCGTGCCTGTGCTGCGGCTGTCCGGTGCGCAGGCCGGCGCGGTGCGCACCCTCAGCGAGGACGGCACGGCCATGTGTCTGGTCGGCAGCATCGGCCTTTCCGAGGAGATGCTCGAGGCCGAACGTTCGGTCGACCGGCATTGCGGCGTCTGCGGGCAGGCTGCACACGGCGACGAGCTGGTCTGGACGGGCGATCTGCAACCCTGCGCGCGGCGCAGCCAGGACACATTCCTGGCCCGACGGTTCAAGCGCCTGCTGGCGGTGCCGTTGCGCCACCGCGACAAGGTGCTGGGCATCTACAACCTGTTCTTCGAGGATGAAGCGCAGACCGGTCCGGACATCGCCGCGGTGCTGCGTTCGGTGGGCGAACTGCTGGGACTGGCACTGCACAACGCCCGGCTGGAACGCGAGCACCTGCGCGCCGCGCTGCTGCAGGAACGCCAGATGCTCGCCAACGACGTGCACGACGCCGTGGCGCAATCGCTGTACTTCATGAAGATGCGCCTGCCACTGCTGCAGGACGCCTTGCTGCAGCATGACGAGCCGCGTGCCCTGCGCTACCACGCCGATCTGCGCCAGGCCGTCAGCGATGCGCATGCCAGCCTGCGCGAGATCCTGACGCATTACCGCACGCGCATGGACCCGAAGGGCCTGCTGCATGCGCTGCAGGCGTTGCAGGCCGGCCATCGCGAGCGCACCGGCATCGAACTGGTGCTCGACCCTCGCGCGGCGCGGCTGAAGCTGTCGGTCGACCAGGAGCTGCAGGTGTTTCACGTCGTGCAGGAGGCGCTGGCCAACGTGGCCAAGCATTCGCACGCGCGCCGTGCCTGGGTGCGCATCGAAGCCGGGAAGAAGCAGCTCGAGATCGTGATCGAGGACGACGGCGAAGGCCTGCCTGCCGATGCGGTGCCGCAGCTCGAAGCGGCGCACTTCGGCCTGGAGATCATGCGCGAACGTGCACTTCGGCTTGGCGGCACGTTGAGCATCCAGCAGCGCGACGGAGGCGGCACGCAGGTGCGCTTGTGCCTTCCGGTGCCCAGCGATGCGTCGGTTGGTGCGTCATGAGCGCACCGGTTCGCGTCGCGCTGGTCGATGACCATGCGCTGTGCCGCAACGGCCTGACCGAACTGCTCGAGCGGCGCGGCGGGATGCAGGTGGCCTTCGCCACGGGCGACGCCGACCAGGTGGCACCGCTGCTGCGCGAGCACCGGCCCGACCTGCTGGTGCTCGATCTGCGCATGCCGTCGATCGATGGCCTGAGCCTGACGCGGCGTCTGCGCCTGGAGGGCATCGACACACCGATCGTCATCCTGACGATGAGCGATGCCGAGGAGGACCTGGCGGCTGCGCTGCGCGCCGGCGCGCGCGGCTACCTGCTCAAGGACATGGAACCCGACGAAGTCATCGGTGCCATCGGCCGTGCGGCCCACGGCGAACTGGTGGTGGCGCCGGCCATGACGCTGAAACTGGCGCAGATGCTGCAGTCCGGTGCGAAGGGGGACACGCGCAGCAGCCAGTTCGCGTCGCTGACCGAGCGCGAGCGCGAGATCCTCGACCACCTGTCGCGTGGCGAAAGCAACAAGGCCATCGCGCGCGCACTGGACATCAGCCACGACACCGTGAAGCTGCACGTGCGCCACATCCTGTCGAAGCTCAACCTGAGCTCGCGCGTCGAGGCGGCGGTGTTCGCGGTGGAGTTCCGCGGCACGCCGGCCGGCGCGGCGCAGGTCGGCGAGGCGGCGCGCAAGGCTGCGCGCTAAGGTTCTGGCTGCGGTGGGCCGGCAGGTCCTGCGCGGTGCGTTGGCTCGCAGCTGCGCGGTCCCACCCATGCTGTTCGACAGAGCGCCTAAGGTCGTCTTTTCAGCAGGGTCAGTTCATTCTGCCCCTCGCCCGTGATTCGATAGTCGAGCTGGTCGACCAGCCGATGCATGAGCTCCACGCCGAAGCCTCCGGGCCTGGCTCTGTCCAGCGGCGACACGTCCAGTGGTGCGGTGAGGGCCCGCGTGGGGTCGAACAGCGCCGCGTCGTCTCGAACGATCACCCGCAGGGCATCCTGCTGCTGCACGACGCAGACTTCGATCTCGCCTTCAGTTCCGCGCAACCCGTGTTCGACACAATTCGACACGGCTTCGTCGACTGCCAAGACCAGTTCCGCAGCCCCGTCCTGGGACAAGCCGGCTGAATGGGCATGACGCTCGACAAACGCCCGGACGAGGCTCAGGTCGTCAAGACCCGCCTTGACACGGATCCGGTCGTCGCTCATGTCCAGCATGCAGCGCGCCGCAGCTCGGTCAGAAGCTTTTCAGAGCGGCATCCCGCGTGGCATGAATATCGAAGAACCGGTCGAAGCCCAATGTCTTCAACACGCGCGCCACGGGGTCCGACGGGTTGAGCAGCTTGAGCTGGCCGCCCGCATCCTTCAGCTTGACGGACATGGCGTGCATGGCTCGCAGCCCGGCACTGCCCATGAAGTGGACCTCATGCAGGTCGAGAAGAATGTTTTTCGCGCCTGCGGCAATGAGATCGCTGGCCTTGGTTTCCAGATCGCCGTAGGTCTTCGAGTCCAGGTCGCCGCTGACATACATGATCGTCACCGGGGTGTTGCCCTTTTCCTCGGACACGGCGATTCGAAGTTCATTGCTCATGGCACTTGCCTCCTTGTGAAAACGCTGGGGTGAATCGGGTTGAGATTGCGGAACTGCCGGGAAGAAAAGATGCCGCGGCTCAGTGCAAATCGCGGCGGGCGCTGATCATGGTGATGTCGTCGAACTGGTCTGCCTTGCCGATGAAGCCTGCGAGCGTCTGGCGGACGGTTTCCAAGACGGGCGCGTCCTTGGCGGCACCCCGGACGACCGTGCAGCGCAGCAGGTCTTCGGAGAATGCCTCGCCCGCCTCGTTCTGGGCGTCGGTCGCGCCGTCGGTATAGGCAAAGAGCCATTCGCCCGGCCGAACCTCGGCACTGCCCACTTCGTATTCGGCTTCCTCGAACAGGCCGACCACCGGCCCTGTCGTGGACAGCTGCGTCCGTACCCCGCTGCCCTGGCCGATCCAGGGGGCTTCATGTCCGGCGTTGATGTAGCGGACGAGCCCGGTCGGCGGGACGATCAGACCGAAGAACACCGATGCAAACATGCTGCTGCCGCGATGCGTCGACGCGATGTACCGGTTGGTCGAACGCAGGGCGTGCAGCAGTGTGCATTCCAGCTCATCGTCGCCGGCAGACCGCTCCGTGCGGCCGCCAAACAAGGCGCCGGAGCGAATCAGGCTGCGAAACAGCGTCATGAACAGCGCCGCGCCCACACCCTTGTCGCAGACGTCGCCAATGACGATGCCCATGCACTGCAGTTCCGGAACCATGAAGAAGTCATAGAAGTCCCCAGCCACCTTGCGTGCCGGCTGCAGCATGCCGTCCAACTGCCAGCCCGGCATGGCCGGGATGGTCGCAGGCAGGAAGTTCCTCTGGATCTTCTGCCCGATCTCCAGCTCGTGCTCCAGCACCCTGGCCTGGATCATGCGCCCGAGCTTTTCGCCGATCACCTCGCTTTCACGGTGGCACAGGGCTTCGATCATCGATCGCACGGCATCCGGGTGCGAGGCCAGCGTGGCGTAGATCGCGTCGCGCTCCAGCTTCAGCAGCACGGTGTCCGTCCTGGCGCTCACGGACGCCGTGCGTGTTTCGCTGGACAGCGCAGCGACCTCACCGAACACTTCACCCCTCTCGAGAAGAATGACCACCATCTCGGCATGGTGCACCTGAACACAGCCGTCGACGATGAAGTACATCGCCGATCCCGGGTCGCCCTTCTTGAACAGCAGTTCACCGGCCGACAAGCGCACTAGTTGCGAATGGTCGGAAAGCGCCCGAATGGCCGAGGCCGAGGTGGACCGGAAGAAGGCGCTTCGACGCAGGAGCTGTCCGGCGTCGTCCAGGCTCAGCATCGTCGCGGCGCTTCGTGAGCGTGGGGTGGGGACGGGGGGCGTACGCCTTTGGGCGCAGGCCTTGGGGTGCTCAGGCGCACGTGCCCCATTCCCCCGGCACCTTGCCGACCAGCCGCAAGAAGCCTTCGAAGGGGCCCATGTTGCCCATGGCTTCCATCTTCGGGCCTTCGAAGTTGAGATGGCCGAACATCATCGCGCGCATCGGGCCGTACTCGCCGGCACCCATTTCGCGCCAGCGTGAGGATTCGGCCCACATCAGGTAGTCGGCGCTGCTGTCGAGCTTTTCGCTGCGCGAAGCGCCGCCATAGACGCATCGGGCCTTGTTTTCCCTCAGGGCGATCTGCAGTTCGATGCGCCCGCTCTTCGGACAGTCGGCGCGGTAGATCTGCATGGTCTTGAAGCCGCGGCCGGCATCGTTCTTCATCCAGCCCGATTCGACCAGCTTGTCGGTCAGGCCGGCATCGGCGTTCCAGGCGTTGCACATCGCCTGCGCCCAGGGTGCCGACATCGCGACGGGCGTCGTCTGCGCCGCCGCGGGCACAGCGGCGCTGAGCATCAGACCGAACAGGGCGAGGGGCAGGGGGCGATGTCGAGGGCTCATGATGCGTCAGGCCTGAGCCGGGGCGAGTTCGGTGTACTCGGCTGCGGCACGGTGCTGAGCACGGAACCAGGCGAGTTCTTCGTGAAGGCGCACGACTTCGCCGACGATGGTCAGGCAGGGTGACTGCAGTCCTTCGCGTTCCACCTCATCGGCGAGCGTTGCCAGGGTGGCACAGACCACGCGCTGGCTGTCCAGCGTGCCCTGAGCCACCACGGCCGCCGGCCAGTGCGGCGGCAGCCCGTGCGCGATCATCTGCGCGCAGATGGTGGCCAGCCCCGACAGGCCCATGTAGATCACCACGGTCTGGCGCGGGCGCGCGAGCGCCGGCCAGTCGAGGTCGCAGCTGCCGTCCTTCAGGTGGCCGGTGACGAAGGTACAGCTTTGCGCATAGTCGCGGTGCGTCAGCGGAATGCCGGCGTAGCTGGCCACGCCGCAGGCGGCAGTGATGCCCGGCACCACCTCGAAGGACACACCGGCGGCGGCCAGCACCTGAAGCTCCTCGCCGCCACGGCCGAAGACGAAGGGGTCGCCGCCCTTGAGGCGCACCACCTGCTTGCCCTGGCGTGCAAACCGCACCAGCAGCTGGTTGATGTCGGCTTGCGCCATGCTGTGTCGGCTGCGTTCCTTGCCGACATAGACGCGCTCGGCGTCGTTGCCGATCAATGCCAGCACCTGCGGACCGACCAGGTGGTCGTAGACGACGACGTCGGCCTGCGCCAGCAACCGCGCAGCGCGCAACGTCAGCAGATCGGGATCGCCGGGACCGGCACCGACCAGATGCACCATGCCGCAGGCCTTTTGGCAGGCCGCCACCATGGCCGGGATGTCGACGAATGAGTTCATGCTTGTCTCCAGGAGTGTCCCGCTTGGGGCTCAACCACCGCGTGAACCGCCACCGCAGCCGCCACCGACGCAGCCCCCACTGCCGCAGCCGCCGGCCGC
>JAGTRL010000133.1 GCA_018261815.1 Pseudomonadota bacterium
CATCGGCGCCACCGCGCTGCTGTGCCTGGGGCTGTATGCACTGTTCCGCTACAGCAAGATCGGCATCGCGATGCAGGCCTCGTCGCAGAACCAGATCGCGGCCTACTACATGGGCATTCCGGTGCAGCGGCTCAATGGCCTGGTGTGGGGCCTGGCCGCGGCGGTGGCGGCCATCGCCGGCTTGTTGCTGGCGCCGATCACCTTCGTGCATGCCAACATGGGCTACATCGGCCTGAAGGCCTTTCCGGCGGCCGTCGTCGGCGGCTTCGGCAGCCTGCCGGGCGCGATCGTCGGCGGGCTGATCATCGGCATCGTCGAAAGCCTGTCGGGCTTCTACCTGCCCGAAGGCTTCAAGGACATCGCGCCCTACATCGTCGTGCTGCTGATGCTGATGATCAAGCCGAACGGACTGTTTGGCGAGAAGTTGCGCAAGAAAGTATGACCCCCCCGGCAGCGCATTCGGCGCTCCCCCCCCGGGGGGCGACGCCAGTGGACCGGCAGAGCCGGCTCCACGGCGTTCGCTCGACTGCCAGTTCCATGGCGACTTTGTTTGCAGGTACGAGCGACTGAAATGCGCTTCATCTTCAAGACCGACTACGACCAGGACATCCGCATCGTCAAGCATGGCGGCCAGGCCTTCTGGTACGGTCTGCTCGGCCTGTTCCTGCTGGGCGCGCCCTGGATCCTGTCCGAATACGTCCTGGCGCAGCTGGTGTTCGTGCTCATCTACGCGACCGTCGGCCTGGGGCTGATGCTGCTGGCCGGCTTCACCGGTCAGTTCTCGATCGGCCATGCGGCCTTTCTGGGCGTGGGCGCCTACACGCAGGCCGTGCTCACCAACGCCGGCTGGCCCTTTCCGCTGGCCCTGGCCTGCTCGGGCGGCTTGTCGGCGATCGTCGGCATCGTCATCGGCGTGCCGGCGTTGCGCGTCAAGGGCATCTATCTGGGCATCGCCACGTTGGCCTTCGGCTTCATCGTCGAAGAAGGCCTGGCGCGCTGGGAGTCGGTGACCGGCGGCAATGCCGGCCTGCACGTGAAGTCGCCGGCGATGTTCGGCTGGACGCTCGACAGCAACACCGAGTTCTATTTCCTCTGCCTGGTGGTGGTGGTGCTGTCGACGCTGGCCATCTTGAACCTGCTGCGCTCTCCCACGGGCCGTGCCTTCGTTGCCATACGCGACTCGGAAATTTCGGCGCAGAGCATGGGCATCCACCTGGCGCGCTACAAGACCATGTCCTTCGCGCTGTCGGCCGGCTTGGCCGGGCTGGGTGGGGCCCTCTACGCGCACAAGATCAAGTTCCTGTCGCCCGAGCAGTTCAACATCGTGCAGTCGATCGACCTGCTGCTGATGGTCGTCGTCGGCGGCCTGGGCTCGGTGCACGGGGTGTTCCTCGGCGCGATCTTCCTGATCACCATGCCGCAGCTGATCGCGATGGGCAAGGACTATCTGCCCGATTCGGTGGGCCAGTCGCCTGGGCTGCAGGCGGTGGTCTACGGCGTGGTGCTGGTGGCGTTCGTGATGTTCGAGCCGCATGGCCTGTACGGCCGCTGGTTGAAGATGCGCACATACCTGCAGATGTTCCCGTTCTATCGGGCCGGCATGTTCAAGCGGCAGAAAGCCTTCCAGAAATCGGATCGGTTGAAATGACCCCCCCCCGTAGCGCCTACGGCGCTCCCCTCCAGGGGGGCGCCGCCTGCAGCCCGGCAAAGCCGGTTCTGCGGCGGCTGCTCGACCCTTTCGAGTCGCTTTGGGAGCGTTGCGCATGAGTGGCGCGTTGCTCAGTGCCACGGACCTGACCGTGCGCTTTGGCGGTCTGGTGGCGGTCAACAAGGTCAGCTTCGAGGTGCAGCGCGGCGAGGTCTTCACCATCATCGGCCCGAACGGTGCCGGCAAGACCACGGTGTTCAACCTGATCAGCCGCATCTACCAGCCCACGGCCGGCGGCATCCGCTACGAGGGCGAGGACCTGGTGGCCCAGCCTCCGCACGCGGTGGCGGCCCTGGGCATCGCGCGCACCTTCCAGAACATCGAGTTGTTCGAATTTGCCAGCGTGCTGCAGAACCTGCTGATCGGCACCCACACCCACCGGCGCACCAGCCTGTGGCAGGACCTGCTGTTCACCGGCGCGACACGCCGCGCCGAGATCCATGCCCGGCGCAAGGCCGAGGAGGTGATCGACTTCCTCAGCCTGCAGAAGTATCGAGACATGATGGTCGCGGGGTTGCCCTACGGCGTGCGCAAGGTGGTGGAGCTGGCGCGCGCGCTGTGCGCCGAGCCGAAGCTGCTGCTGCTGGACGAGCCCTCGTCCGGCCTGAATGTCGAAGAGACCGACGACATGGCCTGGTGGATCCAGGACATCCAGCGTGATTTGGGCATCACCGTGCTGATGGTCGAGCACGACATGAGCCTGGTCTCCAAGGTCAGCGACCGCGTGCTGGCGATGAACCAGGGCGAGGTGCTGGCGCTCGGTACGCCCGAGGAGGTGCAATCGCACCCTGGCGTGATCGAGGCCTACCTGGGCAGCACAGACGACCTGAGCTCGCTGCGGAGGGTCGAGGCATGACGCAGGTGGCAGGCCGCGACGACGACGTCATCCTGGCGCTGGCCAACGTCGAAAGCTCCTATGGGCCGATCAAGGCCATCCGCGGCGTCAGCCTGAAGGTGCGGCGCGGCGAGATCGTCACCGTGCTCGGCAGCAATGGCGCCGGCAAGAGCACGATCCTCAAGACCATCTCCGGCATCATCGACCCGAACCGCGGCAGCGTCAGCTTCAAGGGCCAGAACATCACCGCGCTCGACCCGTCGGTGATCGTGCGCATGGGCGTGAGCCATGTGCCCGAAGGGCGCGAGGTGTTCCCCCTGCTGTCGGTGCGCGACAACCTGCTGATGGGCGCCTATACGCGCATGGACCGCGACGCGGTGGCGCGTGACATCGAGATGGCCTACGCCTACTTCCCGATCCTGAAGGAGCGTGCCACGCAGGATGCCGGTCTGCTGTCCGGCGGCCAGCAGCAGATGCTGGCGATCTCGCGTGCGCTGATGGCTGCGCCCGAGCTGATGCTGCTCGACGAGCCCAGCCTGGGGCTGTCGCCGAAGCTGACGCGCGAGATCTTCGAGATCGTCGTGCGCATCAACCGCGAGCGCGGCACGACCATGCTGCTGGTCGAGCAGAACGCCAACATGGCGCTGAACGTCGCCGATCACGGCTACGTGCTCGAGACCGGACGCATCGTCATGGACGACACCTGTGCCGTGCTGCGCGAGAAGGAGGACATCAAGGAGTTCTATCTCGGCAAGAAGGAAAGCGGCGTGCGCGGCGAACGTCGCTGGAAGAAGAAGAAGACATGGAGATGAGCAGTACCGTCACGCGGGATCCGCACCGCATCGTCCGTGGCGACGAGTTCGGCTGGAAGGCCGATGCGCTGCCCTACAAGTCCATTCCCGAACTGTTCCGCCTGCGCGTCAAGGAGCTTGGTGACGCCACCATGATGCGCCAGAAGGAGATGGGCCTCTGGCGTGCCTACAGCTGGAACGAGGTGTCCACCATCGTCGGCGAAATCGGTGCCGGTTTGGTCAGCCTGGGTTTGGAACCGGGCGAGGTGGCCTCGGTGTTGTCCAACACCTGCCGCGAATGGGTCTGGTGCGACCTGGCCGTGCAGTCGGTGGGTGGCGTGTGCAACGGCATCTATCCCACCGACGCGGCGCCGCAGGTCGAGTTCCTGTGCAGCGATTCGCGCAGCGTGTACCTGTTCGTCGAGGACGACGAGCAGCTCGACAAGTACCTCGAGATCTCCGACCGGCTGCCGCTGGTGCGGCGCGTCATCGTCTTCGACATGGAAGGGCTGGCCGCCTTCGACGATCCGCGCGTCATCAGCCTGGAGCAGTTGCGCGAGCTGGGCCGCATCCACCTGAAGCAGCATCCAGGGCTGCTGGACGAACGCAGCCGCACTCGCGACCCTGGCGACGTGGCGGTGCTGGTCTACACCTCGGGCACCACCGGCCGGCCCAAGGGCGCGATGATCAGCCAGGACAACATCTGCTCGGTGCTGGCTTCGTTGTCGACCACGCTATACGAGGGCCTGCCGCGTGGCGGCGAGCGCATCGCCTTCCTGCCGCTGTGCCACATTGCCGAGCGCATGATCGGCGAGTTCGTGCCCATCGAGCGCGGCTCGGTGGTGAACTTCGTCGAGAACCCCGAGACGGTGTTCGAGAACCTGCGTGAGGTTCGGCCGAACCTGTTCTTTGCCGTGCCGCGCGTGTGGGAAAAGATCTATTCCCAGGTGGCCATCGGCCTGAGCGAGGCCGACAAGCTGCAGCAGGCGGCTTACGGCTGGGCGCTGCAGGTCGGCCGCGAGGTGGCGCAGTGCACTCTCGATGGGCGCGAGCCCTCGGGGGCGCTAAAGCTGCGCTACAAGCTGGCGCAGTGGCTGGTGCTGAACAATGTCAAGCGCATGATTGGCATGGACCGGGTCGAGGTCGGCCTGACCGGTGCGGCACCGATCTCGCCCGACCTGATCCGTTGGTACCTGGCGCTGGGCATCCCGCTGGGTGAGGGCTGGGGCATGACCGAGACCTGCGGCGCCGGCACGGCCAACCCACGCGACGCCATGCGGCCCGGCAGCATCGGCCGCCCCGGGCCGGGCCTGGAGATGCGTATCGCCGAAGGCACGAACGAGATCATGCTGCGCGGGCCGAACGTCATCCTCGGCTACCTGAACCAGCCGGAGAAGACGGCCGAGACCATCGATGCCGATGGCTGGCTGCACACCGGCGACGTGGGCCATGTCGACGACGACGGCTACTTCTACATCACCGACCGGATGAAGGACATCATCATCACGGCCGGCGGCAAGAACATTACGCCCAGCGAACTCGAGAACGATCTGAAGTTCTCGCCCTACGTCACCGACGCGGTGGTCATCGGCGACAAGCGTCCGTACCTGGTGGTGATCGTGATGATCGACCAGGAGAACGTCGAGAAGTACGCGCAGGACCGCGACATCCCGTTCAGCAACTACGCCAGCCTGACGCAGGCCAAGGAGGTGCAGGACCTGATCTGGGGCGAGATCGAGCGCGTGAACAAGAAGTTCGCACGGGTCGAGCAGATCAAGAAGTTCTATCTGCTGCAGAACCAGCTGACCGCCGAGGATGATGAATTGACGCCGACCATGAAGCTCAAGCGCAAGCTGGTCGAGAAGAAGTATGCCGAGGCCATCGAGGCCATGTACCGCTGAGATACGACCGTAACTTTCTCTTGGGAGCACGACGATGAAGAGACTCTTGACTTTGCTGGCCGCTTCGCTGGCGCTGGCTGCCGGCACGGCGCTGGCGCAATCGCAGGGCGTGAGCAAGAACGAGATCCTGGTGGGCTCGATCCTCGACATGTCCGGACCGCTGGCGTCCTACGGCAAGGCGGTGCGCCAGGGCATGCTGCTGCGTGCCGAAGAAGCCAACGAGCAAGGCGGCGTGCATGGCCGCAAGGTCAAGCTGCTGGTCGAGGACGACGGCTATGACCCGAAGCGCGCCGTGCTGGCGGCGCAGAAGCTGGTCAACCAGGACAAGGTGTTCATCGTCGCCGGCCACATCGGCACCGCGCAGAACAATGCGGCCATGCCGGTGCAGTTCGAGAAGAACGTCATCAACTTCCTGCCGATCACCGCAGCGCGCGAGATGTACGAGCCCTTCAACCGACTCAAGTACTCCTTCGCGGTGACCTACTACGACCAGATGCGCACCTACCTGCCCAAGCTGGTGAAGGAAAAGGGTTCGAAGAAGGTCTGCGCGATCTACCAGGACGACGACTTCGGGCTGGAGGTGCTGCGCGGCGCCGAGGCCGGCCTGAAGACGCTGAACATGGAGCTGACCGAGAAGTCCTCGTTCAAGCGTGGCTCGACCGACTTCTCGTCGCAGGTGGCGCGGGCCAAGGCGGCGGGCTGCGAGATGGTGGTGCTGGGCACGATCATCCGCGAGACCATCGGCACGATCGGCGAGGCGCGCAAGGCCGCCTTCAACCCGATCTTCATTGGCACGTCGGCCGTCTACACCGAATTGATCCACAAACTGGGCGGCAAGGCGATGGATGGCCTGTACGGGACGATGACCGCGCAGATTCCGTATCCGGACGACCCGTCGCAGGCCATCCGCTTCTGGGCCAACAAATACAAGACCAAGTTCAACGACGACCCGACGCTGTTCTCCGCCTACGGCTACACGGTGATGGACTATTTCATCCAGGCGGCGGCGAAGGCCGGCCCGACTCTGACGACCGACAGCTTCATCAAGGCGATGGACTCGATGAGCTTCCCGACCGACATGTTCGGGGCGCCGCCCTTCACCTTCGGGCCGACCAAGCGGCTGGGCAGTGACGCGTCGCGCCTCTCGCAGATCGTTGACGGCAGGTGGAAGGTGATTTCCGACTACGCGAAACCCTGAGGCGTCGCGACCGCGCTGCCGTGAATTCATTGCCCCAACCAGGAGACCGACCGATGATGAAACCGCTACTCAGTGCCTTGGCTGCCGCTCTGGGCTTGGCCTCCGGCGTCGCCCAGGCGCAATCCCAAGGCGTCAGCAAGGACGAGATCCTGGTCGGATCGATCCAGGATTTGTCCGGACCCATCGCCGCCTTCGGCAAGGCGGTGCGCCAGGGCATGCTGCTGCGCGTCGAGGAGGTCAATGAGCAGGGCGGCGTGCATGGCCGCAAGCTCAAGCTGCTGGTCGAGGACGACGGCTACGACCCGAAGAAGGCCGTGCTGGCCGCGCAGAAGCTGGTCAACCAGGACAAGGTGTTCATCGTCGTGGCGCACACCGGCACGGCGCAGAACAACGCGTCGATGCCGATCCAGTTCGAGAAGAACGTCATCAACTTCTTGCCGGTAACCGCGGCACGCGAGATGTACGAGCCGCTGAACCGGCTGAAGTACTCCTTCGCGGTGACCTACTACGACCAGATGCGCACCTGGCTGCCGAAGATGGTCAAGGACAAGGGCGTCAAGAAGGTCTGCACCATCTACCAGGACGACGAGTTCGGCCTCGAAGTCATGCGCGGCGCCGAGGCCGGCCTGAAGACGCTGAACATGGAGTTCACCGAAAAGACCTCCTACAAACGTGGTGCGACCGACTTTTCGTCGCAGGTGGCGAGGATGAAGGGTTCGGGCTGCGAACTGGTGGTGATGGGCACGATCATCCGCGAGACCATCGGCACCATCGGCGAGGCGCGCAAGACCGGCTTCAACCCGGTGTTCTTCGGGTCCAGTGCCTCCTACACCTGGCTGATCCCGAAGCTCGGCGGCAAGGCCATGGACGGTCTGATCTCGACCATGGGTGCCCAGCACCCGTACCTCGACGAGGCCTCGCAGCCGCTGCGCCACTGGGCCACCAAGTACAAGACACGCTTCAACGAGGATCCCGACGTGTTCGCCGTCTACGGCTACGTGATCATCGATGCCTTCCTCAAGGGAGCGTCCAAGGCCGGGCCGAACCTCAGCACCGACAGCTTCATCAAGGCGATGGACACGATCACCATTCCGCCCGACATCTTCGGCAGTGCAGAGGCGACCTTCAGCGCCACCAAGCGGCTGGGCAGCGATGCCTCGCGCATGTCACAGATCGTCGACGGTCGTTGGAAGGTGATCTCGGAGTACGCCCGTCCCTGAGCCATCCGCCGCACCCGCGACAAGGCCGCCCAAGGGCGGCCTTTTGCATGGAACACGCCCGGATAATCCTGGACATGACACAAGACGAATGGCTGACGGTCGACGCGCTCGACCTGGAGGCGCAGGGCGTGGCCCGCAGGAGTGACGGCAAGGTGGTCTTCATCGAAGGCGCCTTGCCCGGCGAGGTGGTCACCTGCCGCACCGGGCGCAGCAAGAACCACTGGGAGCAGGGCGTGATGACCGCTTTGCGACGCGAGAGCGCGCAGCGCGTGCGTCCGGCCTGCCCGCACTTCGGCCTGCATGCGGGGGCCTGTGGCGGCTGCAAGATGCAGCACCTGCATCCGATGGCCCAGGTGGCCATCAAGCAGCGGGTGCTGGAAGACAATCTGTGGCACCTGGCCAAGGTCAAGCCCGAGCAGATGCTGCGGCCGATCGAAGGGCCGGCGTGGGGCTACCGCCACCGCGCGCGGCTGTCGGTGCGCCACGTGGCCAAGAAGGGCACGGTGCTGGTCGGCTTCCACGAGCGCAAATCGCGTTATGTCGCCGACATGCAGGTCTGCCCGGTGCTGCCCGACAAGATGAGCCGCATGCTGATGCCGCTGCGCGAACTGATCGGCGCCATGGATCAGCGCGACCGCCTGCCGCAGATTGAGCTGGCCATGGGTGACGAAGTCACCGCGCTGGTGCTGCGCCATCTGGAGCCGCTGGGCCAGGCCGACCTGCAGCGCCTGCGCGACTTCGGCGCCGCGCACGGCGTGCAGTGGTGGCTGCAGCCGAAGGGGCCGGACAGCGTGCGCCGCCTCGACGACGCCGGCCCTGAATTGGCCTATGCCTTGCCGGAGTTCGGCGTTCGCCTGCCTTTCAGCCCCACCGATTTCACCCAGGTCAACGCCGCGATCAACGGCGTGCTGGTCGGGCACGCGCTTCGCCTGCTGGAGGTGCAGCGCGACGATTGGGTGATCGACTGGTTCTGTGGCCTGGGCAACTTCAGCTTGCCGCTGGCCACCCGTGCGGCGATGGTGCTGGGCATCGAGGGCAGCGAGGTGCTGGTGCAGCGCGCCCGTGACAACGCTGTTCTCAATGGCCTGGCGGCGAAGACCCGCTTCGAGGCGCGCGATCTTTTCGCCTTTGCCGCGCCCGACCTCGTGGCGCAGGGTCTGGCCGACAGATGGCTGGTCGACCCGCCGCGCGAGGGCGCCTTCGCACTGTCGAAGGCGCTGGCCGAACTGCATGCTGCGCCGGTGGCAGATTGGGTGCCGCCGAGGCGCATCGTCTATGTAAGTTGCAACCCGGCCACGCTGGCGCGCGATGCCGGGCTGCTGGTGCACCAGGCGGGCTACCGCTGCACGCAGGCGGGCATGGTGAACATGTTCCCGCATACCGCGCATGTGGAGAGTATTGCGGTCTTCGACCGCGACGCACCGTAAGTCCCAAACGGAACAGGGCCCGAAGGCCCTGTTGTCGATGCTGCGAAGGCGTACGCTCAGTCGCGGTCGCCGCCGAAGATGCCCAGCAGTGCCAGCAGGCTCTGGAACACGTTGTACAGGCTCAGGTACACCCCCAGCGTGGCGGTGATGTAGTTGGTCTCCTGGCCGTCCTGCACGCGCTTCAGGTCGTGCAGGATGAAGGCCGAGAAGATGCCGATGGCCAGCACCATCAGCGTGATCATCAGTGCGCTCGACTGGATGAAGAAGTTGGCGATGCCCGCCACCAGCAGCATGATCGCGCCGATGAAAAGCCACTTGCCCATCGCCGTCAAATCGCGCTTGATGATCGTCGACAGCGATGCCATGCCGAGGAAGATGGCGCCAGTACCGCCAAAGGCCACCATGATCAGGCTGGCGCCGTTGGACAGGCCCAGCACCGAGCCGATCAGCCGCGACAGCATCAGGCCCATGAAGAAGGTGAAGCCCAGCAGCACCGGCACGCCGGCAGCGGAGTTCTTCGTCTTCTCGACGGCGAACATCAGGCCGAACGCGCCGGCCAGGAAGACCACCATGCTGACTCCGGGGGACATGGCGGCCGCCAGCCCGGTGCTGACGCCGATCCAGGCGCCCAGCACGGTGGGCACCATCGACAGCGCCAGCAGCCAATAGGTATTGCGCAGTACGCGGTTACGCTGCTCGGTCAGCGCGCCGGAGCCAACGTAACCGGGAGCGGTTTGCAGGCCAGGGTTCATGCGGTCAATCTCCATGGGAGTGGTTGAGGACGGCGGGATAGACCCGCGCGCCGGATTCTAGTTCCCTACTGTTCAGGTCGGGTTTCAATTTTTTCGGTTCTCCGTGCGGACTTGCGTGCCGCTCGGGCGGCCGCCGCGGCGGCGGGCGGGGCCGGCCCAGCGGATACAATTTGCCTGTAATCCTGCTGATCCAGCAGTTCGGCACAGCCCCCATTTTCTTGCACTGCCGCGATGCCCTCGCGGGCCGGCGGAGGGTCGTGCTGAGCCTGCGAAACCCGGAGCTGTCCCTTGCTTCCCGTCCTGCCCCCCGCTCTGCTCGCGCTTGCAGACGGCACGCACTTCGTCGGCCATGCCGTGGGTGCGGCCGGCCACACCGTCGGCGAGGTGGTCTTCAATACCGCATTGACCGGTTACCAGGAGATCCTCACCGATCCCAGCTATTGCCGGCAGATCGTGACGCTGACCTACCCGCACATCGGCAGCTACGGCGTCAACGACGAGGATGTCGAGGCCGCCAAGGCGCATGCCGCCGGGCTGGTGATCAAGGACCTGCCGCTGCGCGCGTCCAACTTCCGCGCCACTCGCAACCTGTCCGACTACCTGCGTGCCGAAGGCCTGGTGGCCATCGCCGGCATCGATACCCGCCGCCTGACCCGCGTGCTGCGCAGCAAAGGTGCACAAAACGGGTGCATCGTTGCCTTCGCGCCGGGCACACCGGTGGGCGAGCGCGAGGTGGCCGAGGCGGTGGTCCGCGCCGCTGCCGCCCCCAGCATGAGCGGTCTGGACCTGGCGCAGGAAGTGTCGGTGGACCAGGCCTACGTCTGGACGCAGACCGAGTGGACACTGGGCAGCGGCTACGGCACACAGACCGATTCGCGCTGGCACGTGGTGGCCTACGACTTCGGCATCAAGCGCAACATCCTGCGCATGCTTGCCAGCCGCGGCTGCCGCGTCACGGTGGTGCCGGCGCGCACCCCGGCCGAAGAGGCATTGGCGCTGAAGCCGGACGGCATCTTCCTGTCCAACGGCCCCGGCGACCCTGAGCCCTGCGACTACGCGATCCAGGCCACGCGGCAGCTGATCGACAGCGGCATCCCCACATTCGGCATCTGCCTGGGACACCAGATCCTGGCGCTGGCCTCGGGCGCGAAGACCTTCAAGATGAAGTTCGGCCACCACGGCGCCAACCACCCGGTGAAGGACCTGGACTCCGGCCGCGTGTCCATCACCAGCCAGAACCACGGCTT
>JAGTRL010000134.1 GCA_018261815.1 Pseudomonadota bacterium
GCGCGGCCATCGCTGCGGCCAGCGTGGCGTTCCAGCTGCCGGCGCCGGGCATCCTGCTGACGCTGGGCGGCTACTTCGGCCTGCTCTTTGCCGTCTACAGGTTCAAGAACAGCGGCTGGGCCTTGCCGGCGGTGTTTGCGCTGACGGGCTTCATGGGCTACTCGCTGGGGCCGGTGCTGGCCAAGTCGCTGGCACTGCCCGGCGGTGCACAGGTCGTGACCCTGGCCCTGGCAGCCACGGGAGCCACCTTCCTGGCCTTGTCGGCCTGGGTGCTGACGACCCGTCGCGACTTCAGCGTCATGGGCGGCTTCCTGTTCGCCGGCATGGTCATCGCGCTGATTGCCGGCCTGGGCGCCGTGTTCCTGCAGATTCCTGCGCTGGGCCTGGCCGTCGCCGCGATGGTGGCGCTGCTGTCGGCCGGCCTGATCCTGTTCGAGACCAGTCGAATCGTCAACGGCGGCGAAACCAACTACGTGCTGGCCACCGTGGGGCTGTACGTCTCGATCTTCAACCTGTTCACGAGTCTGCTGAGCCTGTTCGGCTTCGGCAGCTCGGATGAATGAACCCTCACCAGGAACACCCCATGAAATGTCCCACCTGCACCGACACCGCACTCGTGATGAGCGATCGCCAGGGCGTCGAGATCGACTACTGCCCGCAGTGCCGTGGCGTCTGGCTGGACCGCGGCGAACTCGACAAGCTGATCGAGCGTTCGGGCGCGATGGCGCCGGTTCCTGCCGGCAGCGCATCAGCGCCACCACAGCCGCAATTCGCGGACTCCGACTACGAGCACGGCCGAAGCCAGCAAGGCCACCGCAAGAAGTCCTGGCTGAGCAACATCTTCGACTGACCCGCGACCGACAGCACCCAAGGCAGACCCATCATGCGCAGTTATCCCGTGAACAGCCCGCAGGCGGCTGCCCGCATCGTCGCCCTGACCGTGGTCGCTGATGGCGATATCGGAGACGCCGAGATCGCGTGGCTCGACCGCCTGGTCGTGCATGAAAGGTTGGGCCTGGCGCGGCTTGAGTTGCACGCTGTGCTGGACACCTTCTGCGAAGACTTGCTTTCGAGCGGCCAGTTGCAATGGGCCGACGCCTGCCCGGTGGACGAGCGCACACTGGCGGATCTGATGGGCGAGATCCAGGACCCTGCGCTGCGGCTGAAACTGCTGCGCCTGTGTGTCGAACTGGCTGAAGTCGACGCCCGGGTCGACGAGGGCGAGTCGACCGTGCTCGCCGCCGCGGTCGAGTATTGGGGCTTGCACCCTGAGATGTCTCGGCCGTCGTCCCGGACCTGACCGGCTCGCCCTGCCTGAGCCATCCGCGGTGTGGGTCTGCGGGCTTTCGGCGGGCATGTCGGAGGTGCCCCACGGCGTGCCCATGATCGTGTCGACATCGATGATGGCTGTCGGCTGCGCAAACCCAACCGCCATGGCTGCTGATGGCCGCCAACGTGAGCCCGGCGAGCGACCGCGAACGGCAACCCCCGCTGCACTGTTGCCCGCCGGTTCGTCGGGTCGAATGACCGCAAGGCGCCGTCTGCGAGCATGGTGCGCCGCGGCGAGTCGGCAGCATCACTGCCAGCTCAACGCGCCGATGTCGTTGGCAAAGAGCGGCACCTCCTTCCACAGCCCCTTGAGCCGCGCATTGGCCACGGTGATCCAGGTGGGCTGGTACAGGTAGGCGGCGACCGCGTCCTCGGCCACCAGGCGCTGCGCGTCGCCCATCAGCCTGTTGCGCTCGTCCACCTTGGCGGTGGCCTGGATCTTCACCCACAGCGCGTTGAACTGCGCCGACTCATAGCCCCAGTAGTAGTTGGGCCGCGCGAAGTTGCCGAAGTCCAGCGGCTCCACGTGGGCGATCACCGTCAGGTCGTAGGCCTTGTCCTTGTACACGCCGGACAGCCACTGCGCCCACTCGATGTTCTCCATCTTGGCCTTGATGCCGACCTTGTCGAGCATCGCGGCGATGACCTCGCCGCCCTGGCGCGCATAGGGCGTGGGCGGCAGCTTCATCGTCAGCTCCAGCGGCAGCGTCACACCGGCCTGGTGCAGCAGTGCGCGCGCCCTGGCCGGGTCGTAGGCGTTCATCGCCGTCAGGTCGATGTAGCCCGGCGCGCCAGGGGTGTAGTAGCTGCCGATGGGCACGCCAAAACCGTCGGCGGCGCCGTCGATCACCGACTTGCGGTCGATGGCCGCGGCGATGGCGCGACGCACGCGCACGTCGTCCAGCGGCTTGCGCTTGTGGTTGATGGCCAGGATGGTCTTGGCGCGCGAGCCACCGATCAGCACCTGGAAGCGTTTGTCGCGCTTGAACTGCTCCAGGCTGCGCGCGGCCGCCACCCGCGGGAAGGCGTCGACGTCGCCGGACAGCAGCGCCGCCACCTGTGCCGCCGGGTCGTTGATGAAGCGGACGGTGGCGCGCCTCATCTTGACGCTGCCCGCGTGGCGGTAGCCGTCCCAGCGTGCCAGCGTGATCGACGAGCCGCGGTTCCAGGCCTCGAGCTTGAAGGGCCCGGTGCCCACCGGCTGGGTGTTGTTGCCGGCCACGCTCTTCGGCTCGACCAGGATCGCCGTGGCCTGGCCCAGCTGGAACAGCAGGTCGGGGTTGCTGTTCTTCAGCGTCAGCACCACCGTGTGTTCGTCGGGCGTGTCGATGGAGGCGATGTTGGCGAACACCGCCTTGTCCTTGTTGACGCTGTCCTTGGCCGCCGCGCGCTCCAGCGAGAACTTCACGCTGGCGGCGTTGAAGGGTTCGCCGTTCTGGAACTTGACGCCCTTGCGCAGCCTGAAGGTGTAGGCCTTGGCGTCGGGCGAGAGGCTCCAGCTCTCGGCCAGCAGCGGCGTCACATGGCCGTCGCCGTTGACCTTGGTCAGCGTCTCGAAGATGTTGTAGAGCACGATCTCGGCAATCGCCGAGGCCGCCCCGGCCGTCGGGTCCAGCCCCGGCGGTTCCAGCGTCATGGCCAGCACGACGCTGTCCTTTCTGGGTTGCGCCAGCGCCGGCGCGCCCTGCAGGGCGCAGGCCAGCAGCAGGCCGGCGCACAAGGCTTGGGCGGATCGCAGGTTCATCGAAGGTCTCCAGGCCGACGAAGCCGCGATCTTAGGGGCTGGCGGCACGGCAGAATGCCGCTGCACACACTCGCTCCAGGAGGGCACATGCTCGCGGTCATCGGTGGCACCGGCATCTACGAACTGGCCGGCATGCAGGTGGAACAGCGGCTCGACGCGCCCACGCCTTTCGGCACGCCCTCGGGCCAGATCGTCAAGGGCCGGCTGGGCGGGCGCGAGCTGCTGTTCCTGGCGCGGCACGGCGCCGGCCACAAGCTGCTGCCGCACGAGGTGAACTACCGCGCCAACATCTATGCGCTCAAGCGCGCCGGGGCGACGCAGATCCTGGGCTTCTCGGCCGTCGGCAGCCTGGTGCAGGAGATCGCGCCCGGCGACCTGGCCATGCCCAGCCAGTACTTCGACTGGACCAAGGGCGGCCGCGCGCGCAGCTTCTTCGGCGAAGGCGTGGCCGCGCATGTGTCCACCGCCCAGCCGGCCAGCGCCAGGCTCATCGACTGGGCCGCCGGCCAAGCGCAGGCCCTGGGCCTGCGGCTGCACCGCGACGTCACTTACGCCTGCGTCGAGGGCCCGCGCCTGGGCACGCGTGCCGAAAGCCTGTTCATGCGCCAGGTGGGCTGCCAGCTGGTGGGCATGACCAACGTGCCCGAGGTCTTCCTCGCGCGCGAGGCGCAGATCTGCTATGCCACGGTGTGCATCGCCACCGACTACGACTGCTGGATGGACGACCCGGCCATGCACGTCAGCGTCAGCGCCATCCTGGCCAAGTACCGCGACAGCCTGGACCGAGCCCGCACCCTGCTGGACGCGCTGCTGGCCGGGCCGCTGCCCGAGGAGGAGCCCGAGATCCGCAGTGCCCTGCAGTATTCGATGCTGACGCCTGACGAGGCGTTGAGCGACGCGCAGCGCGAATGGTTGACGGTATTGCGGCGCTGATGACATCACCCTTCGACCGCGGCGCGCTGGCCAGCGCCGAACGCCAGTTGCTGCGCGACGGCCGCTTCGCCAATGCGCGGGTCGAGCGCGTGCGCATCGCCGGCACGGACTGGATCTTCAAGGACTTCGCCTCGCGCGCCTTCTTCGTGCGCCACACCGTCGGCCGCTTTATGCTGGGCCGAGAAGTGCGCGCGCTGCGCCGGCTCGAAGGCCTGCCCGGCATTCCATCGCAGGCTTTCCGCGTCGACGCGCTGTCGATGGCGGCGCGCTTCGTGCCCGGGCGGGCGCTGGCCGACACGCCCAACGGGCCCTTCAGCACCGACTTCCTGTTGGCCCTGGAAGCGCTGCTGCGCCAGGTGCACGCGCGCGGCCTGGTGCACCTGGACACACGCGGCGGCGGCAACCTGCTGATCGGACCCGACGGCGCGCCCGGCATCATCGACTTTCAGGCCGCGTTGTCCACCCGCTGGATGCCGCGCTCGCTGCGCCGCTGGCTCGAGGACATGGACCTGAGCGGCGTGTACAAGAAGTGGCAGCGCTGGCAGCCCGACACGCTGGGTGCCGCGCGGCTCGAAAGCCTGGACCGGCTCAACCGCTGGCGCCGCTGGTGGTTCCTGCGCGGCTACTTCGGGTTGAGCAAGAAGCGCAAGCCACAATAGCACCATGAAACAGACATCGGACGGCGTGTTCCAGAACCCGGGGCTGCGCAGATTCCTGGTCAAGACACGGCTGCCGCTGTTCATCGCGGTGCTGGTGCTGCTGGCGCTCTTTGCACGGCGCGAATGGCTGCTCGCCGGCTTCATCGTCTCGATGGTCGGCGAGTTCATCCAGATCTGGTGTTTCGCCTCGCTGGACAAGAACGCCACGCTGACCATCCGCGGGCCGTACACGATGGTGCGCAACCCGATGTACCTGGGCCGCTTCTTCATCCCGCTGGGTTTCCTGATGCTGCTCGGCCAGTGGTGGCTCTTGCTGGCCTATGCGGTGATCTACTGGATGTACATGGACGCGCGCGTGCAGCGCGAAGAGGCGCACCTGAAGCCGATCTTCGGCGCGCCCTACGAGGCCTACTGCGCCCAGGTGCGCCGCTTCGTGCCCGGCTGGCCGCAGCCCGGCACCACCGTGGCCTACTGGAACGGCAAGCTGTTTGCGCAGAACAATGCCGGGCGCAACCTGCTGGCCACGCTGGCGGCCTGGGCGCTGATGGCCGCCTGGACGATCTGGGGGCAGCCCTTGCTGCGTAGCTGAACACCACATGAGCGACACCCCCGCACGCCCCGAGTTCCCCGACCGCCTGAGCGTCGACCCGCGCAGCCCGCACCATGTCGCGGCCGTGGTCGAGCACGACATCGGCATCCGCTTCAACGACAAGGAGCGCGCCGATGTCGAGGAGTACTGCATCAGCGAAGGCTGGGTGCGCGTGCCCGCCGGCAAGGCCCGCGACCGCCGCGGCCAGCCGCTGCTGATCAAGCTGAAGGGCAAGGTCGAGCCGTTCTACCGCTGACAGCGCCAGAAGGAGACAACCGATGAGCAGCATCCGCCTGAACCCGCTCGACGCCGCGTGGATCATGACCGAGACCCGGGCCACGCCCAACCATGTCGGCGGGCTGCTGATCTTCAAACTGCCCGAGGGTGCGCCGCGCGACTTCCTGCGCCGGCTGATGCACGACTTCCGCAACTGCAGCGGCTTCACCGCGCCGTGGAACCGGCGCCTGAAGACGGGATTCAACCTGAACCCGTTGCCGGAGTGGATCGAGGACGAGGACATCGACCTGGAATACCACGTGCGCCACGGCGCGCTGCCCTGGCCGGGCGGCGAACGCGAGCTGGGCGAGCTGGTCGGCCGGCTGCAGAGCACGCCGATGGACCTGAGCCGTCCGCCCTGGGAATGCACCATCATCGAAGGGCTGGAGAACGGCCGCTTCGCGCTGTTCGTGAAGATGCACCATTCGCTGATCGACGGCATCAGCGGCATGCGCATGCTGCAGCAGGCCATGTCCACCGACCCGGCGAAGAGCCTGGCACTGCCGCCCTTCTGGTCGGCGCCCGAGGGCACGCCGGCGCAGTCGCGGCGGCAGGCGCCGGCGCCGACCATGGCCAACGTGATGGCTTCAGCGGTGCAGGCGCTGCGCGTCCAGCTGAGCTCGGCGCCGCAGCTGATGGCCGCCTTCGGCAAGATCTTCCGCCGCATCGGCGAGCGCGGCGAAGGTCTGGTCGTGCCTTTCGATGCGCCGCTGTCGGTGCTGAACGGGCGCGTGCGCGAGAAGCGCCGCTTTGCCACGCAGCAGTTCCCGATGGCGCGGCTGCGCGCGCTGGCCGACGCCGCCGGCTGCACCCTCAACGATGTCGTGCTGGCGCTGTGCGGCGGCTCGCTGCGCCGCTTCCTGCTCGAGCGCGACAGCCTGCCGTCCAAGTCGCTGACCGCGGGCATCCCGGTGTCGATCCGGCCCAAGGACGACCAGGGCACCGGCAATGCCATCAGCTTCATCATTTCCACGCTGGGCACCGACATCGAGGACGCGGCCGAGCGGCTGGCCGCCATCCGCGCGTCGGTGCGCCATGCCAAGGCGCATGTGCAGAGCCTGCCGCGGCAGGCGATGACGCAGTACACCGTGCTGCTGATGGCGCCGACCATCGCCACGCTGCTCAGCGGCATCGGCGGGCGCACGCGGCCGATGTTCAACGTCACCATCTCCAACGTGCCCGGGCCGGACAAGCCGCTGTATTTCCGCGGCGCGCGGCTGGAGGCCATCTACCCAGCGTCGATCGTGACCCACGGCCAGGCGCTGAACATCACCTGCGAGAGCTACGCCGGCACCATGGACTTCGGCTTCACCGGCTGCCATTCGTCGGTGCCCAGCCTGCAGAAGCTGGCGGTGTATTCGGCCGAGGCGCTGGAGGAGCTGGAAGCGGCGATCCTGCCGAAGCCGGCGCGCGCGGCGTCGAAACGTGCAGCGCCGAAGGCCGCAGCCAGGGCCGCGCGCAAGACCACCGCGAAGAAGGCGGCCCCGCGCCGCGCCGGGCCCAAGGCCGCAGCCGCCGCCTGATTCAGCCGGGTAGGCCCAGGCCAAGGCGCACCTTGGCCATGATGTGCGCCATGGCCTGATCCATGACCTGCGGCGACAGGGCCAGCTTGTCGGCGCAGCTGCCGCCGAGCACGCCCACCAGCCCGTGGATGGTCGACCAGACGAACAGCGCGTCGAGATCGACACGCTCGCGCTGCGCGGGCCCATCACCATGCAGGCGGCGCAGCACCTTGCGCAGGATCTCGAAGGCATGCACCGCGTCGCGCGCCAGGCCCGGATGCTCGGCCGCGGCCGGCCACGGCGTGCCGAACATCAGCCGGTATTCCAGCGGGTGCGAGCGGGCGTATTCCATGTAGCGCCGGCCCAGCGAATCCAAGTCCAGCACTGGGTCGTCAAAATGCTCGCGCCCGTCCAGGCAGGCCGCAAAGCCCTCGAAGCAGCGCCGCACCACCTCGGCCAGCAGGTGGTCGCGGCTGGCGTAATGCTTGTAGGGCGCCTGGTGCGACACGCCCAACCGCCGTGCCACGTCGCGCAGGCTCAGGCATTCGATGCCATGCGCGGCGATGGCCTCACGCGCCGCCTCGATGCAGGCGTCGCGCAACTCGCCCGGCGCGGCGCGGGTTTCGGTCATGGGACAGGCCGGTGGCCGGCAGCGTCAGCTGCAGCCGCCCGGGCAATGCTCGACGCGGTGCGCCTGCAGCGCGTTGCGAGCGCTGTGCAGGCCCAGGCGCAGCAGGTCGACGGCAAAGCCGGCGAAAAGGCCTACGCTGCCGCCAGTGAGCAGGATCCAGGGGCTGGTGCCACGCGCGCCGCGGCGGACCATCGGCAAGGTATTGGAATGCATCGAGGAACTCCGGTGAACGTCCTGCAGAAGCTGCCGCAGGTTGACAGTGTCAACACAATAGCCCAGGAGTAGAGTTGACACTGTCAACATGGTCTTTGCCGGCGGCTGGCGGCTGGCGGTCGCTAATCCAGCGTCGCCTCGGTGCGCACCGCGCCGGCGCGGTCGGCCACTGCACTGAGTCCGAAGCGCGCGCCGCGCGGGCCGCGCACGATCCACTCGGCCACGGCGCGGTCGCCGGTAACGGCGGGGTTGGGCAGGAAGGCCTGCATCGAGGTCTTGGGCGCATGGCCTTCGAGCTGCGGGCCGACAATGCGCTCGACGCCGCTGACCAGGCTCAGCCCCGGCGGTAGGTGGATGTTGAAGACCACGCCGCGCGCCGTCTTGCGCTCCAGCGCGCGCTTGCTGATGTAGGCCGGCAGATAGCCGGCATTGGCCACCGCGAAACGCACCCGCCAGGTGTCCTCGCCCAGCGCGCGCACCTCCGTGCGCAGCACTTCCAGCTTGGGCAACGACAGCGCAATCTGCGTCATCCAGCCCGGGAAGCGCGCCGCCTCGCGCTCGCGCAATTCCGGCGGCGGGTTGCGCCAGTAATTCAACTTGTCCCAGCCGCCCAGCTCCACCGCGCCCAGCTGCGGGTGTTGGAAGGCATACCAGTCCACGTGCGCCTGGCCCGCGCACTGCTCGTCGCTCCACTTCAGCAACTTGAGGTCGTCTTCGGGCGGATGCTCGCGGTACCAATGGATCCAGTCGTAGTCGGTGATGCCGGCCTCGCGGTTGGGCGCCCACAGCTCCACCGTCCAGAACAGCGCGCCCAGGTGCTCGTAGATCCAGTCCTGCGTGCCGGTGACGATCTCCTTCGGGTGGTACTTGAAATCGTGGAAGGTGCTGATCGCCGGGTAGCCGGTCAGCTGGGTGCCCAGTTCACTGAGCTGCTTGTAGATCCACAGGTCCTCGGGCGTCATGTCGTCGTCGCTCTGCGTGCCCATCGGCCGCAGGATCACGCCGCTGTGGGTGTGGAAGCTGACGGCCGCGCCGATGTTCGGATGCTTGACGATGAAGTCGACCATGGCCCGCACTTCGGGCTCGCTCGTCGGGTACGGGCCGGCGCCGGGTTGCTCGAACTCCTGCCGCCAGTAGGCCGGGAAGTTGCGGTTCAGGTCCAGCCCCTCGCGGTTGGGGTTGGTCTTGATCAGCAGGCCGTCGTAGTTCTTCAGCAGGCCTTCGGGCATGACGCGGAAGTACTCCCCGCCGAAATCGCCGGGCTCGCGCGGCACCAGCAGCCGCGGCTGCTGCGCATGCTTCTTCCAGCCGCCGTGCGGGTCGGCGATGCGCATCGACAGCACGCGGCCGTCGCCGTCGATGTCTTCGGGCGTCAGGCCGTCGACATGAGGCTCGTCGAAGGGGTAGGGTCGCGTGCCGCTGCGGATGTGTCTTGGTGAGTCGGCCAGCGCCAGTTCTGCGCCGTCGGGGTTCAGGCGCGGCACGATGTAGACCGTGCGCGTGTCCAGCAGCTGCGTCACCTGGCGGCCGACCTCGTCGCTTCCGCCGTAGTGGCTGACCAGGTAATGCAGCCAGTACAGGCAGGCGGTGCTGGCGGTCAGCTCGGCGGCGTGGATGTTGCCGTCGACCCAGAAGGCCGGCTTGTCGGTGTCGGTGCCGGTGTTGCTGTGGGTCAGCGTGGCCAGCCAGATGTCGCGGCCCTCATGGCTCTTGCCGATGGAACTCAAGCCCACCAGTTCGGGCCGCGCCTGCGCATAGTCGGCCAGCAGGCGCGTCAGTTCGGGGTGGCGGTAGAACTGGTCGAAGCGTGGGACGGGGAAGTCGGGCATGGTGGCTCGCGGAGCACGGGGCGTGGATCATTGTGCCCGGCGCCTGGGCAACTGCATGCCTCGCGGGGATCGGGAGCATGCGTGCGGCGCCACAGCGTGCGGCCACACCGCCCGGCGGACCGGGCGTCAGAAGCCCCAGAACAGCGACGCCTGGAAAGTGCTCCAGGGCCGTGCCGCGCCCTGCGTCTGCGCCTGGATCACGTCGCCGGGCCAGGCGATGGCGGCCACGCCCAGGAAGAACAGCTGCTTCGTGATCGCCCAGCGCACGATCAGGTCGACTTCGTTGCCGTAGGTCTGCTGCCCCGTCGGCAAGGGCACATCAGCCCACAGGTGGTAGACGTCGAGCGTGAAGTTCAGGCGCGCATCCGGCCCGGCGTTGAGCCGCACGCGGTGCGAGTTCAGGTTGCTGTTGGTGACCACCTTCTTGAAGTTGACCCCCTGCACCCATTCGTCGAGCCCGCTGGACAGTGGCGCGTCGAAGGCCTCGCGCGTGGCCGTGTCCGGCCGGTCGCCGCTGAAGCTGGCATAGCGGTACATCAGGCTGGGCTTCCACGGCAGCGTCTTCGCGGTGTAGG
Organism: Pseudomonadota bacterium; assembly: GCA_018261815.1. GTDB lineage: Bacteria > Pseudomonadota > Gammaproteobacteria > Burkholderiales > Burkholderiaceae_C > Rubrivivax. The sequence continues at coordinate 10,281 of JAGTRL010000134.1, forward strand.
CCAGCTGCGCGTACCAGGCGCGCGCCGAGATCGCCGCCTCGCTGCTGTCCTGCCAAGCGCCCTCGGCCAGCGCGCTGAAGCCGCCGCCCAAGTCGCGGTGGCCGGCGCGCAGGTTCAGCGTGCGCTCGCCCTGGCGCGGCACCAGGCCGCCGTCGCCGTTGCGCAGCATCGTGTTCGACTCGGGCACGCGATAGGCGGCCACGCCCAGATCCCAGCGCTCGTCTTCCAGCCAGGCGGCGCGCAGGCCCTGGAAGTGGGTGTCGCTGTCGAAGGCCTTCAGCTCGGCCGGGTCGAGGTCGAAGAACTCCAGCTCGAAGGGGCCTTGACGCACTTCGGCCAGCACCGCCATCTGGTAGGTGGTGCGCGGGTTCAGGTACAGCGCCGGGTTCGGGCCGGCATTGGCGCCGGCCGCATAGCGCGAGAACAGGAAGCCGTTGTTCAGCTGCCAGTTCTGCCGCCCGACCGACAGACGTGCCGAGCGTTGGCGTTCGGGTTGTGCCCACAGCACGCCGCCGTAGACCTTCTCCCACAGCGTCTCAGTGCGCGTGTCGGAGCGGAACAGGTCCTGGCCGGTGGCGCCGGAGCTCATGCCGGTCAGTTCGCCATAGAGATACAGGTCGGGCAACGCAAAGCGGGTGGCACCAGCCAGGCCGAACTCGACCATCGCTTCGCCCCAGGTGGTGCGGCCGGGGCCGGGCGGGTCGAGCGCGATCGGGCT
>JAGTRL010000135.1 GCA_018261815.1 Pseudomonadota bacterium
TCGGGCCCTCGAGCTTCGAACACCGCGATCTCCAGGCTGGTCTGGCGCCGTATCTCATCGACGTCCTGGTCAAGGGTGGCGCGCGGCAGCGCATGGGGATTCATCAGGATGCCGGCACGACGCACGGCCGGCACCAGGTCCTTCAGCAACTGCAGCCGCCGCGACAGGATGCCGTGGTAGGCGCCGGACAGCCCGGTGATGTTGCGCCCGGGGCGCGCGTAGCTGTCGGCCAGCCCCATCTGCACCGGGTCGTCGACCGGCACCGCCATGATCGGCAGCGTGCGCGTCGCGTCCTTGGCCAGCAAGGCCGGGAGCGGCCCAATGGCGACCAGCACATCGGGTTTGGAGGCCAGCGCCTCGGCCAGCAGCGCCGGCAGCCGCTGCGGCTGGCCCTCGGCAAAGCGCCATTCGATGTCGAGGTTGCGGCCCTCGACCCAGCCGAGGTCGCGCAGGCCCCTGCGCAACGGTTCGACCATGTTGCGCATCGTCGCGGGGTCGGCCAGGCCGGTGCTGCCGCCGAGCACGGCGATGCGCGCGTTTGGCTTCGCGGCTTGCGCGCGGCCCCACCCGGGCCACGCCAGTGCAGCGCTGAGGCTGGCGCAGACCGTTCGTCGTTTCATCGCGCCCCCTTGGGCCGCAGCCCGGCCTAGTCGATCAACTCGCTGGCCGCCGCCAGCAAGGTCGGCGGCAGTGTCAGTCCCAGGGCCCGAGCGGCGCGCGGGTTGAGCACCAGCCGGAACTGGTTCGGCATGCTCAGCGGCAGATCGCCGACGCGTGCACCCTTCAGCACCTTGTCGACGAAGGCGGCGGCGCGCAGGTAGAAGTCGCGCACGTCCGGGCCGTAGGACATCAGCCCACCGGCTTGCGTGAACTCGCTGAAGGGCGAGATCGTCGGCAGTCGGTTCTTCATGCTGAACTCGGCGATCTGCTTCGAGCGCGCGCGCACCAGCGGCGACGACAGCAGCACCAGCGCGTCGGGCTTGCGGCGAAGGCCGTCGATGAGTTCGCGCTCGAACTCGCTCTCGTCGCGCACCACCAGCGTGTCGATGTCGAAACCCTGGCGCTGCGCCGCGGCCTTGGCGGCCGCCAGTTGCCAGGGCCCGGTGCTCGCGTCCCACAGCAGATTGACGTGGCGCGCCTTCGGCACGACTTGTTTGACCAGTTCGAACCACTTGCCGGCAAAGGCCGGTTGGTCGAGAAACAGCCCGGTGACATTGGTGCGCGGCTGGCTCACCGAGCGCACCAGGCCGCTGCGCACCGGGTCGGTCTCCAGGTCGAGCGCGACGATCGGCACACTGCTGGTGGCATGCACCGCGGCGTCCAGCGCCGCCGGCCCGGCGACGAAGAGCACGGCCGGCTTCAGGCTGGCCAGGTGGCGCGCCAGACCGGGCAGGTCGCGCGGGTCGCCGTCGGCCGAGCGGAAGGCGAAGGCCACGTCCTGCCCCTCGACGAAGCCCAGCTCGCGCAAGCCCTGGCGCATGTAGTCCAATGCGTGCAGGCCGGTAGACACCAGCACGGCGACCAGCGGCACCGGTTCGGCCGTCACCACGCCGACCATGCCGAGCAGCAATCCGCCGATGAGCTGGCGCCGAGCGGTCGATGCAGGCACTTCGCCCACGCCGCGGCACGATGCCTCGGGCAGCAGCGTCAAACGGATCGAAGTCCTGTTCATGCCCTGTCCCCCAGGTGCAACCTGCCGCTAAACCGGCATGCCGCACCGCGCAACAAGCGTACTCCGCGCCGCCCGGCCTCGCAAACCCTAGTTCACAACCATCCTCAAACTTGGGGAGGCGGCGCGGGCTGCACCTCGGCCAGGCGCTGCTCGAAACGCCGGATGTCTTCCGACAGCCGCCCGGCGACCAGCCCCATCAGATGGAAGCCCAGCGACGGGTTCTGGTAGACCAGCTGCTTGACGGTGCCCTCGTCGATGCTCAGCACCGTGGCCGCCTCGACGCAGCGCGCGGTGAGCGTGCGCCGCCGGTCCGGGGCGAAGAAGGCGATCTCGCCGAAGATCTTGCCCGGCAGCAGCACGGCACCGATCTCGACCAGCTCGATCTGGCCGTCGACCACGCAGTACAGGTGGTCGCCTGGGTCGCCCTTGCGGAACAGCACCGTGCCCGGCTTCAGCTTGCGTGCCTTCATGTACGGGCGCAGCCACAGGCCGCTCAGGTCGCTGGCGGCCTCGGCCGCCTTGACGCGCCGCGTCAGCCGCATCATCTGCAGCGCACGGCGCACGTTGATCGGCAGCAGCACCGCCGACACGAACAGCGTCAGGTACTGCGGGTGCAGCGCGCCGAAGACGACGAAGCCCACGTTGCCGGCCACCGCCAGCCAGCGCAGCGGAATCATGGTCCTGACGAAGGCCGCGCCGATGACGAAGGACGCCGCCAGGGCACCCGCCACGTAGGCCACCAGATCGCGCGGCGAGGCCAGCACCGCCAGCACATGCTGCTGAAGCAGCGGCAGCATCTCGGCGATCGACATGGTGTGGCTCCGGTTCCGTCCCAGGCCCTGCGCCCGGGTCGGCGCGCAAGCGGCCGGCTATTGGATCACCTCGTCGGCGCGCAGCAACACCGCGGCTGGCAGCGCGATGCCGAGTTGCCTGGCGGTCCTGGCGTTCACGATCAGCCTGAAGCGCTGCGGCTCTTCGATCGCCATCTCGGCCGGCTTCTCGCCCTTGAGGATGCGCGCCACGTAATGCCCGGCGCGGCGGTAGATGTCCTCGAAATCGGGGCCGTACACGGCCAGCGCGTCGCCGGCCAGCTGCGGCACGTCGTGCACGAAGGGCATGCGCTGCAGCGCCGCCTGACCGGCCAGCCGGTCGGTGATGTCCTGGTTGCTGGTCATCGGCGCCGTCACCACCGCCTGCACCTGCGCCGCCACCGCGCGCTGCATGGCCGCCTGGATGTCGATGTCCTTGCCGGCGCGCACCTCGATGCGCACCAGGCTCAGGCCCAGCACCTTGGCGGACTTCTCCATCAGGTCGACCTCTTCGGAGCAACTGTCCAGCAGCGCCGGGTCGATGAAGGTGCCGATGCGCTTGGCCCCGGGCACCAATTCGGTCAGCAGCTGCAAGCGCTTGCCGATCAGCTCGGCATTGGCGGTGGTCACGCCGGTGATGTGCTTGCCCGGCCGCGCCAGCGACACGGCATAGTCCACGCGCACCGGGTCGGTGACGGTGGCGATGACGGTGGGGATGCGCCGGCTGGCATACCAGGCGGCGTCGGCCATCGGCTTGGCCGGCGCGAAGATCACGTCGACCTTGGCCGCGGCGATCTCCTTGGCCAGCGGCCCCAGCCGGCGCAGGTCGCCGTCGGCCGAACGCTTGACGAACTCCAGGTTGCGGCCCTCGACGAAGCCGGCCTCTCGCAGCCCGGCGACGAAGCCGCGCGCGGTGATCTCTTCGTAACGGCCGTCCTGCTGCAACGTGAGCCAGCCGACGCGGGCCACGCGCTCCTGCGCCGGCGCCGGGCCGCCGTACGCCAGCGCGGCCAGCAGCAGGCCCAGCGCCCAGGCGCCAGGCCACGGGATGCGCAGCGCCGCGGCGCGGGCCGCCGGCCGGGGGATGGGGTCCTTGTCCATGTGCGTCACCTCGCGTTCGGCGCTGCCCGCAACCACTCACGGTATGCGCTGCGGGGCAACCCCTGCCCCGCCGGCGCGCGAATGCCGCTATGGTGCGCCGATCCGCGTATCGACGAAAGGGCCGCCATGACCGAAACCACCGACCTGGCCGATTGCAGCGCCATCGAGCTGCTGCAGCTGTACCGCAGCCGCCGCGTGTCGCCTGTGGAGGCCACGCGCGCCGTGCTGGCGCGCATCGACGAGCTGAACCCGAAGCTCAATGCCTTCTGCCACCTTGCGCCGGACGAGGCATTGACCTCGGCGCAGGCCAGCGAGGCTCGCTGGCGCACCGGCCGCCCCTGCGGCGTGCTGGACGGCGTGCCCACCTCGATCAAGGACCTGATCCTGACGCGCGGCTGGCCCACGCTGCGCGGCAGCCGCACGGTGGACCCGAAGCAGCCCTGGGACGTGGATGCGCCTGCCACCGCGCGGCTGCGCGAGGCCGGCGCGGTGCTGCTGGGCAAGACCACCACGCCGGAGTTCGGCTGCAAGGGCGAGACCAATTCGCCGCTGACCGGTATCACCCGCAACCCCTGGGACTTGAGCAAGACACCGGGGGGTTCCTCCGGCGGCACTGCCGCGGCCGTGGCCGCGGGGATGGGGCCGCTGTCGGTGGGCACCGACGGCGCCGGGTCGGTGCGCATCCCGGCGGCCTTCTGCGGCAACTTCGGCCTGAAGCCCAGCTTCGGCCGCGTGCCGGCCTATCCGCTGTCGCCGATGGGCACGGTGGCCCACCTGGGGCCGCACACGATGAACGTGCGCGATGCGGCGCTGATGATGAACGTGCTGAAGCAGCCCGACGCGCGCGACTGGACCTCGCTGCCGCCGGACGACACCGACTACCTGGCGCACCTGGATCAGGGCATCCACGGCCTGAGGATCGCCTACTCGCCGGCGTTGGGCTTCGCCCAGGGCATCGACCCGGAGGTGGCAGCCGCGGTGCACGCTGCCGTGCAGCAGCTGCAGGCAGCAGGCGCACATGTGGACCAGGTCGACCCGGGCATCGACGACCCGTTGGACATCAGCATCGGGCTGTGGTTCGCCGGCGCGTGGACGATCTGGAATTCGCTGACGGTCGAGCAGCAGGCACTGGCCGACCCCGACTTTGCGGCCGAGGCCGAACAGGGCTCGAAATACGGCGCGCTCGATCTGCAACGGCTGACGCTGGCACGCGGCGCCTTGGGCTCGCACATGCGCCAGTTCATGCAGCGCTACGACCTGCTGGTCACGCCAGCGGTGGCGGTGCCGGCCTTCGACGCCCGGCCGCCCGCCAGCGTACCGATGACACCGCGCAGCATGCTCGGCTGGACACCGTTCTCGTACCCCTTCAACCTGACGCAGCAACCGGCCTGCACCATCCCCTGCGGGCTGAACCGGGCTGGGCTGCCGATCGGGTTGCAGTTCGTCGGCCCGATGTTCGGCGATGCGCTGGTGCTGCGCGCGGCCCGGGCCTACGAAATGATCCGGCCGATTGCGCGGCCGCGGCTCGACTTCTGACTACTCGCCCGCACCGATCGCCGCGTGCCCTTCGGCGCGCCAGCGCAGCATGCCGCCGCGCAGGTTGGCCACCTCGGCAAAGCCGGCCTTGCCGAGCATGGCCGCGGCACGTGCCGAGCGTGCGCCCGAGCGGCAGACGGTGACGATCGGCTTGCCGCGCGGCAGCTCGGCCAGCCGGGCTTCCAGCTGACCCAGCGGTACCAACAACGCGCCTTCGATGTGGCCGAGGCCCTGGGCGTACTCCTCGGGTTCGCGCACGTCGACCACCTGCACCTTCGACGCCACCTCGGCCAGCGCGTGCGGGCTGATCTCCCACAGCCCGGCGATGCTGAAGTTCAGTTGCGCCCAGTTCGGGTCGGCCGGCACTTCGACGTCGCCCTCGGGCCGGCCGCAGCGCAGGTTAGCGGGCACCGCCAGATCCATCTTCTTCGGGTGCGGCAGGCCCAGGTGCTGCATGAAGCCGGCGAAGTCGGCCTCGGCCACGTCGCCGCCCAGGCGCGGGTTGAAGCGCCGCTCCTCGCCGATGCTGCTGACGCCCATGCCGTTGTAGTCGTGGCCCGGGTAGACCAGGCAGTCGGCCGGCAGCGTGAACAGCTGCATGTGCACCGAGCGGTACAGCGATGCGGTGCTGCCCTGCTGGAAGTCGGTGCGGCCGCAGCCGCGGATCAGCAGGCAGTCGCCGGTGAAGACACGGGACTCATCGTCGAGCACGTAGCTCAGGCAGCCGTTGGTGTGGCCGGGCGTGGCGCGCACCTGCAGTTGCCGCGAACCGAAGGAAATGTGCTCACCATGGCGCAGCAGCCGGTCGGCGCCGCTGGCGCCGCCATCCACCGACAGCGCGATGCGGCTGCCCAGGCGCTGGCGCAGCAGCCAGCCCGCCGTGACATGGTCGGCATGCACATGGGTTTCCAGCGTCCACTTGAGCGTCAGCCCCAGCTCGCGGATCAGCGTCTCGTCGCGGCGCAGCTGCTCGAACACCGGGTCGATGAGCAGTGCCTCGCCGCTGTCGCTGTCGCCCAGCAGGTAGGTCCAAGTGGACGAACTGGGGTCGAAGAGCGGGCGGAAGATCAGCATCGTTTACTCCTTCGTCGACGGCCTGGCCGGACCGCCGTTGTACTCGATTGCACCAATGCCGGCCAGGCGGGTGCACTGGCACACTGCGCCGCATCCCGAACCCACTCCAAGGAGTCATGGCCATGCACACGCCCTTTTCGCGCACCTTGCTGTCCGCTGCCGGCCTGGCATCGCTGTTGGCCTTCGCCGTGCCGGCTCAGGCGCAACAGGCGCTGCGCCTGATGACCGGCCCGCAAGGTGGCGTGTGGGTGCCGCTGGGCGGTTCGATGAAGAACATGTGGGAGAAGTCGATTCCTGGGGTGACGGTGCAGACCTTGCCCGGCGCCGGCATCGCCAACATCCGCGGCATCGACGAAGGCAAGGCCGACATCGGCTTCGGCAACAGCATCACCTCGGTGGACGGCATCAACGGCGCGCCGCCCTACCCGCAGAAGGTGACCAAGGTGTGCCAGGTGGCGAACCTGTACCCGCAGTACTTCCAGATGGTGGCGCTGGCCAATGCCGGCGTGAACTCGGTGGCCGACATGAAGGGCAAGGCCATCGCGGTGCAACCCAAGGGCAACACCGCCGAGCTGATCTCGCAGCACATCCTCAAGTCCGTAGGGCTGGGCTACGACAGCGCCAAGATCAATTTCGTCAACAGCTACACCGATGCCGCCTCGATGCTGAAGGACGGGCATGCGCAGGTGTTCACGCTGGGCACCACGATCCCGGCCTCGTCGGTGATGGACGTGGCCGCCGGTCGCGACATCAAGCTCGTGCCGGTCAACGACGAGATCGTCGGCGCGATGAAGAAGATCAACCCCGGCTACACCAAGGGCACGATCAAGGCCGGCACCTATCCCAAGCAGGACAAGGACGTGGACGCCATCGTCTATTCCGCGCACCTGGTCGCCGCCTGCGCGCTGCCGGCCGACACCGTCTACGCGATGCTGAAGACCATGGTCGCCAACCTGCCCGACATGGTGGCCATCAACAAGGCCATGGACGGCCTGACGCCGAAGATGATGGCGGTGGACATCGGCGTGCCCTTCCACCCGGGCGCGGTCAAGTTCTACAAGGAAGTGGGCGCGATGTAGTCGCCGCCGCGGACCCGCAGCCCAAACACCCGCAGCAGGACACCGCCTGAACTCTGCCACGCGCTGGCTGGCCGGCACGCTTGCCGTGGCCATGTCGCTGTACCACATGTGGGCCACGGCCATGGCGCCGCCGGAGGCGTTGATCTTCCGCGGAAGCCACCTGCTGTTCGCGCTGCTGCTGGTCTACCTGCTGTATCCGGTGGCGGTGCGGCCCGACGGCCAGCGGCGCTGGTGGGGCATCGACGCGCTGCTGATCCTGGCCAGCATGGCGGTGGTCGGGCACATCTTCATCACCTACCAGCAGATCACCAACCGCATCATCTACATCGACGACCTCACGCTCACCGACCAGATGATGGCGGTGCTGGCCGTGCTTCTGGTGCTGGACGCGACGCGGCGCGTCATCGGCTGGGCGCTGCCGATCACGGCGATGCTGTTCCTGGCCTACGCGCTGTTCGGCACCGACATCAAGCTGCAGGTGCTGCTGGAGCAGCTGTATCTGTCCACCGAGGGCATCTTCGGCTCGACGCTGGGCGTGTCGGCCACCTACGTGATCGTCTTCGTGATGTTCGGCAACTTCATGGAGAAGTCGGGCACCGGCAAGCTGTTCATGGACTTCGCGCTGGCGATCACCGGGCACACCGCCGGCGGCCCCGGCAAGGTGGCGGTGGTCAGCTCCAGCCTGTTCGGCACCATCTCGGGCAGCGCGGTGGCCAACGTCATGGTCGACGGGCCGATGACCATCCCGCTGATGAAGCGCACCGGCTTCAAGCCGGCCTTTGCCGCCGGCGTCGAGTCCACCGCCTCCACCGGCGGGCAGATCATGCCGCCGATCATGGGCGCGGCGGCTTTCGTCATGGCCGAGTACCTGGCGGTGAGCTACTTCCAGGTGACGCTGTGGGCCTGGATCCCGGCGCTGCTGTTCTACGTGGCGGTGTTCGCGGCCGTGCACTTCCATGCCAAGCGCGTCGGCCTGATGGGCCTGCCGCGCGCCGAGTTGCCGCGCCTGGCGACTGTGATCGCCGAACGCGGCCACCTGTTCATCCCGATCTTGATCGTGCTCGGCGGCATGTCGTTGTCCTTTTCTGCGCCGCTGTGCGCGCTGGTCGGCGCCTTGAGCTGCCTGCCGGTGGCGCTGCTACGCAAGACCACGCGCGAGGGCATCGGCTGGCGCACGGTGATCGACGCGCTGCAAGGCGGCGCCAAGGACGCGCTGGCCGTGGCCATGGCCTGCGCCTGCGCCGGGCTGGTGATCGGCACGATCTCGCTCACCGGGTTGGGCATCACCTTCACGCAGCTCGTCATCGCGCTGGCGCAGAACAGCCTGCTGCTGGCGCTGGTGCTCACCGCCATGGCCGGCATCGTGCTCGGCATGGGCATGCCGACCACGCCGGCCTACATCGTGATGGTCTCGCTGCTGGTGCCGGCGCTGGTCAAGCTGGGCGTGGCCACGCCAGCGGCGCACATGTTCGCGCTGTACTTCGCGGTGCTGTCGGCGATCACGCCGCCGGTGGCGCTGGCGGTGTTTGCCGCGGCCGGGCTGGCCAAGGCCGGGATGTGGGAATCGGGTTGGCAGGCGATGCGCATCGGCGCGGCCGGCTTCATCGTGCCCTTCATGTTCGTCTATGAACCGGCGCTGCTGATGATCGGCTCGTGGAACGAAGTGCTGCCGGTGGTGCTCAGCGCCACCCTGGGCTGCATCCTGCTGGCCGCAGGCCTGTTCGGCTACCTGCTGCGCGAGTGCAGCGCTTGGCAGCGTGCGGCGCTGATCGCCACCGCGCTGCTGCTCATCAAGCCCGGCTGGGCCACCGACCTGGCCGGTCTGGCGCTGCTGGCGCTGGTGCTGGGCACACAATGGTTGCAGCGCTCGCGCGAGCTGCAAATCAACCGGACCTGAATGTCATGAAAGTCGACGCCGTGCTGTGGGACTTCGGCGGGGTCATCCTGTCCAGCCCCTTCGAAGCCTTCAACCGCTACGAGGCCGAACTCGGCCTGCCGCGCGACTTCATCCGCCGGATCAACGCCGTCAACCCCGACCACAACGCCTGGGCGCAGATGGAGCGTGGCGAGATCGACATGGAGCGCTTCGCCGAATTGTTCGAGGCCGAGGCCCGCGCGCTCGGCGGCGAGTTGTCGGGGCACACGGTGATCGGGCTGCTCAGCGGCCAGGTGCGGCCCGAGATGGTCGAGGCGCTGAAGCGCGTGCGCCAGCACCACCGCGTCGCCTGCATCACCAACAACATGCCGGCAGGCCATGGCCCGTCGATGACACGCTCGCCCGAGACGGCCCGGCAGGTGGCCGAGATCATGCAGCTTTTCGAGCACGTGGTCGAATCGAGCAAGCTCAACCTGCGCAAGCCCGACCCACGCATCTACCGCCATGCCTGCGAGCTGCTGGGCGTGGTGCCCGAGGCCTGCGTCTACCTCGACGACCTGGGCATCAACTTGAAGCCGGCACGGGCGATGGGCATGGCCACCATCAAGGTCGAGAGCGCTGCGCAGGCGCTGGACGAGTTGGAGGCGCTGCTCGGCCTGCCGCTGCGCTGACGCGCTGCGTTCGAGGGTAGCGCCCCTAATCGGCTCGGCCGGCGGCCGCTAAGATCCTTCGTCGCCAGTGCAGCGCCCGTGTGAACGAAGGAGACAGCCTTGTACGACTACATCATCATCGGCGGCGGTTCGGCCGGCTGTGTGCTGGCCGCAAGGCTCAGCGAGGACCCGAACACCCAGGTGTGCCTGCTCGAAGCCGGCGGCGCCGACAAGAGCGTGCTGATCCACTGCCCGGCCGGTCTGGCGCTGATGCCCAAGCTCGGCAACATCAACTGGTCCTTCGACACGGTGCCGCAGAAGGGGTTGAACGGCCGCATCGGCTACCAGCCGCGCGGCAAGGTGCTGGGCGGCTCGAGTTCGGTGAACGCGATGATCTACATCCGCGGCCAGCGCGAGGACTACGACGCCTGGGCGGCCGCGGGCAACCCCGGCTGGGGCTGGTCCGAGGTGTTGCCGTACTTCCTGAAGTCAGAGCACAACGAACGCGGCCGCAGCGCGCTGCACGGCCAGGGCGGACCGCTGAACGTGATGGACCTGCGCAGCCCCAATCGCTTCGGCCCCGAATTCGTCAAGGCCGCACAGCAGGCAGGCCATGCGCTGAACACCGACTTCAACGGCGAGCAGCAGGAAGGCGTGGGCATGTACCAGGTCACGCACAAGAACGGCGAGCGCTTCAGCGCCGCCAAGGCCTACCTGACGCCGCACCTGGGTCGGTCGAACCTGAAGGTGATGACCGATGCCCACACCACGCGCATCCTGACGGAAGGCAAGCGCGCGGTCGGCGTCGAGGTGCGCATCGGCGGAACGCTGCAGCAACTGAAAGCGAAGCGCGAGGTGCTGCTGTGCGCGGGCGCGCTGCAGTCGCCGCAGATCCTGATGCTGTCGGGCATCGGCCCGGGCGCGCAGTTGCAGCAGCATGGCATCGGCGTGGTCCACGACCTGCCCGGTGTCGGCGCCCACCTGCACGACCACCCCGACCTGGTGCTGTGCTACGACGCGCCCAAGCTGACGGACCTGTTCGGCATCTCCTTCGCCGGCATGGTCAACGCCATCAAGGGCATCAACGAGTGGCGGCGGCAGCGCAGCGGCATGCTGACCACCAACTTCGCCGAGGCGGGCGGCTTCATCAAGAGCCAGCCCAGCGAGGCCAGGCCCGACCTGCAGTTGCACTTCGTC
>JAGTRL010000136.1 GCA_018261815.1 Pseudomonadota bacterium
CCAAGTACGAACCGACCTCTGTGCCGGACGCCGCAGCGCTATTTGACGCCCGTTTCATGCGTCGCGGGTCGCGCGAAGCGCGGTGGAGCAACTGATATGGCCCCCCCCGCAGCGCCTTCGGCCCGCCAGCCGGCAAGCATGCCGGCTGGCCCTCGCAGGCGAGGAACAGTCCGCAGGGACTGTTCCTCGTCGCTGTTCAGCCCCCCAGGGGGGCGACACAGCACCGAGCGAGCGCCTGCGCGCTCGCGAGTGGCCGTCGAGCGCGATGCCCCCTGCCAGGCGCATCGCGACGCCAGTGGACCGGCAGAGCCGGCTCCACGGCGTCTGCTCGAAGGCGACTGGTGCGTGCCTGATGGAGGCGTTGCATGATGGCCCTTTTGGAGGTCACCGATCTGCACGCCGGCTACGGCCGCGCCGAGGTGCTGACCGGGCTGAGTTTCGCGCTCGCGCCGCGACAGGTGGTCAGCGTGATCGGTCCCAACGGCGCCGGCAAGTCGACCACGCTGGCGGCGCTGATGGGCATCCTGCCCTATCGCGGCCGCGTGGTCTTCGACGGCCAGGACCTGGCCGGCAGCACCCTGGAGGACCGGGTGATGATGGGCCTGGCGCTGGTGCCGGAAAAGCGCGAACTCTTCGGCACCATGCCGGTGGAGGACAACCTGGTGCTCGGCGGCTACCGCGCGATGAAGCAGCGCGTGCCCCACTGGAAGAACGCGATCGAGCGCGTGTACACGCTGTTCCCGCGGCTGAAGGAGCGGCGCGCTCAGCTGGCCGGAACGTTGTCCGGCGGCGAGCGGCAGATGCTGGCGCTGGGCCGGGCGCTGATGTCGGCACCCAAGCTGCTGATGCTGGACGAGCCCAGCCTGGGCCTGGCACCGCTGGTGGTGCGCGACATCTTCGCCACCATCGAGCGGCTGCGCGCCGAAGGCACCAGCATCCTGCTGATCGAGCAGAACGCACGCGCCGCGCTGGCGGTGTCGGACCACGGCTACGTGCTGGAGACCGGCGCCTTCGCGCTCGACGGCCCGGCCGAGGCGCTGGCCCACGACCCGCGCGTGATTGAGACCTACCTCGGCGCGCAGCGAGGCTGAGCAGCCCAGCCGCGATCACCCAGTGGTGTCAAGCCCGGCGCGCCGCGGCGGCGCGCAGCCGCCGGCGCCGGATCCACCACACGCGCAAGGCCCAGACCCAGGAGACCGCGAAGTAGGCCAGCACCCCGGTCGCGCTGGCCATCAGCGCTAGACCCAACACCAGCGGCTTGCCCACGCCCAGCACCCGGCGCTGTGCCATGCGCCACCAGCTCTCGCCGGGCACGGCGGCCGGAGGCGGCGCGGTGGCGGGCAACGCGTCCGGCTCGCCGGGCTTGCCGAGCACGAAGCTGCCCAGCTGCCAAGCGACGTAGTACACCGGAGCGAAGGTCACCGGGTTGGTGACCAGCGTGCTGGCCACCGCGGCCGGCACGTTGGCACGCAGCGCCACGGCCGCGGCGGCGCTGAGCGGGATCTGCGCCAGAGGGATCAGCAGGCCGAAGAACAGCCCCAGCGCCACCCCAAGGGCCAGGCCGCGGCGGCTGACGTGCCACAGCCGCGGATGGTGCAGGGCCGGGCCGATCCAGCGCAACCAGCGGTTGCGGCGGATCGTCTCGGGGTCGGGAAGGAAGCGTCGCATGTCGTGCAGCAGGTCCGAAGCCGCGGCACGGCGCCGCTCGCGGGAACCGCCTGTGACCCGCGACGCCGGCGCAGGTTCAGGCGGCCATCACTTCGGCCATCGCCTGCGCCGTGCGCTCGACGTTGCCGCTGTTCAGGCCGGCGACACAGATGCGTCCGCTGCGCACCAGGTAGACCGCGTACTCGTCGCGCAGCCGGTCGACCTGCGCGGCGCTCAGGCCGGTGTAGCTGAACATGCCGCGCTGGCTCAGGAAGTAGCCGAAGTCGCGGCCCGGCACCTTGACGCTGATGACGCCGTGCAAAGACTTGCGCATGGCCAGGATGCGCTGGCGCATCGCCGTCAGCTCGGCCTCCCACATCGGGCGCAGGTCGGCGTCGGCCAGCACGTGCGCGACGATCTGCCCGCCGTGGATCGGCGGGCTGGAGTAGTTGCGCCGCACGGTGAACTTCATCTGCCCGAGCACATGCTCGGCCTGCTTGGCATCAGGGCAGACCACGCTGAGCGCGCCGCAGCGCTCGCCGTAGACGCTCATGCTCTTGCTGAAGGAATTGGCGACGAAGAAGCTGGCGCCGGCCGCCGCCAGCGCGCGCACCGCGTAGGCGTCTTCGGCGATACCGTCGCCGAAGCCCTGGTAGGCCAGGTCGAGGTAGGGGATCAGCCGGCGCTGGATGAGCAGCGGAATCAGCTCGTCCCATTGCGCGCGCGTCAGGTCCACGCCAGTGGGGTTGTGGCAGCAGGCATGCAGCAGCACCACGCTGCCGGCCGGCAGCTTGTCCAGCGTGTCCAGCATCTCGGCAAAGCGCACGCCGCCGTGGGCCTCACCGTAGTAGGGGTAGCTGTGCACGGCGATGCCGGCGCCTTCGAACATCGAGCGGTGGTTGTCCCAGGTGGGGTCGCTAACCCAGACCTCACTCTGCGGGAACCAGCGCTTGATGAAATCGGCACCCACCTTCAGCCCGCCGGACGAGCCGACCGACTGGATGGTGGCCACGCGCTTGCCGGCCAGCACCTCATGCCCGGCGCCGAACAGCAGCTCCTGCACGGCCTGGCGGAAGTTCGCCGCGCCTTCGATCGGCAGGTACGGCTTCGGACCGCCCTGCGCCACCACGCGCGCTTCGGCCAGCTGCACCGAGCGCATCACCGGGATGCGGCCCTGCTCGTCGAAGTAGATGCCGATCGACAGGTTGACCTTGTGCGGCCGCGGATCGGCGTTGAAGACCTCGACCAGCGCGAGGATGGGGTCGCCCGCGAAGGGCTCGACATGCGCAAACATACTCATCTCCACTTGTTCGGCACGCTGCCAGGCAGCGCAGGACGTGTCGAGCGCCCGCCGCGGAACCGGCTTGGCTGGGCCGCTGGCGGCGCCCCCTTGAGCAAGGGGAGCGCCGAAGGCGCTGCGGGGGTGGGTCATTTCGCCGCCAGGGCGGCCTCGATGTCTTTCCTGATGGAGGCCGGCGTGTCGGTGGGCGCATAGCGTTTGATGACCTTGCCGTCGCGGCCGACCAGGAACTTGGTGAAGTTCCACTTGACCGCCTTGCTGCCCAGCAGCCCCGGCGCCTGCTCGGTCAGCCACTTCCACAGCGGATGGGCCTGTGCGCCGTTGACGTCGACCTTGGCCATCATCGGGAAGCTGACGCCGTAGTTCAGCTGGCAGAAGGACTCGATCTGGTCGTTGGCGCCAGGGTCCTGGCCACCGAACTGGTTGCTCGGGAAGCCCACCACCACCAGACCCTGGTCGGCGTATTCCTTCCACAGCGCCTCGAGCCCGGCGAACTGCGGCGTGAAGCCGCATTCGCTGGCAGTGTTGACGATCAGCAGCACCTTGCCGCGCTGCGTGCTCAGGTGCGCCGGCTTGCCCTGGATGGACAGGGCTTCGAAGTCGTAGATGCTGCTCATGGCTGCTTTCAGAGGCGGTGGGTGGGGCGGGCGCACAAGTGCAACGCCATGATCGGGCTATCGCCCTGTCGCTTTCGATAATATCCGCACAGGCATCCCCGTGCCGCCTGGGCACACCCCCGCTGATGACCCCGACCCTGCGTGTGGCGCTGCACGGCTTCAGCGACTTCGAGCAGCGCGCGCTGGGTAGCTTCTTTCGCCTGGCCGCCCCGCCGGCGCTGGGGCTCGAGTTGGTGCCGGACATCGCCTCGGCGCAATTCGTGGTCGCCGACGCCGACCACCCCGGCACGATCGAGGTGCTGCTCGTCGCCGCCCGGGTGGCCGACACGGTGTTCATCGGCGCGCACGCGCCTCAAGGCGCCGCGGCCCGGCTGCAAAGGCCGATCGACGCGCTGCACCTGCTGCGCGAGATCGAAGCGCTGGCCGCACAGCGCGTCGCGCCACTGGCCGAAGCAGCCGACCCCAAGCGGCCGGAGCCGGCCGCCGCAGCGGTGCCGCGCGTTGCCAGCTCCGACATCGCGCCGCTGGAGGCCCCGGCGGCCACACCGCAACCCGCACCGCGCCGGCGCGCGCCGAGCTTCAGCGCGCTGCTGGTCGACGACAGCGCCATCGCGCTGCGCTACCTGCAGGTGCGGCTGCAGCGCATGGGCATGGACTGTGACCTGGCGCCCGGCAGCGCCCGCGCACTGGAGTTGCTGGCGCAGCGCGCCTACGGCTTCGTCTTCATCGACGTGGAATTGGGCGAAGGCAGCGCGCTCGACGGCCTGGCGCTGTGCCAGCACATCAAGCGCCAGCATCGCCACGTTGGCGGCCGCAGCCCCGTGCTGGTGCTGGTGTCGGCGCACCATAGCGAGGTGGACCGTGCGCGCGGCGCCTTCGCCGGCTGCGACCACTACCTGGCCAAGCCGGCCGAGGATGAGGCGCTGCGCCAGCTGCTGTCACGACACCGGGCTGTGCCGGCACCCCGCACGGCGGGAAGCTAACGCTCGAACACCGACAGCAGCGCGGCCGAGACGATCAACGCGCCGCCCGCCACCAGCGGCAGGCTCAGCTGACCCGCGCCCAGCAGCAGCGAAGAGACGCTGGCAAACAGCACCTCGGTGACCATGACCACCGCGGTCGCGTTGGCGCTGAGGCGCGCGGCGCCGTACTGCAGCGTCAGGTTGCTGAGCAGGAACATCGCGCCCAGGCCGAGCGCGCCGGCCATCCAGGGCCAGGCCGGCGGTGGCGGTGGCGGCACCAGGCCCTGCGCGCCCAGGGCCAGCGCCAGCAGCCCGGCGACCACCGCCCCACCCAGGAACATGGCCAGCGCGCGCGCCAGCTCCGGCTGGTGCGCCTCGCGGCGCAACATGACGTTGTTGAGCGCAAAGGCAAAGCCCCCGAGCACGCCCAGGCCTTCGGCCAGCGTGCCAGGCAGCGGCAGCGCCCCGCCCTGCGGCCACAGCACGATGGCCGCGCCCGCCAGGGCCAGCAGCACACGGACGCCGGCCAGCGGCGTGAGGTGTTCGCCCAGCACCAGCCGCGCCAGCATCACGGCCCACAGCGGCATCAGGTAGAACAGCAGCACCACGCGCACCACGTCGCCGATGGTCACGCCCCAGTTGAACGCAGCGTTGGTGGTGCCCGAGGCCAATACCAGCCACCACAGCGCGGGTGCGCGCAGCAGCTGGCCCCAACTGGCCGGGCGCCACAGGCTGATCAACAGCACCGCCAGCAGGTAGATCAGTGCCGTGGCCCACAGCGGGTGCAGGCCCTGGTCCTGCAGCTGGCGGAACGGCCACCACGACACGCCCCAGGTGAAGGCATTGAACAGCAGGCCCAGCACGGGCCACAGCGCCAGGCGCGCCGACGCGGCGGCGGCCATTCAGTGTTTGTCGGTGCGGGCGATGGCCAGCAGCCGCTCGACCTCGTCGAAGTGCAGCACGCAGTTGCGCCGGTGCCAGCGGCGGATCTGCCACATGATCAGCGCCACGCCCAGGCCGAGCACGGTGATGACGCCGAAGGGGGTGGCGCCGAACTTGGTCATCACCGCGTAGAGCGCGCTCAGGCCCAGGATGCAGGCCTGCTCGTTGAAGTTCTGCACGGCGATGGAACGGCCGGCACCCATCAGGTTGTGGCCCCGGTGCTGCAGCAGCGCGTTCATCGGCACCACCAGGTAGCCGCTGACCGCACCGAGCAGGATCAGGAAGGGCACCGCCACCCAGACGTCGGTGACGAAGTTGAGGCCGGCGATCAGCAGGCCCATGGCAATGCCCATCGGAATGGTGCCGGTGGCCTTGTCCAGCCGGGTGTGCAGCGCGGCCACCACCGCGCCGACGGCCGTGCCGATGGCCACCACCGCGCCCAAGGTCGAGGCCTGGGTGACGTTGTAGCCCAGCGCCACCGCGGCCCAAGGGAAGACGATGACACGCATGTTGCCGCCGATGCCCCAGAACAGCGTGGTCGTGGCCAGCGAGATCTGGCCGAGCTTGTCGTTCCACAGCCGGGCATTGCACTGCGAGAAGTCGCGCACCAGGTTCAGCAACTGGCGCGGCATGGGCTGCAGCGGCGCCTCGGTGCGCGGGATGTACAGATTGAACAGCGCCGCCACGAAGTACAGCAGCATGATGGCGGCGATGGCGCTTTCAGCCGGCGTGTCGATGCCGGTGTCGATCATCGGCAGGTCCAGCCCGAGCATGAAACCCGACACATGCCGGCCCACCAGTTGCCCGCCGAGCACGATGCCGAGGATCACCGACAGGATGGTCAGGCCCTCGATCCAGCCGTTCGCCTTGACCAGCTGCGACGGCGGCAGCAGCTCGGTGAGGATGCCGTACTTGGCCGGCGAATAGGCCGCCGCCCCCAGGCCGACGATGGCATAGGACAGCAGCGGATGCGCGCCAAACATCATCATCAGGCAGCCGACCACCTTGATGGTGTTGGAGACGAACATCACCTTGCCCTTGGGCACGGCATCGGCAAAGGCGCCGACGAAGGGCGCCAGCAGCACATAGAACAGCGCGAACATCGACGGCAGTGCCGCCACGTGCCAGGTCGGCGCCCTGGACGCGTTGAGCAGTTCGATGGCGGCCACCAGCAGCGCGTTGTCAGCCAGCGAGCTGAAGAACTGCGCCGACATGATGGTGGAGAAGCCTTTTTTCATCCGCAACGCATCGTTGTCGCGCAGCACCGGTGGCCAGGGTGCACGCTTGTCTCCAGAAAGGGCAGCGGTTTATAGCATGTGCATATCTGCAGTCCGGCGGCATAAAGCCCGGCCGCGCGCACTGGCAAAATGCGCCGCGACCGTGCCCGTGCGCGGCATGGAGGAGTTGCAGTGCCGCGTCCGATCGAAGCGCTGATCCACACCGCGGCACTGGCACACAACCTGGCGCGCGCGCGCCAGGCGGCGCCGGACGCGCGGGTCTGGGCGGTGGTCAAGGCCAATGCCTACGGCCATGGCATCGAGCGCGCCTACGCCGGGCTGCGCGGCGCCGATGGCTTCGCGCTGCTCGACCTGGACGAGGCCGAGCGTCTGCGTGCGCTGGACTGGCGCGGCCCGATCCTGCTGCTCGAAGGCTGCTTCGAGGCCCGCGACCTGGAGCGGTGCTCGCGCCTGAACCTGTGGCACGCGGTGCACCACGACGCACAGATCGAATGGCTGGCGGCCCACAAGACTCAAGCGCCACATCGCGTGTTTCTGAAGATGAACAGCGGCATGAACCGCCTGGGCTTCACGGCGCAGGCGTTCCGCTCGGCCTGGGCGCGGCTGAACGCGCTGCCGCAGGTGGACGAGATCTCGCTGATGACACACTTTGCCGATGCCGACGGCGAGCGCGGCGTCGCCCAGCAGGTGGCCACCTTTGAAGCCGCCAGCCGCGACCTGCCGGGCGAACGCTCGCTGAGCAACAGCGCGGCCACGCTGCGCCATGGCAGTGCGGCGGCCGACTGGGTGCGCGCCGGCATCATGGTCTACGGCAGCGCGCCGGACCACCCGCAGCACGACATCGCCCACTGGCAGCTGCGCCCGGCCATGACGCTGCGCTCGCGCCTGATCGGCCTGCAGATGCTGCAGCGCGGCGACAGCGTCGGCTACGGCAGCAGCTTCGTGGCCGACGCGCCGATGCGCATCGGTGTGGTGGCCTGCGGCTATGCCGATGGCTACCCGCGCGCCTGCGCCACCGGCACGCCGGTGCTGGTGGACGGCGTGCGCACGCGCACGGTCGGCCGCGTGTCGATGGACATGATCACCGTCGACCTGCAGCCGGTGCCGGCGGCGGGGCTGGGCAGCGAAGTCACGTTGTGGGGCGAGGGGCCGAGGGGTTCGCGCCTGCCGATCGACGAGGTGGCCCGTGCCGCGGGTACCATTGGCTACGAACTGATGTGTGCGCTGGCGCAGCGGGTGCCCACGCGCATCGATGGTTGATTCAGCACACGCAAAGGAACCGGCATGGGCATCATCGGAACGATTGTGGTTGGTCTGATCGTCGGCGCCATTGCGCGCTTCCTGATGCCCGGCGAGCAGAAGATGGGCTGGATCCTGACCATCCTGCTGGGCATCTGCGGTTCGGTCGCGGCCGGTGTCGTCGGCCAGGCGCTGGGCTGGTACCAGGCGGGGCAAGGTGCAGGCTGGATCGGCTCTGTCGTCGGCGCGCTGGTGCTGCTGTTCGTGGTGCAGAAGTTGCGCGGCAGCTCGGCAGCGAAGTAGGGGGCCGCCGATGCTGCGCCGCCTGCAGCTCGACCCGGCGGAGATCGAGTTCACTGCCATCCGTGCGCAAGGCGCCGGCGGACAGAACGTCAACAAGGTTTCGAACGCGATCCATCTTCGCTTCGACGTGCGCGCCTCGTCGCTGCCGGATGACGTGAAGGAGCGGTTGCTGCGCCAGGCCGACCAGCGTATCAGCAGCGACGGCGTGATCGTCATCAAGGCGCAGCAGCACCGCAGCCTGGAGATGAACCGCGCCGACGCCTTGCAGCGGCTGACGCAGATGGTCCAGCACGCGGCCCATGTGCCGCGCGTGCGCCGCGCGACGAAGCCGACCCATGCCTCCAAGCTGCGCCGTCTGCAGGGCAAGACGCAACGTGGAGCGATCAAGGCCGGACGCGCCAAGCCGAGCGGCGAATAGCCCGGCGGCGACAATCGCCGCCATGGCCAAGGACAAGACCCAGTACACCTGCAGCGACTGCGGCGGCAGCAGCCCCAAGTGGCTGGGAAAGTGCCCGCATTGCGGCGCCTGGAACACGCTGCAGGAAGCGCGTGCCGAGGGCAGCACGGCGCACCGCTTCCACAGCCTGGGCGGCACGCAGCCGGTGGCCACGCTCAGCGAGATCGTCGTCGCCGAGGTGCCGCGCACCCCTACCGGCCAGGACGAACTGGACCGCGCGCTGGGCGGCGGCATCGTCGGCGGCGGCGTGGTGCTGATCGGTGGCGACCCGGGCATCGGCAAGAGCACGTTGCTGCTGCAGGCGGCCGACAGCCTGTCGCGGCAGATGAGCGTGCTCTACATCACCGGCGAGGAAAGCGGCGCGCAGGTGGCGCTGCGCGCGCGCCGGCTGGGCCTGGACGGCAAGAAGGTGCGCGTGCTGGCCGAGATCTCGCTGGAGAAGATCCTGTTCGCGCTGCAGGCCGAAGCGCCGGACTTCTGCGTCATCGACTCAATCCAGACGGTGTACTCCGAACAGCTGACCTCGGCGCCGGGCTCGGTGGCGCAGGTGCGCGAATGCGCCGCGCAGCTGACGCGCCATGCCAAGTCGGCCGGCACCAGCCTGGTGCTGGTCGGCCATGTCACCAAGGACGGCACGCTGGCCGGCCCGCGCGTACTGGAGCACATCGTCGACACGGTGCTGTACTTCGAGGGCGACACGCACAGCAGCTTCCGCCTGGTGCGCGCCATCAAGAACCGCTTCGGCGCCGTCAACGAGATCGGCGTCTTCGCCATGACCGAGAAGGGCCTGAAGGGCGTGGCCAATCCCTCCGCGATCTTTCTGTCCACGCACGGCGAGCCGGTGCCGGGCAGCTGCGTGCTGGTCACGCTGGAAGGCACACGGCCACTGCTGGTGGAGATCCAGGCGCTGGTCGATTCGGGCGGGCCCAGCCCGCGGCGGCTGTCGGTGGGGCTGGAGCGCGACCGGCTGGCGAT
Source organism: Pseudomonadota bacterium (assembly GCA_018261815.1). Taxonomy (GTDB): domain Bacteria; phylum Pseudomonadota; class Gammaproteobacteria; order Burkholderiales; family Burkholderiaceae_C; genus Rubrivivax. The sequence goes on from JAGTRL010000136.1 coordinate 9,681, forward strand.
GCTGCTGGCAGTGCTGCACCGCCATGCCGGTGTGTCGTGCATGGACCAGGACGTGTTCGTCAATGCGGTGGGCGGCGTGCGCATCAGCGAGCCGGCGGCCGACCTGGCGGTGCTGCTGGCGATCCAGGGTTCGCTGCGCGGCAAGGCGCTGCCGCGCGGCTTCATCGCCTTCGGCGAGGTGGGCCTGGCGGGTGAAGTGCGGCCAGCACCGCGCGGCCAGGAGCGTTTGCGCGAAGCCGCCAAGCTGGGTTTCAGCGTGGCGGTGGTGCCCAAGGCCAATGCGCCGAAGAAGCCGGTCGAGGGCCTGACCATCCATTCCGTTGAACGCATCGAGGAGGCCATCGAGGCCGTGCGGGGGTTGACATGAGCAATCCGATCATCGGCTGGGGTCTGGCGGTCCTGGGCATTGCCGCCGGCTACGTCGGCTGGGGCTGGCCGGGCGTGCTGCTGGGCTTCACCGTGCTGGTGTTCTGGCTGCTGCTGCAATTCAGCCGCTCGCTGCGCGTGCTGAAAAAGGCCGCCGGTGCACCGGTGGGCCATGTGGACAGCGCCGTCATGCTGCACAGCAAGCTGAAGACCGGCATGACGCTGTCGCAGGTGCTGCCGCTGACGCGCAGCCTGGGCACGCGGCTGTCCGACGCGCCCGAGCGCTGGGGCTGGGCCGACCCGGGCGGTGCGCGGGTCAGCCTGGAGTTCGACGGCGGCAAGCTGCAGTCGTGGACCTTGACGCGTGACGAGCCCGCGGCCGAAGGCCCCCCTTAGAATCGGCGCCCACCCCCATTTGTCCGAGGACGAACCATGTCCATGTCCGACCGCGACGGCAAGATCTGGATGGACGGCCAGCTGGTCGATTGGCGCGATGCCAAGATCCACGTGCTGTCCCACACGCTGCACTACGGCTGCGGCGCCTTCGAAGGCGTGCGCGCCTACAACACCGTGGGTGGCACAGCCATCTTTCGCCTGCGCGAGCACACCGAGCGGCTGTTCAACAGCGCGAAGATCCTGCGCATGAAGATCCCCTACTCCTTCGAGCAGGTGGTCGAGGCGCAGCGCGAGGTGGTGCGCGTCAACCAGCTGGAAAGCTGCTACATCCGCCCGCTGGTGTGGATCGGCTCCGAGAAACTGGGCGTCAGCCCCAAGGGCAACACCATCCACCTGATGGTCGCCGCCTGGCCCTGGGGCGCCTACCTGGGCGAAGAGGGCATG
>JAGTRL010000137.1 GCA_018261815.1 Pseudomonadota bacterium
GAGGCGTCCATATAAGACAGGCATGGACTTCCAACACAGCGAGCGCGCCGCCAGGTTGCGCCAGCAGATCGATGACTTCATGGACCGGCATGTGTTCCCGGCCGAGCACCTGTACCGCGAGCAGGTGCATGGCAGCGATGCGGCGGCGCGCTACCGCACGCCGCCGGTGGTGCAGCAGCTGAAGGCGCTGGCGCGCGAGCACGGGCTGTGGAACCTGTTCCTGCCCGGCTCGCACGGCGCCGGGCTTTCCAACCTGGAGTACGCACCGCTGGCCGAATCGATGGGCCGGGTGCTGTGGGCGTCGGAGGTGTTCAACTGCTCGGCGCCGGACACCGGCAACATGGAGGTGCTGGCGCAGTACGGTACGCCCGAGCAGCAGGCGCAATGGCTGCAGCCGCTGCTGGAAGGACGCATCCGCTCGGCCTTCTCGATGACCGAGCCCGAGGTGGCATCGAGCGACGCCACCAACATCCGCTGCAGCATCCGCCGCGACGGTGACTTCTATGTCATCGACGGGCGCAAGTGGTACACCTCCGGCGCGCTCAACGAGGACTGCGAAGTCCTGATCGTGATGGGCCAGAGCGCGCCCGACCATGCCGATGTGCACCAGCGCCAGTCGATGATCCTGGTGCCGCGGCGCACGCCGGGCGTGCGCATCGTGCGCGACATGAACGTCTTCGGCTACGACGACGCGCCGGTGGGCCACCCGGAGATCGTCTACGACAACGTGCGCGTGCCGGTGAGCAATATGCTGCTCGGTGAAGGTCGCGGCTTCGAGATTGCGCAGGGCCGCCTGGGCCCAGGGCGCATCCACCACTGCATGCGGCTGATCGGCTGTGCGCAGCGCGCGCTGGAGCTGATGTGCCGCCGCGCCACGCTGCGCGTGGCCTTCGGCCGGCCGCTGGGCGAGCACGGCTCGGTGCGCGAGGACATCGCGCATTCGTACAACGACATCGAGCAGGCGCGGCTGCTGACGCTGCGCGCCGCCGACAAGATGGACCGCGAAGGCAACAAGGCCGCGCGCGATCTGATCGCCGCGGCCAAGATCGTCGTGCCGGCGATGGCCGCGCGCGTGATCGACCGCGCGATGCAGGTCTTCGGCGGCGCCGGCGTGTCGCAGGACACCTTCCTGGCCGAGGCCTATGCCTACGCGCGCTTCATGCGCATGGGCGACGGACCCGACCAGGTGCACCTGTCGGCGCTGGGCAAGGTCTTGATCAAGCGCCACGGTGCACAGGCCACACCGGCCAATGCCCAGGCGCAGCCGCGTGCGCGCTCGGCCGCGTCGCTGTTCCCGCCGCAGGCATGAGTGCCAACCCCTTCAGGCAGTCGGACGTCCGATGAACCAAGCCGCCACGCGCAGCGAAGCTGGTGTGGGGGCGGCCGAAGGAGCGAATGAGAATTTGGCTGAGCGGAGTCGAATGCCCCGCCGCCGGCTTTGCCCCGGCGCGCGCCAATGCGCCACGCACATTTCAGTCGCTCACTGCAGCCGCTCCAAGCGGTCCCAGCCCATCGGCACGTACGCCACGACAGACGAAGGCGTCGTGGTGACCGCAGGTCGCGGCCTTGTGCCGCCTCGACTACTTGCCAGCAGCCTTCTTGACGTGCTGTACGGTCACGGCCATGGCTTCGGTGTAGACCGCCTCGACCTGGTCGCCCACCTTGACCAGCTTCAGCTGCGAGGGGTCGACCGTCACGTCGACGCTGTTGCCCTTGGGGCCGCGCAGCGTGATGACGTTCTCCTTGGCGTTGACCGCGGTGACGTTGGCCATCACCACCACCTGCCGCGCGGCCGAGCCGCCGGCCACCGCGCCGGCCGGCGCCGGAGCCGAGGCGGCCTGCGACGTGCCCGAGCGGATGCTGCCCGGGCCCTTCAGCTCCAGTGTCAGCGCGCGCAGGTATTCCACGGTGACCAGGTCGCCGACGCGGATCTGGTCGAAGTTCTTGGCCTCGGGCGGTACCACCACGTCGACGATCTTGCCCTTGGCGCCCTTGAGCGTGGCGGTGCGCGTGGCCGGGTCCAGCGCCACCACGGTGGCGGTGACCGTGACGGTGCCGGCGACGCCACCCTTGCCCGGCGCGCTGGCGGCGACGACTGCGGCCACCGGCGGCTTGGCTTGCTGGGCGAAGGCCAGCGGGCTGAAGGCGCAAGCGAGCGCCAAGGTCAGGACGATGCGGTGTTTCATGGAAGCCTCATTGGTGATTGACGGATCGGCATGGCCTCTGCCATGCCGAAGGGCGCGTATTTGACCATGCGCGACTGACGCGGACCGCCGGCTAAGATGTTCGCGCCACCGTCTGCCGCGAGGACGTCTCATGGACCACCCCTTTGCCGAACTGATCGACCTGCGCACCGAGGAACAGCGCGACGGCCACAGCCGGCTGTCGCTGGTGGTGGCGCCGACCCACCTGAACCCGCACCGGGTGGTGCACGGCGCGGTGCTCTATGCGCTGGCGGACACCGGCATGGGAAGCGCGCTGTACCCGTCGCTGGTAGAAGGTGAGATCTGCGCCACCATCGAAATCAAGATCAACTACTTCAAACCGGTGAGCACGGGCACGCTGAACTGCATCACCCAGGTGGTGAACCGCGGGCGCACGGTGGCCAACCTGGAGTCCCGCCTTTTCGTCGGCGACACACTCGTCGCGCAGGCCAACGGCAACTACGCGATCTTCAGGCCGCGCACGCGGTACAGCGGCGCCTGAGCCCGGCCGACTATTTGCTGGCGGCCACCTTGGCGTCGCTGACGGCGCCGTACACCAGCCCGCGCAGCGCGGCGCGGTGCGCCTCACGTTGTTTCGGGCTTTGCATCATGTAGACGACGAACAGGTCGTTGGCCGGGTCCACCCACATGTAGGTGCCGCCGGCGCCACCCCAGTAGTACTCGCCCACAGCGCTGTCGCGCTTGCCTTCGGCGGGCGCGATGCGCACCGCGAAGCCCAGGCCGAAGCCGTAGCCCGCGCCGGGCAGGTACAGCGCGGTGCGCGCTACCTGCGGGCCGAGCTGGTCGCGTGTCATCTCCTTCAGCGTCGCGTCGCCGAGGTAGCGTTTGCCGTCGAGCTGGCCGCCGCCCCGCAGCATCAGCAGGAAGCGGGTGTAGTCGGTGGCCGTGCTCAGCAGGCCGCCGCCGCCGGACTCCATCGTCTTGGGCACGCGCGGGTCGAAAAGCGAGCTGTGGGCCGTGATGCCGTCGCCGGGGAAGGGCTCGGCCGACCGCGCCTGGCGCCCGGCATCGGTGACGTAGAAGGCGGTGTCGTTCATGCCCAGCGGGTCGAACAGCCGCACCTTCAGGAACTGGCCCAGGCGCTGGCCCGAGACCACCTCGACGACGCGCCCGAGCACGTCGGTGGAATTGCTGTAATCCCAGGTGCTGCCGGGTGGGTAGGCCAGCGGCATCCGCGCGATGGCTTCGGCGAACTGAGCGTTGCTGATGTCGCCCTCCGCGCCGATGCGCGCGTCGCGATAGGCCTGCTTCACCAGGCCCTGGCCGAAGAAGCCGTAGGTCAACCCGGAGGTGTGGCGCAGCAGGTCGCGCACCGTCATCGGCCGCTGCGCCTCCACGATCTCCAGCGTCTTGCCGCCCGCCGCGTCGACCTTCTCGACGCCGACCTTGACGGCGGCGAAGGCAGGAATGTAGGTGGACACCGGCGCGTCCAGATTCAGCTTGCCTTCTTCCACCAGCATCATCGCGGCGACGCTGGTCAGCGGCTTGGTCATCGAATAGATGCGGAAGATGTCGTCGACCTTCATCGGCGCGGCCAGCGACGGGTCGCGCTGGCCCACGGCATCGACATAGACCGGCTTGCCGCCGCGAACGACCATGACCACCGCGCCGGGGATCTTCTTCGCCGCCACCTCGGCACGCATCCAGTCGCCGATCATCGCCAGGCCGTCGCTCGACAGCCCGACCTGGTCGGGCTTGGCGTCGGCAAGGGCCTGCGCGCCGGCCTGTTTCGGACTGCCGATCAGGCCGCAGGCGGCAAGGCCGAGCGCCACAGCCAGGGCGAGACGCCGCAGGGGTGCGGCGAGTGAGGTGAGATGGGTCATGCGACGCTACCTGGGCGCAGTGAAGGCCCGGTCGCGGCGGATGTTGGGCTCGACACCCTTGCGCGTCAAGCCGGGGTTTGCCGGCGTCGAGCATCAAGCCTCGCTGGATGAAGCCTGCTCCTGTCGGCCTTCGAGCGCCTCGTGCGCGCAATTCAGCAGGCCTCGCCAGCCCTTGCCACGGTCCATCTTGCAAGACGCCCAGAACCTGCTCGATGCCCAGGCCGCGGCTCATTGCCGAGGGCTTGCGAACCGGCACCCAAGGCGCGCAGTCACTGCCTGCCAGCAGCCTTCGCACCAGGAGGCAGCAGCGTTGTCCATGGGCGCAATTTGCGTTCGAGGGGTGAGCACCCGGTCGCCCAGAACAACCTGCCCTTCGCGCGATTCGGGCTGGGTGGCGCGCACCGATATAGTGCTTTAATGGGTTCGACCCGCGCTATCGTGTTCACCTCTCGCACCGGACCTGCTCTCATGACCAAGACCCGCAAGCCCACGCCCAGCACGCAGGACTTCGATCGCGAGTTCCGCGCGCAGGTGGCGCAAATGACCGCCGGGCTCGCGCCGACGGCGTTCACCACGGCCTGGGCCGACTGGGCGATGCATCTGGCGTTGTCGCCGGCGAAGCAACGCGAGCTGTACCAGCATGCGATGGAGCGCGCGCAGGACACCTGGGCCTTCGCGTGGCGTGCCCTGGCCGGGGCGCCGGTGTCGCCGACCGAGAGCTTTGCCGGCAACCCCGACCGACGCTTCGACGCGCAGGACTGGACGCAGTTTCCGTTCAACGTCTACGCCCGCGCCTACCAGAACAACATGGCCCTGATGAACGAAGCCGTGAGTGACGTCGGCGGGGTCACCGACTATCACGCCCAGCTGATGGAGTTTGCGGTGCGCATGCTGCTCGATGCGAGCTCGCCGTCGAACTACCTGGCGTCGAATCCCGAGGTGCTGGCGCTGACGCAGTCGGAGCAAGGGCAGAACCTGGTGCGTGGCTTCGAGAATCTGGTCGAGGACCTTCAGAACACGCTGAAAGGCAGCGCGCCGGCGGGCACCGAGGAATTCGAGGTCGGCAAGACCGTCGCCGTGACCGCTGGCAAGGTGGTGTTCCGCAACGAGCTGATCGAGCTGATCCAGTACCAGCCGACAACTCCGTCGGTGCACGCCGAACCGGTCCTGATCGTGCCGGCCTGGATCATGAAGTACTACATCCTCGACCTGAGCCCGCGCAATTCGATGGTGAAGTACCTGGTCGAGCAGGGCCACACCGTGTTCATGATCTCGTGGAAGAACCCTGACGAGAAGGACCGCGACATCGGCATGGATGACTATGTCGACAAGGGCTTTCATGCCGCGCTCGACGCCGTCACCACCATCGTGCCCAAGCGCAAGGTCCACGCGGTGGGTTACTGCATCGGCGGGACCTTGCTGGCGATCGGGGCGGCAGCGCTGGCGCGTGACAAGGACGAGCGGCTGGCCTCGATCACGATGCTCGCCGCGCAGACCGACTTCTCCGAGCCGGGCGAGCTGGCCTTCTTCATCAATCCCAGCCAACTGGCCATGCTCGAAGCCACGATGCACCGCAAGGGGGTGCTCGAGAGTCGGCAGATGGGTGGCGCGTTCGCCCTGCTGCGAGCCCAGGATCTGGTGTGGCGGCCCATCGTCAACCAGTACCTGAAGGGGCAGCGCGATCGGATGATCGATCTGATGGCCTGGAACGCCGATGGCACGCGCATGCCCTGGCGCATGCACACCGAATACCTCTATCGCCTGTACCTCGACAACGAGCTGGCGACGAACCGCCTGCCGGTCGCCGGCAAGCTGATCAGGCTGTCGGACATCAGCGTGCCGATGTTCGTCGTCGGCACCGAAGCCGATCACGTCGCGCCGTGGAAGTCGGTCTACAAGGTCGACAACCTCGTGCGCTCGGACGACCTCACCTTCTTGCTGACCTCCGGCGGCCACAACGCGGGGATCGTGGCCGGCCCGGTCCATCCCAAGCGGCACTACCGCATTCGCAGGCGCCGCCTGGCTGACCCGCACCTGGCGCCAGAGGACTGGATGGAGGCGGCGGCGCAACATGAGGGCTCCTGGTGGCCGGCATGGCAGCGCTGGCTCGTGGCGCATTCCAGCGGCAAGAGCAAGCCTGCCGCAGTGGGAGCGCCGCAAAGGGGCTATCGCGTCATTGACGACGCACCCGGCCAGTACGTGCGGCAGCGGTAGCGAAGGCGAACGCGGAGCGGGGTCTCTCCAGCCGCTGGACGTCCTGGCAGACCGTCAGCGGGCGGCGAGCGCGAATCGCGAATCGTCGGTGCGCAGCACTCGTCCGTCTGCGATCAGCTCGTCGAGATGCTGCGAGATCGAGCGTGCCTCGGCGCAGCCGACCCACAGGTCACTGGCTTCGGGCGGGTAGAGCAGACGTTGCCCGACCAACTGCTCCAAGCTTTGCGGGCCGGCGGCCAGCATCTGCAGCAGCCGGGCCTCGCGTTCGTCGATGCGGCCGGCAAAGGCTTGCAGCAGGGCGTCGAACTGCGCCTGGTCGTCGATCACGCCCTTGTGGTGCGAGGTGATCCACACCGAGGCCGGCAAGTCGGCCAGGCGCTGCAGGCTGCGTCGGAAGTCGGTCAGGCTGGAGGTGGCATCGCCGTAGTAGGGGCCGAAGCTGGACAGGTCGAAGTCGCCGATGAAGGCTATGCCTTGCGGCTCGACCCGCAGTACGCAATGGCCGGCGGTGTGCCCCGGTAGGTGCACGGCGCGCACGCGCACGCCGCCCAGCTCCCACACCTGGCCGTCGGCATAGCCGGTGGCATCGGGCCGTGGGCGGTAATGGAAGTCGACCTCGATCTTGCGCCGCAGGTCGTCGAGCACCTGTGGCGGGTAGCCGTAGTGGCGGCTCAGGCCCGGCCAGCTGCGCGCCGCGTCGAGATCGGCTTCGTGGACCTGCACCAGGGCTTTCGGCAGCCGGTGCAGGCCGGCCATGTGGTCCTCGTGCACGTGGCCCAGGATCACCAGGTCCGCCGCGTCGAGTGCCGGGCCGATGTGGTTGGCCACCTGGGGTGTGTCGAAGGCCACCAACGTGTCGCTGCCGCGCACGAGCACCTGGTTGCCGTCGGGGTACTTGCCTGACTTCTCGCCGAAGTAGACGGTGACCGGGCCGCGTTGCCAGGTCGTACGGGTGGCGTCGGCCATCTCAGGCATGGGCCAGCGCGGCGAACTTGCGGCGGTGCCAGTCGGCGTCGCCGAAGCTGCTGTCGATGACCATCAGCCGTTTCATGCAGTGGCCGACCGCGAGTTCGTCGGTCATGCCCATGCCGCCGTGCATCTGGATGGCTTCGCCGCCGATCAGGCGGCCGCACCTGCCGACCATCACCTTCAAAGCCCGCAGGTCGCGCTCGGCCTCGACACTGCCCTCGTCGGCGGAACACACCGCGCGGTACAGCAGCGAGCGCGTCTGCTCCAGCGCGGTGTACATGTCCACCAGCCGGTGCTGCAGCGCCTGGAAGCTGCCGATGGTCACGCCGAACTGCTTGCGCGTCTTGACGTAGTCGAGCGTGGTGGCCTGCAGCACCTGCATGATGCCTAGGGCTTCGGCACACAGCGCCAGCGTCGCGTCGTGCACCGTGTCGCGCAGCGGCGCAAAGCCTTCGCCCGGTGCGAAAAGCAATTGCGACGCTGCCACCCGCACCTCGCGCAAGCGCAGGTTCGCGACCCATTGGCCGTCCATCAGCTGCAGCACCGTGCGCTCGACACCGGGGGCCTCGGCGTCCAGGCGCACCAGGCTGATGCCGGCCTCGTCAAAGCGGCCGCCGCTGCTGCGCGCGCTGACGATCAACTGGTCGGCTGCGGCGCCATTGAAGACCAGCGCCTTGGCGCCGTTCAGCACGTAGCCGTCGCCCGCGGGCCGCAGCAAGGTCTGCACGTCGGCCAACTCGTGGCGGCTGTCGCGTTCCAGGCAGGCCAGCGCGCCGAGCACACTGCCGTCGATGATCTTTGGCACCCATTCATCGCGCAAGGCGCCGCTGCGCTGAATCAGGCCGCCGAACAGCAGCACGGCGGGCAGGTAGGGCTCCAGCACCAGGCCCTTGCCGAGTTGCTCCACCAGCAGCATCGTGCCCAGCGCGCCGCCGCCCAGGCCGCCGAGTGCGTCGTCGAAGGGCAGGGCCAGCCAGCCCAGCTGCGCCATCTCGCGCCAATGCTCGCGGCTGAAGCCGGGCGCTTGCGCTGCCAGCTTGCGGCGTGCGTCGAAGGGGTAGCGCTGCTGCACCCAGCGCGCCACGCTGTCCTGCAGCGCGGCATCGTCTTCGGACAGGTCGAAGTTCATCGTTACAGCCCCAGTACGGCCTTGGCCGTGATGTTCTTCTGCACCTCGTTCGAGCCGCCGTAGATGGTGCTGGCCCGGCCGTACATGAAGGCGCGCCGCGCCTCGTCGCCGAAGTCGTGGCCGATGGCCTGCGCGTCCAGCGCACCGGGCAGCACCGCGCCGTAAAGCCCGGCCATGTCCATCATCAGCTGCTGGATGGCCTGCTGCACCTCGCTGCCCTTGATCTTCAGCAGCGAGCTTTCCGCCCCGGGCCCCTTGCCCTTGGAGGCCTCGAACAGCGCGCGCAGCTCCATCGTCTCCAGTGCCATCAGTTCGATCTCGATGTCGGCCAGCCGCGCCTGGAACAGCGGGTCGTCGAGCAGTGGCTTGCCGGCGCTGGTTTCGCGGCGCGCCAGCTCGCGCAGCCGATGGATCCGTCGCTTGGAGTCGCCGACGCCGGCGATGGCCGTGCGCTCGTGCGCGAGCAGCGACTTGGCGTAGGTCCAGCCCTTGTCCTGCTCGCCGATGAGGTTGGCCACCGGCACGCGCACATGGTCGAAGAACACCTCGTTGAGGCTGTGCTCGCCGTCGATCGAGATGATCGGGCTGATGCGGATGCCCGGCGTCCTCATGTCGATGAGCAGGAAGCTGATGCCGTCCTGCCGGCGTGCCGAGGCTTCGGTGCGCACCAGGCAGAACATCCAGTCGGCATGTTGCGCGTAGGTGGTCCAGATCTTCGAGCCGTTGACGATGTAGTGGTCACCGGCGCGCTCCGCGCGCGTCTTCAGCGCCGCCAGATCGGAGCCTGCGCCCGGCTCGGAGTAGCCCTGGCACCACCAGTCCTGCCCGCGCAGGATGCGCGGCAGGAAGCGCGCCTTCTGCTCCTCGCTGCCGTACTTGATGATCACCGGGCCGACCATCTTCAGACCGAAGGGCAGCACGTCGGGCGCGCCGATCGCCGAGCGCTCGGTTTCGTAGATGAAGCGTTGGGTGGGAGTCCATTCGCAGCCGCCGTAGGACTTCGGCCAGCCCGGCGCGACCCAGCCGCGTTCGAACAGCCGCCATTGCCATTCCACGATGGCCTGCGGGTAGCTGGCGTCGTCGTCGATACGCGCGGCCAGCTCCGGCGTCCAGGCCTGCTGCAGGAAGGCGCGCACTTCGGCGCGAAAGGCGTTTTCCTCGTCCGAGAAACGGATGTCCAAGGGATGCTCCTTCAGTGGGCGGTGCGTTGGTACCAGGCCACGCCGTCGGCATCGATGTCGCGCTTCACCTCGCCGCGCTGCAGCAGGTAGTTGAGGCAGGCCAGGCTTTCGCCGGTGGCCAGGTTCAGCAGCCCGGCGTCGCCTTCGCCGATGGCACGCGCAAAGAGCGCGGCGAAGACATCGATCGCCCGCTTGGGCTCGGCCAGCGACTTGCGCAGCCGCGCCAGCGTGCGCAGCTGCGTGGCGGCCAGGTAGTCCAGCCGCGCATGCAGGCCACGGAAGACCTCGTTGTGCGACGGCAGCACCAGCACGTCGTCCGGCACCTGCGCCTTGATCTTGGCCAACGAGGCCAGCCAGTCGGCCATCGGGTTCTCGTCGGGCTCGGTCGGGTGCACCGACACGTTGGACGAGATGCGCGGCAGCACCTGGTCTCCCGAAATCAGCAGCTTCAGCTCCGGGCAGTGCAGGCAGGCATGCTCGGGCGAATGGCCGGTGCCGACGATCACGCGCCAGTCGTGCCGGCCGATGCGCAGCACTTCACCATCGCCAATGCGCCGGTAGCTGTCGGGCAGCGCATGGATGCGCTTGCCGAAGTTGCCGAAGCGCGCGCGGTAGTTCTCGATGGCGGCGTCGCTCCAGCCGGCGCGGTGATAGAAGACGATGCCGTCGTCCGGCGCCTCGCGACCGGTGTCGGCGGTGAGCACGCGGCAGTGCAGGTACTCCAGCCGCGTCATCCACAGCCGGCATTTGAACTTCTTGGTCAGCCAGCCGGCCATGCCGACATGGTCTGGGTGCATGTGGGTGACGAAGATGCGGCTCAGGCTCTTGCCGTGCGTGGCCTGCGTGAACAGCTGGCGCCAGGCGGCCAGCGTCTCGTCGGTGCGCATCCCCGTGTCCACCACCGCCCAGCCATCGTCTTCCTCGATGCCCCAGATGTTGATGTGGTTCAGCATCATCGGCAGCGGCATGCGCATCCACACCACTCCGGGCGCCACCTCGAGCGCCGCCCCCGGCTCGGGCGGCTGCTCGAAGGGGTAGACCAGCGTGGGTTTTGGCAGCCGGTCGCGCTCAGCAGCGATCTCAGTCATCGAGGCGTCCTTGCGAAGTGCTCAGCGCATCAAGCGGCCGCCGCGGATCCGGCTTTGCCGGTCCGCCAGCGGCGCCCCCTTGAGGGGGAGCGCCGAAGGCGCTGCGGGGGTGGGCCAATTTATCGCGGCGCCATGCGGATGGCGCCGTCGATGCGGACGGATTC
>JAGTRL010000138.1 GCA_018261815.1 Pseudomonadota bacterium
GGTTGCAGCATGCGTGCGCTGTCCCGGCGCCGCATGCTGCCGCTGTCAACCTCGCCTTCAGCTGTGATCCTGGACAAGCCCAGACATTGGTTGCCGCTTGTTCCACATGGACGCTTCCAACGCGGCCAACACCGGCGCACTGCCGGCCTTGCCACCACAGGTCGGCATTTGTGATGATCTAAGAAGAGGCCGCGTGCGAGGCCCCGCTGCTCAGCTCTTCAACCACGGCGCCAGCGCCTTCGCCAGCTGTCGCAACAACGCCGGATCCGGCATCGGAATCCGCAGGCTGGGCTGGCCCGACTCGGGATCGCGCTCGATGCGGATGAGCGGCGCCGCTCCCGGCCGACGCTGCGCGGCCAAACCCTGCAGCATTGCAGCGCCGGCTTGAAGCAGATTGGCCCAGGGGTCTGCCGCAGTGCTGCCGTCGGCCAGAGCGCCGTCGTCGCTGCCGCGCGCATCAGCAGTCCCGTCCGACTGCGCAAGTGCGTCTTCTGGCAACGAGGCCGGCGCAGGTGTCGGTGCGAGGTTCACATCCGACTGCGGGGCATCCTGCACGCTGGACGCACCCAGCGGGGCCCTCGCGTCCGCCGGAGAGCGGCCATCGCCGCCCTGCCCGCCTTCCTCGGCGCCTTCGTCCACGCCCATCGCCCCGGCCACCTGCTCCACGCTCTTCATGAAGCCAGCCAGCCTTGTGCCCTGCAGGAAGACCTCGCTCGCACCGCCGTCCAGCACCCCGGCGAACAAGCTCTTCTTGAAGGCCAGCACGCCCAGCATGCCCTCCTCGATGCTGCCCTGGCCAATCAAGTTGACGACCTGCACGCCGCGCGACTGCCCCATGCGGTGCACGCGGCCGATGCGCTGTTCCAGCACCGCCGGATTCCACGGCAGGTCCATGTTGACCACCAGCGCAGCGGCATGCTGCAAGTTCAGCCCGACACCGCCGGCGTCGGTGCTCAGGAAGATTCGACAATCGGCATCGTTGTGGAAACGCTCGACCAGCGCGCCACGCTGCTCGCCAGGCACGCCACCGTGGAACAGCACATGGCCCCAGGACCGGCCAGCCAGGCGGCGGCGGATGACCTCGTGCGTGCCCAGCCACTGGCTGAACACCACCACCTTGGCCGCCGGGTCCTCCAGCCATTCGTCCAGCAGCGTCAGCAGTTCGTCGGCCTTGTGACCGTGGTCGGTTTCGTGGTCGAGCAGGAAGGTGCTGTTGCAGGCCATGCGCATGTTCTGCAGCGCGCACTGCAGGCGGCGCTGGTCGACGTCCGACAGGTAGCCGGTCTTGCGCCAACGCGCCACGATGCGCGTGACGATGGCGCCGTTCTCGTCGTGGTGCACACGCTGCTGCGGCGTCAGGGGCACGAAGAGGCGGCTGTCCACGCGCTCGGGCAACTGGGTCAGCACCTCGGCCTTGCGTCGGCGCAGCATCACCGGCGCAAGGGTCTGCTGGATGCGGTCGAGTGCGCGGTAGCCGATGACCCGGCCCGCGTCGTCGCGCAGTTGGTGTTCATCCAGCATCCGCCAGGTGGGCCCCAGCCGGTGTTGGTCGACGAACTGAACGATGGAGATCAGTTCTTCGAGCCGGTTCTCCAGCGGCGTGCCCGTCAGCACCAGCGCATATGGGCTGGCGATGCGCTTGAGCGCGCGCGCCGCCACCGTGTTCCAGTTCTTGATGCGTTGCGCCTCGTCGGCGATGACGAGCTCCGGCGCCCAGGCATCGATGAGGTCGGCATCCCGCGCCAGCATTTCGTAGTTGACGATGCGGCAGAAGGTGTCTTCGGCGTACTGCGCTTGGCGCTGTGCGCGCAGCCCGTGGATGACTTGCGCGGACCGGTCGGCGAAGCGCGAGAACTCGGCTTTCCACTGGTGCTTCAGCGAGGTGGGGCACACCACCAGCACACGCTGCACGCCGAAGTGGCGCGCCATCAACTCGGCCGCAGCGATGGCCTGCACCGTCTTGCCCAGACCCATCTCGTCGCCCAGCAGGGCACGGCCGGCACGCGCGGCAAACAGCGCGCCTTCGGCCTGGTAGGGGTACAGGCGGGCCTTCAGCAGCTTGTGCAGCGCCTTGTCATGAATGCCTTTGGGGTAGGCCTGGGCGAGGGTGTGCTGGCGCTGTTCGGCGTCGCGTACCTGGGCAATGAAGGCCCAGACATCGTCGCCCACGCGCAACTCGTGGCCGGCGGCCTGTGCCGCCCGGGCCAGCGTGCCGACTTCGTCCAGCCGGCTCCACGGCAGCGCCCAGCCATCCGCCGGATCGAAGCTCTGGCGCGCCTGCTTCAAGAGCTTCGGCGGGCAGGCGGTGCCCGGATGGAGACGCAACTGTCGTGCACCCAGGTAGTCGAGCCTGATCTCGCTGCGCGCCGCCACAGACCCGCGGGCCAGAGCCGCCTTGCCCCCGCGCCGCGCCTGCAGCCGCGCCAGGGTGAACTCGATGTGTTTGCAGGTGCCGAGGTGGTTGGTGGCGTAGTCCCAGCAGGTGCACTGGTTCTGTCCTGGGGCCAGACCCCGGATCGTGACGATGTAGTGCGTGCCGCTGTCAGGGTTGTCGACGCGGAAGAGCGAAAACACCGGCTCGCGGCCCAGGTTGATCAACTCAAAGCGCTGCTCGCGCCCGAACTGGCGGCGCAGAGCCGCCTGCCAGTCGGCCACCGCAAGGGTTTCCGGCCGCCGTGTGCGAGACAGACGGGGCTCGGCGCGGGTCTTGGACGGTGCTGTGGACTTGGACTTGCGCAGACGGGCAGTGGGCATGGCGGGGCGGATATGGGCGGTGGGTACGGCATTGTTGCCGCGGAGCCGCTGCTAAACGGCCACCGCCATCACCGCCGTCATCACGGCCCGTTCGACACGGCCGAAGTTGATGCGCTCCTGCTCCAGCCGCAGCGGCTCGTCACGCAACCTGCGCCAGCGCAGGTCGTCATAGACCCGTCGCTCGGCCTCGTTCAGTCGCGGCAGGTCGCGCTGCGTCGGCTGCGGCTCGAGCGTCCATTGCGCCTGGTGCACCAGCAAGGTGTCGTGGTCCATCAAGAACGACTGCGCGTGCGGGAACTGGGCGCGCAATTGGTCGAGGATGGCAAAGCCGTGGGTGTCGATGTCACCCCAGTAGTGCAGGCCGCACTGCTGCAGCCAAGCCGCCCGTGCAATGGCTTCGAAGCCATAGCCGGCGCCGAAGACCACAAGGCTCCCCGCGGCCGGCGGAAAGGCCAGGAAGTTGATCTCGTTCTCGGTGATGAAGACATGCCGCACGTCGGGCGCCAGCCTGGCAAACGCCTGCTGCGAGATCGTGTAGTCGGCATCGGCGCCGCTCACCCAGGCCGAGTGCTCCGGGTCCAGGAAACGCAGGCGCACACGCAGCGGCTTGTCCCGAAAGCCGTAGCGTCGCGCGAACTGGGCTGCGCCGCTGGCCATGGTGTCGATGGCGTCGGCCGGCAGCGTGAGGTCCAGCAGTTCGGAAAGCACGCCGCGCTGCGATTCGATGAACTTGCTGTGGACGCCGGGCAGGTCCACCTGGCGCAGGTAGATGTCCGGGCGTGGATGGGCCTGCAACCAGGCCACGACGTCCAGCAACTGCGACCAGAGCTCGGCCAGGGCCAGCGCGCGCAGCGGCTGCCTTTGCAGCCAGTGCAGCAAGGTCGGTTGCTGCCGCAGCGTGATGGCAAGCAAGGCCTGGAAAGCCCGCGCGTCGCGTGCCTTGCCGACGAGTCGCAAGGCATCGTCCGGCGTGTCCACCCAGGCCTCGCCGGGCAGGCTGTTCTGGCCGATGACGCGATGCCGCACCTCGCGCATCACCAGGCGGCAGCCGGGGCTCTGCTGCAGCCCGGCGGCCCAGGTGCGCACCTCGTCGAAGCGCTCTGACAGGTCGCTCGACGTCGGTCCGCGCAAGCTGAGTCGCAAGGGGAAGAGGTCGCCAGGGGCAACGATCTCGGCCAACAGCTCACCCTTGTCCCAGCGCCGCATGAGCTGCGCGCGCAGTTCGGCGGGCGTGGTCCAGGCAGTCGTCATGTCATCGCATCGCGCTCGGCGCGGTAGTCCTCGATCGCCAGATTGCGTAGTTTCGATGAACTGCCGTCCTCGTTGTGCACGAAGCCGACGCTGGCCACGAAGGGCTCGATGATGTGGATCTTCTGCAGCGGCGTGACGATCAGCAACTGCAGGTTGAGCTGTTTGAACAGCCGCAGGCCGTACTCGGCCGATTCGTCCGAGCCACGGCCGAAGGCCTCGTCGATGACCACGAAGCGGAACGAGCGCGAGCGCGTCGCGCCCCATTCCAGCCCGAACTGGTAGGCCAGGCTGGCGGCGAGGATGGTGTAAGCCAGCTTCTCTTTCTGGCCGCCCGACTTGCCGCCGGAATCGGCGTAGTGCTCGTGCTCGCTGCCGTCTTCGCGCCAGCGCTCGCTGGCGGCGAACACGAACCACTGGCGCACATCGGTGACCTTGGCCGCCCAGCGGCGGTCGGCCTCGGCCGAGCCTTCGCGGCCGCGAAAGCGCTCGATGATGTGCTTGACCTGCAGGAACTTGGCCTCCGAGTACTGCGCGTCGTCCGAACCCGTCAGCGTGCCTTCGGTGCAGGCGCGAAGTTCGGTCTGGAAGTCGCGCACGTCGGCGTCGGTGGCGGCTTGCGCTTCCAGCGCGATGAAACGGCCCGGGTTGTAGTCGATCTGCGTCAGCGACTCGTTGATGCGCGCCACACGCTCCTTGATGGTCTCGCGCTCGCGGTGCAGTTGCGACTGGAAGTGCGCCACCTCGCGGATGGTGTTTTCGTTGAGCAGTTCCTTGAAACGCGCCACGAAGCGCGGCAGGTCGTCGGCCTGCAGCTGGGCCAGCATGGCGCGGTACTCGGGGCCGGCGGCCACGCTGGCGTCGACGTCCTGCGTGTCGAGCTTGAAGGCTTCCTTGTACTCGGTCATCGCGCGCACGATCTTCTCGGTCAGGCGGGCCAGCTTCTTGTCATCGGCGTCGATGCGTTCCTGCAGCCAGCGCCGCATGTCCTGCTCGCGGCCGTCACAGGCTTCGACGCTGAGGGTGTGCTCGCCCAGTGCCTCGGCGCGCCAGCCTTCGATGAGCGCGAAGTGTTGGGCCTGGGCCGAGAAGTCCGGTGCATCCAGCCGCTGCTGGGTGGCCGCGCGCAGGGCCAGCGCCTGTTCCTGCTTCAACAACGTGCGCGCCTGCTCGGTTTCTCGCGCCTTCAGCCGGGCGGCCGTATCGGCGAGAACGGCTTCCAGGGCGGCCAGCTGCTCCGCCAGCGTCTTCAGCACGTCGGATGCCGCTTCCAGCCGCTGCTTCTCGTCCTGCAACGTGGCCAGTTCGGTGGCGCTTCCGCGCCAGTCGAGTTCGGCCCAGTCGCGGTATTCCTCCAGCTTGTCCAGCGCCTGCAGCCGTTCGCGCGCCTGCTGCTGTTCCTTCTGCAGCGCGGCAATGCGCTGGCCCGCTTCAGCCAGGCGCGCCTGAAGCGCTTTGGCCTTGGACTCCAGTGCGGCGATCTTGGCCTGGTTGCTCCAGCCCAGCACGAAGCGACTGCGGTCGTCGATGCGGTGGCGGTCGTCCTTCTCGTGGCGTTCACCTGTGCCCTTGATCTGGCCGGCGCGCGTGATCGCACGTGCCTCGCGGCGGAACTGATCTTGACTGGTGCAACAGGCCAGGTCGAATCGGTGCGCCAGTTCGCGTTCCAGCCAGGGGTAGAAGGGTGAATCAGGCTTGATGGCGAGCTTGCGCGCCATCGAGTCGGGGTGCAGCGCCGGCAGTTCGCCGCGCAGGTCTTTCTTCGACGGGCGGACGCGGAAGTAGACGAAGCGGCCCTTGAGTTGCGTGCGGTCCACCCATTCACTGACGGCGGCATAGTGCGCGTCGGGCACCAGCAAGGACAGCCCGAAGCTGCGCAGCAGCCGCTCGGCCGCGCCCTCCCAGTCGCGCTCGTCGTCGCGCACCTGGATCAGCTCACCGGCATAAGGCATCGCGGCCTCGTCCAGCGTCAGCGCCTCGCACAAGGCCGAGCGCAGCCTCACCTGCTGGTCGTCGATGTTGCTTCGGCGCGCCCTCAGGCTGGCCAGTTCTTGCGTCAGTTCGGCATGTTCCTGGCGGCCCTGTGCAAAGGCCACGCCCAGCTCGTTCAGCTCGTTCTGCAGTTCGGCCTCGCGTTGGGCAGCGGCCTCGCGCAGCGGTGCACACAAGGCACGCTGGGCCAGGAAGTCCTCGGCCTGGTGCAGTGCCAGCAGGCCCAGGGCCTGGCGCAGCTGGTCGTAGCGCGCGGCCTTGTCGGCGCGGCGCTGCTTCTCCAATTCCTTGCGCGATATGTCCAGCGCCAGGCGTTCGAGGCGGTCACCACCGCTGTCGGCGATGGCACGGCGCAGTTCACGCTCCTGCGCCTGCTGCTCGCGCTGCTGCGCGGCCAGCCGATCGATGTGGTTGTCGTGCCGCGCCAGCTCATCCGTTAGATGCTGCAGGCGCTGGTCCAGCAGCTCAGCCTTATGAACAGCGAAGAGCGCCTGCAGCGCCTCGCGCGCGGCGCGCTGCGCTTCGATGGCCGCGGCCAGCTCGGCATGGCGCTGCCCATCGGCCACCAGCGGCTGCAGCAGCGCCACCTGCCGCTGCGCCTTCAGCACCGCTTCGTGCGCGCGGTTCAGGTCGTCGAAGTGCGCGATCAGCGCCGCCAGCCGTGGCGCCACGTCGAAGGGCTCGAGCATGTGGCTGCGCACGAAGTCGGTCAGGTTGCCCACCGACTTCATCGACACCGTCTGGTGGAACAGCTCCAGCGCCTGCTCGTTGTGGATGCCGAAGTGGCGGCGGAACAGCGCGCCGTAGGGCGGGAAACTGTCGTCCACCACCACGTTTGCGGCGCGCAGGCGCTTGCGCAGCTTGACGATGTCGGTGCCGAAGTCGGCAAAGTCGCCGGCGATGCTCAATGCCTTCTCGGCCACCGCGTACAGCCGCAGCGGCTGGCCGGCAGGGTCCTTCAGCCAGAACACCTGCGCCAGCGTCACTGTCTGGTCGTAGCCGGCGTTGTGGAACACGGCCAGGATCACCGAGTAGCTGTTCGGCCCGCGCAAGGCCACGGGCCGGCCGGCGCCGCCGAGATCGCTGCGCGCCGCCTTGTAGTGGCCCAGCACGTAGCTGCGCAGCGTGCGTTCGCGCGCATCGGCACCGGCCGCCTTGTTGTAGGCCACGCGGTGGGCGGGCACCAGCAGCGTGGTCACGGCATCGACCAGCGTGGACTTGCCCGAACCGATGTCGCCGGTCAGCAGCGCGTTGCGGCCTTCGGCGCGCAGCGTCCACACCCGGCCGTCGAAGGTGCCCCAGTTGAATACCTCCAGCCGCTGCAGGCGAAAGCCCGACAGGCTCTCGTCGGCCGTGAAGTCCAGCGGCAGCGACTCACTCTTCATCGGATGCCTCTGCCCTGCCCTGCAACTGTGCCCGGTACGCCGCCAGCCGCACCTCGAACTCCCCCAGCCACTGCGCGTCGACAAAGGCCTTGAGGATGCGTTGCACCTCGAATACGCCGTCCTGCCCGCGCAGCCGACGCACGAAGCCGAGTTCGACGACCTTGTTCAACTGCGTGTCCACCTGGTCGATCAGCCGCGCTTCGTTGCTGCCTTCGGGCATGAACACGCGCAACAACTCGGCCACCTGCTCGCGCGACAGGATCAAGCGCGTGTCGCCGCCACCGGCGTCGAACTCGGCCAGCTTCTTGCGCAGCAGCGCCAGCAGCAGGCTCACCGGGAAGGACAGCGGCCGGCGTGCCACCAGGCGCGGCAGCCTGGCCGCGGGGTCGTCGTCGGGCACCGTGCGCGAGCGCAGGAAGGCGTAGCCCTCGGCCTCGTCGAGCATCAACTCCAGCCCGAGCACTGCGACGTGGTCGCGCACACGGCCCTGCAGTTGCAGCAGCGCGCTCCAGTGCGCGGCGTCGTCGGTGCGGTAGGTCACGCCCTTGAGCAAGGGGATGAGCACCGCCGAAAGCTCAGCCGCGGGGTTGCTCGACAGTTGCGGTTCGTCGGCCATCGTCGTCACTTCGTGAAGATCACGCGCGGCAGGCTCGTAGTCTTGTGTTGGCCCGGGCGCGCCAGCCACGTCACCTGCTCCTGCACGCTGTCGTCGATCACCGCCTTGCCAGGCTCTGCTGCCAGGCTGAGGTAGGCCACCAGTTCGGCCAGGCCCTGCTGCAGCGGCCGGCTGGCCAGCAGTTCGGCCAGCGTGACCTGCGTGCGCTGCTGCAGGCTGCGCCGCACATGCTGTGCCAGCGCGGCCTTGTCGACGATGAACTGCGAAAACAGGACCGCAGCATCCAGATCCTCGTCGCCGGCGTCAATGCGCGCGCTGGCGATGGCCAGCTTGACGGCCGGGGCATGCAGCGGGCGCTCCATCGGCAAGTCGGCGCTCGGCGAGGTGTCGGTGATGACCATGAAGTCGCCCGCAGGCTGCTTCGCGCGCACGGCCAGTGCGCCGGCTTCGATGCCGCGCAGGATGTCCATGATGCGGCGGTTCTCCAGGAAGGCCTGGTCGTCCAGAAAGCGCCGCAGCTGCTGAGACAGCAGAGCAACCGTACGCTGCGTCTGCTCGCCGGCTTCCAGCCAGTCGTAGTGCACGCGCCGCAGCCTGGGGTCGGGCGCCAGGCCGGCCACGGGCTCGAGTTGCAGCACGCGGTCGAGCAGCGCGCTCAATTCGTCCTGCCGGTCGCGTGACATCAGAAAGTCCCAGAAGGCGCGGAAGCTGCGGCCCTGGTCGGACTCGTCGATGAGGTCGCGCTCACCCAGAATATCTTGCAGCAGTGCGCCCTTGCTGCCGTCCCACAGCGCGATGCGTTCGCGCACCCGCCGGTCCAGGCCGCGGAAGTTGTGTTCGACCTCGCGAAAGTCGGCCAACAGCTCGCGCGCCAGCGTGGCGAATTGCGTGAAGCGCTCCTTCAGTGCGGTGTCGCCCAGCAACGGCACGTCGCCGGCGCGCACGCGCTCGATCTCGGCATCTATGGCATCGCGCCGGCGCTGCAGTTCCTGTACGCGCACTTCGGGATCGGTCTCGCTGCCTTCGCTCATCTGGCGCAGCAGCTCGAACAGCGTCAGCAGGCGCGACTCGGTGCCAACGAAGCTGCGCTCGCTCAAGGCCCCCAGCCAGGCCAACGCCTTCTCGGTGGCCGGCGTGAGGTCGAAGTGCGGCTCGTCGGAGCCCGGCGGGTAGAACTTGCGCAGCCAGGCCTTGTCGTTCGCCGCCCAGTCGTTCAGGTAATCCAGTGCGGGCTTCGGGTAGCTGGCGGGCCCGCGTTGTTCGCGCACAGCGTAGAGCGTGTCGTCCAGCGCCGAGGCCAGCTCGGCCTGGTGGATCACACGCCGATTGGGCAGCACGAATACGCGGTGCAGGAAGCTCGCCACCAGCGCGGCAGAATCGGCCTGCAGCAGTCGCCACGCCGGGTGTTGCCGGCGCAAGGCCTCCAGGGTGTCGAAGTCGATGGACATGGGCCTTCAGTCAGGCAACACGGCTGGTGAAAGTGTCGAGCAGCGCTCGTGCACTGGGTGGCGGAACCTGCGGCGCATGAACGGATGACTTGGATGGAGCGGTAGGGAATTGACCGCGATTGTCGGCGACCAGCGCCGAGCATCTCGGCGACACCAGCCTGTATGTCACGTCGATCAATGCACGGACCGATTCATCGGGACATGCGGGCGGTTGGACGTCTGACGGATCCTGGACGCCCCGGCAGGCAGCTCGCTTGTGCATGGCAGGACTGTCGCCAACCAAGGCGCTGCGACCTGGCTTCCCGAGCGGAGGGTGCGCAGTCGCTGCTCGCCATCGACTACAATTCTCCCAAAATGGGAGCAGCAGGCGGGAATGCGGATCATCGCCAAGAGCAAGCTGAAACGGTTCTGGCAGCAGTCCGGATGTGCCGATGCGCGCGGGCCGCTTGAGAGCTGGCATGAAGAAGCACTCAAGGCCGTCTGGAAGTCACCCCAGGATGTGAAGGGCCAGTACGCCAGCGCCAGCATCTGCGGCAACAACCAGGTTGTGTTCAACGTCGGCGGCAACAAGTACCGCCTGGTTGTCGAAATGCAGTACCGCGCCGGTATCGTCTGGGTGAAGTTCATAGGCACCCATGAGCAGTACGACAGGATCAACGTGGAGAGCGTCAATGACTATTAAGCCCATTCGCACCGATGCAGACCTGCGCGCCGCGTTCCATCGACTCGAGGGCATCTTTCAAGCTGACGAGGGCACACCTGAAGCCGACGAGAGAGACGTCCTCGTGACCTTGATCGAAGCCTACGAGAACCAGCATTACGCATTCGGCCCGGCGGACCCGGTTGAGGCCATCAAATTCAGGATGGAACAACAGGGGCTGACGCCACGCGATCTCGAGGCCTACATCGGCCCGAGCGGACGCGTCTCGGAGGTACTCAACCGCAAGCGGCCACTGAGCCTTCGAATGGTGAAGCAACTCCACGAGGGCTTGCGCATCCCGTACGAGAGCCTGCTCGCAGGGACGTGACGCTGAAGGCATTGCGAGTCGCAATTTCGGGGCCTCGCCACTGTGACGAAAACGTGCCGTGAATCCTGAAAAACAGGCCTCCGGACTTACTTTCCGCACGTCGGCGGAGGCA
Organism: Pseudomonadota bacterium; assembly: GCA_018261815.1. GTDB lineage: Bacteria > Pseudomonadota > Gammaproteobacteria > Burkholderiales > Burkholderiaceae_C > Rubrivivax. The sequence goes on from JAGTRL010000138.1 coordinate 10,584, forward strand.
TTTGCGCGCAATTTCGGGAATGACGTACTCGAGGGTGAGGCGGGTTAGAACACGTTGTCTGGGACGCCAAGA
>JAGTRL010000139.1 GCA_018261815.1 Pseudomonadota bacterium
GTCGCCGGGCATGCCCTCGCACGGGTAGGGCTCGCCGCGGAAGTGGGGGTTGCGCTCGAGCACATGGCGCCGGTCCTTGATGAACTCGGTCATCATGTACGGGCCGGTGCCCACCGGCCAGGTGTCCAGGCTCAGGCCCACCTCGGCCATGCCCGGCTGGGCGTAGAACGCATCCGCCTCCCAGGGCACCGGCGAGAGGAAGGTGGTCGACATCCAGTAGTTCCACTGCGGGTACTTGCCTTTGATGCGGATGCGCAGCAGGTCCTTCTCGGGCGCGCTGGCGCCGGCCAGCGGCCAGCGGCGGAAGTCCAGGAAGGGCTTGTCCTGGCTGGAGGTGTCGCGCCCGGCGTTGAGCTTGGCGTCTTCGGCCTTGACCAGCTTGGCATAGTCGTTCAGGCCGAGCACGTACTCGGAGAAGATGCCGAAGATCGGCGTGGTGATGCGCGTGGTGGCATGGCGCTTGAGGGCGTAGACATAGTCCTCGGCCACCAGTTCGCGCGTGCCGCTGTGCTCGAAGTCCAGCGGCGTACGCCGCTCGCCCAAATCGCCAGGCTTCATCGCGTGGTAGCGATGGCGGCCCTGCTCATCCTGGGCAAAGGCGGGGTGCGGCTGGTACAGGATGCCGGGCTTGATGCGGATGTCGTACACGCTCTCGGCCACCAACTCGCCCGGCGCATCGGCCGGCAGCGGCTGGCCGTCCTTGTCCAGATAGATCGGCGTGGCCACCTCGGTGGTCGTCTTCGGGATCAGCTTGAAGGGCCGCAGCAGGTAGTGGTAGCCGTAGGGCGGCTCGTAGATCTGGTAGGTGTAGGGGGTGTCGTTGCTCCAGTACGAGGCCACCGGGTCCAGGTGCCGCGGCGAGTTCTCGACCACCGCGCTGACCGCGGTGTTGGTCGCCGCCAGCCCGCTGGGCAGCGGGTTGTTGTTGCAGCCGGCCAGGGCCAGCGCGGCCAGCGCAAGCGCGGCCCGGCACCAGGCCAGCAGCTGCCGCATGGATGGGCCCCTACCAGGCAATGAAGACCTCGCGTCCCTGCACCGCCAACTGCACGCGCGAGCCCACCGGCAGCGTCACCTTGGTCGGCACATGGCCGAAGGGCAGCCCGGTGAGGATCGGCGTGTCGCACACCGTGCGCAGGTGCTTGACCGCGGCGCGGATCGAATAGCCACGGTCCAGCGGTGACTTGCTGTGCACGGTGAAGTGCCCCAGCAGCACCGCCTTCTGCGCCGCCAGCACCCCCGCCTGGTGCAACTGCAGCAGCATGCGCTCGACACGGTAGGGCTGCTCGTTCACATCCTCCAGGAACAGCACGCCGCCCTTGACGCGCGGCCAGTGCGGTGTGCCCAGCAGCGACATCAGCACCGACAGGTTGCCGCCCCACAGCCGGCCCTTCAGCTGCAGGCCGTCGAAGCCGGCCTCGGTGCGGAAGCCCACGGCCTCCAACTCGCCGCGCATCGCTTCGCAGAAGCAGCCGGCGGTGACGTCGTCCACGCCGCCGGCCTCGTCGCTGCGGCCGAAGTCCTCGGTTGCGGTGGGCCCGGCCCAGCCGATGCCGCCGCCGTGGGCCAGCAACCCCAGGTGCAGCGCGGTGATGTCGCTCAGCCCCACCCAGCGCGTGCCGGCCTCGATGCTGCGCGCCAGCAACGGCCAGTCGATGCGATCGAGCAGCCGCGTCAGGCCGTAGCCACCGCGCACCGCCATGGCGATGGAGGGTGCCTGCCTGGCGATGCGGTGCAAGGCCGCCAGCCGCACCTCGTCGTGGCCGGCGAAGCGCTGGAAGCGCTTCAGCGCGTCGGCATCGAGCACGCAGTCGAAGCCCAGCGCAGTCAGACGCCGCCGCGCCAGCCGCACGGGCGCAGCCTTCACCGTCACGCCCGAAGGGCTGAACAGCACCAGGCGGGTCATCGTGGCTTGGACTCCGTGCCGGGCGGAAGGCCCAGCTCCACCACCTCGCCGGCGGGAATGCTTTCCTCGCTCTGCGGGGGCAAAGCTTCGTCGACGGCCGGCCGCTCGGCGCGCTGCTGCGCCCGACGCTCGACGAAGAACTCGCGCAACAGCTGCCCGCAGGCCGGGGCCAGCACGCCGCCGAGCAGCACGGTCTGGTGGTTCAGGCGTGGCTCGGCAAACAGGTCCAGTACCGAGCCGGCTGCGCCGGTCTTCGGGTCGGGTGCGCCGAAGACCACGCGCTTGAAGCGCGCATGCAGCAGCGCCATCGAGCACATGGCGCAGGGCTCCAGGGTCACGTAGAGCTCGCAATCGGGAAGGCGATAGTTCTCCAGCAGCTGCGCGGCATGGCGCAGCGCGACGATCTCGGCATGCGCCGTCGGGTCGTGGGTGGTGATCGGCCGGTTGTAGCCCGTAGCGATGACCTTGCCATCACGCAGGATGACCGCGCCCACCGGCACCTCGCCGACGAGCCAGGCGTTGTGCGCCTGGTCCAGCGCCAGCCGCATGCCGGCCTCGTCCCTGATGAGCTGTTCGTCGCTCATGACCGGCGCTGGGGCGCCAGGGCGGGCGGTTCGCAATGGAGGAGCTGGGGCGGCATGCTCGGGGTGGTGTCGACGGAGGAGTGCCGGCGCCGAGAAGGCGTGGCACCGCCTCGATTGTGCCTTCGCCCGGACCGGCCACGTCGCTGCAGCCAGTGCGCTGCAACTCGGGTCAGTTCGAGGTGTCCTGCAGGATGGCCTCGGACACCTGCTGCGGCCGGATGCGCCAGCGCGCCAGCGCATGCTCATAGACCATGCGTTCGTCACCGCTGACACGCCCGTCGGCGGTGATGGCGGCGGCGCTGAGCCTCAAGACCAGCAGGCGCATCGACTCGTCGTCGACGGCGTCAAGCAGTGCATTCACATGGTCGAGGTCGGACACGCGCAGCCAGGACCGCTCGCACAACCCGCTGCCGACCTCGTCGATGCAGCGCTGCGCCATTTCCAAGAAGCGCTTGCGGCCGACACCCAGCCGCCGGAAGGCGCCGAGTCGCTCCAGCGTACGGATTTCGTTGCTGTCGATGCTGCCGTTGGCGGCCACGAACAGCGCCAGAACCCGTGCCGGCGCCTCGCCGTCCGGATGGGCTCGAGCAGGGGCTGCATTCATCACCAAGACCCTCCGCGATGCTGGGGTCCGTCGCCGCGCGACCGCCCTTGCCGTGGATCGACCCGGCAAGCGGCCGCAAGTTCCACGGCCGACGCCCTGCTCCCACTCGATCCTCAGCCCGCCTTGGCGACGACTCGGCCGAAACGACTTCGCGCTCACAGCCCTCGCAGCCGTCGACGGGGCTCGCGCCTGTCCGCAAGCCGGGTGCTTCACTCCAGCGCGATCGAACGCAGCGACAGCGCGAACGGCCCGGCCTGGCGATCGCCGATCAACAGGCCCAACTGGCGCATGTCTTCGGGCCGGAATGCGGGCGCACCCTCGACCGGGCGACCGCGCCAGGTCGGCAGGAACGACGCCCAGGGCAGACGCATCACGGTCCAGACCCCCGACACCGGCTTCATCGAGGTCTGGTAGGTCACGCCGTCGAAGGCTTCGTCGGTGCGCAGGTTGAGCTTGTAGCGCTTGCCATCGCCGAGCAGTTCGAGGCGACAGCTCAGCGCCTGCGCGTCGGCCGACACAGGCACGCGCGATCGAACCGAGGCGAAACCACCCCCCGCCGCCAGCGAGACCTCTCCCTCGAAGACGGCATGGCCGGCGGGATCGTGGCGCAGGCGGCTCAAGGAGCGCCCGCCCATCACCCGGTCGTCGATCGGCGCGAAGCCGCTGACCGACGCGGCCGTATCGAAGCGGAACAATTCGCAAGGCATGAGCGCGCATTGTCCGCGCCGGGCTCTGCGGGCGTCGTCACGCCCACCGTGCCGCGTCAGCTGGCGACGCCGCCGTCCTGGATGCGTTCGGCGTCGAGCGCTTCGGCGCGGCGCATCATGGCCCGCGTCATCCTGCGGAAGATGAACAGGTGTGCCGGCGCCAGCGCGTACCAGTAGAGCAGGCCCCAGACCCCTTGCGGATGCCAGTAGGCGCTGATCGTCAACCGGGTGCGATGGCCGGCGTCGGCGTCAGGTTCCGGATCGATCTCGAACTCAAGCACCCCCGAACCGGGCGCGCGCATGCCGAAGTTCAGCGTCAACCGGCGTCCGTGCTCGAGGGCGAGTACGGTCCAGTAGTCGATGCGGTCGCCGATGCGCAACTCGGTCGGGTGGCGCCGGCCGCGCGTCAGCCCCGGGCCGCCGACGAGCCAGTCCATGGCGCCGCGTAGCCACCACAACCAGTCCATCGTGTAGTAGCCGTTGTCGCCGCCAAGCGTGGCCGCTGTGTGCCACACCGCCGCGGGGGATGCGCCACCGACGGCGCAGCCGCTGGCGCGCTTGGCGTAGAACGCGTGGTCGAGCCGGAAGCCGCGAAACATCAGCAGGCCTTCGGTCCAGCGTGCGGCCACGGTATGCGAGCGTTCTGCCTGCAGCGCGGCCGCCACCGACTCACGAAAGCTCAACAGCCTCTGCGGCACCAGACGGCGCAGTGCCGCGTCGTCTGCCGGCAGGTCATGCTTCAGGCCGCCGATCAGGGCGCGCGCGATATGGGTGGGCACCGCCGTGATCAGGCCCAGCCAGCGAGCCGACAGCTCCGGCGTCAGCACGGGAACGGGAACGATCAGGGGCCGCTTGCCCACCACTTCACTATACTGGCGCATCACGTCCTCGTAGCTGAGGTAGTCGGGCCCGGCCGCGTCGAGCACCTGGCCGGCGGCCTCGTCCAGGACGGCTGCACGCACCAGGTACTCAAGCAGATTGTCGAGCGCGATCGGAGACGACTTCGAACGCACCCAGCGCGGCGTCAGCATCAGCGGAAGGTGGTTGACGAGGTCGCGGACCACCTCGTAGGCCGCGGAACCCGGGCCGACGATGATGCCGGCGCGGATCTCGGTGACGGGTACTCGGCCCGCGCGCAGCCGTTCACCGGTCTCGCGTCGCGACACCAGGTGTTCGGAATCGGCATCCTCGGGAATCAGGCCTCCCAGATAGACGATGCGGCGCACGCCGGCTGAGTCCGCCGCCGCGGCAAAGTGGCTGGCAGCCTGAACGTCCAGGCGCCCGAAGTCCTGCCCGGCCGCCATCGAGTGCACCAGGTAGTAGGCGGTGTCCACGCCGGCCAGCGCGGCGGGCAGCGAATCGGGCATCAGCGCGTCGGCCTCGACCAGTTCGACGCCCTGCCAGCCGCGCGCCTCGAGCACCTTGCGGTTGCGCCCGCTGGCGCGCACCACGCAAGCCTCTCGCAGCAGGCGCGGCACCAGATGGGCGCCGATGTAGCCGGTGGCGCCGAACACCAGCACCCGCGCGCCGCGATCGAGGCCATGCGCAGTGGCGGACGCGGCGGCGGTTGAGGATGCGGTGGACATCGCGGTAGACGCGGGGGGTGCGTTAACGCGCGATCGATGCCGATGCCGTTCGACCGCTGCGCCGGGCGACTTCACTGCAGACGGCCTCCAGCTGCGCCGAAAGGTTCTGCCGGACCGCCAAGGTACCGACTGCAGGCGGTGGCGGCAGGCGCAGCCCGATCACTGCCGTGTAGCGCAACCGGGTCCGTGGCACACCCTGGTGCGCGCCACGGGCCGTCAGTTCGTAGCGAGCCTTGAACACGTCGATCGCACGGCGCCTGAGGATCCCCAGCTCGACGCTCAGGGCTTTGGCGCTGGCCATGCGCAGCCGCTGGTGTTCGATGCTCAGCGTCACCGTCATCGCCTGGGCGAACATCAGGAACCGGAACTCGCCCTGCTGTTCGACCAACAGATGCTCGGTCGTTTTCGTCAGCGCCCGGCGCTCGAGCACACGGCAGGCCCGGATGCCCGGCATGAAGCCCGGCAAGGCGTCGTAGTCGGTGATCGTGTCCCAGACAGTCTGCACATCGGCTGCAAGCTCGAGCAGCGCCTCGGCTTCGAAGCGCCGGTCACGGCGGAGCACGTCGACCTTCAGCTCGTTCATCGGCGGGAGCCTCGAACCGGTGTGGCCGGCGGCGGCTGGGCGCCTATTCGCGGCCCGGCGGGGGATAGGCATCGGCCACGAAGGCGGGCCCCTTCATCAGCAGCACGATCACGCAGCCGATGGCCACGGTGAACACCAGCGTCCAGTGCAGCACCACCAGGCCGATCAGACGATAGGTCAGCAACAGCAGGTCCCGCTCTTCGGCCGCAGAGGGCATGCTGGGCGCCACCCACCAGAACACCAGCGCCAGTGCGGCCGGCACGGCAGTGCCGACCAGCAGGATGGCGGGCAGGCGCTTGAACAGCGCCCATTCGAGGCCGGGCGGCGAGCGCTGGAAACCGGGCAAACGCTTCAGGGCGCGCATCGAAGCTCCTGTCTGGGGTAGCGTCCTACTTTAGCAAGGGCCGCACGCTGCTGAAGCCAACGTCCCCGCGTGCTGCCCACGCGGCGGGCCAGCAGCGATGGCGCCGCGGCAGCCTCGGGCGTGCCGCTGGCGGGCCAGGGCGCGACCGAAGTCTGCGCTGGCGAAGGTGGCGAGGGCGATCGAAGTCATCAGGTGCTTGCCCAAGCATTCTCGTGCCGGGCCACGGTTCAGGTCGGTCGATCCAGGCAAGAAGCCCAGCGCTGCAAAGCCGGCCGCGCACGCAGGAACAGCCGGTAGACGCGCTCCATCGTCCAGGCCGCGCCCGGCACGCGGCCGATGCAGGCCAGCCAGCGCCACCCCGGCAAGACGGCCCACAGAGCCAGGAAGGCCTGCGCGCCGCTGAGCAGGCGGCCTTCGCCGTCACGCACATGGAAGCGTGCCAGCAACCGCTGGCGCGTGGTCCCGCTCGGCACGGGCTGCGTGGGGTCGCTGACGTCGGCGAAGCACACCGGCGTGCGGGATTGCAGGCCGCGATAAACGCCGATCTCGCGCCGGCACAGCGGGCACGCACCGTCGTAGAGCACGGTCAGCCCGGGCGTGGAGGCTTTGGCGTCGGGACTGCTCACCATGCAGGCACCTCGTGGATGGCCAGCAGATCGGCCGCGCTTTGCAGGCCGCGCGTGGCACGCAGCCACCAGCGGGAGAAGGAGTCGCAGCGCCCAGCCACGGGCGGGAACAGCGCCGGCGCCGCAACGCACTCGGCCCAACGCGCCAGCCACGGCGCGAGGTGCGGCTCATCGACGCTGCGCACGCGCCGCGCGCCGGCCAGGGCCGCGCCAATGGCGGCGGCGTCGCCGTGCCAGCGCAGCGGGGTGAGCTCCGCCATGCGCGTGCCGACGAAGCGCCAGCGCCTGTCGGTCCACGGCCACGCGCGATGAAAGTCGGCGACGAACAAGCCGATCACCAAGGTGTCGGGCGGCAATGCGCTCGGCCCGCCCAGGTTCCACGAGTGCACGAGCCAGACCTCGCGGCCGTTCACCAGCGCGGGGTCGGCGCCGACCGTGCCCAGGTCGTCTGGCGGTTCGCCGCGCAGCGGCGGCTCCCAGGCCGACGGACTGCAGACCGTGCCGGGTGAATCCTGTGCTGGTTGACGCGCCAGGCGGTCCAGCGCCTCGTAGGACGCGTCGATCACGCTGCCGGGGCTGTGCCACGACGCAAGTGCGTAGCGCGCGACGTTGTCGGCGTTGAACAGGTAGGGCTTGTGGCTGCCGGTGCCGGCCACCCACTGCCAGGAGAGGTGGTTGCTCGCCAGGTCGCCGTCGAGCAGGTGTCCATACAGCCAGTCCGCGCCGCAGCGCCAATGGACCTTGCGCACGTGCACCACGTAGCTCGCCAGCCACATGCGGGCATGGTTGTGCAGCATGCCGGTGGCGTGCAGCGTGCGCACCGCCTGGTCGATGGCCGGCACGCCGGTGCAGCCTGCGCGGATGTCGGCCGGCAACTCGGTGGCGTAGGCGGCATCGGGCAGCGGCCCGTCGTGCAACGAGCGCAGGATGCCCTCGCCACGGTGTTGCCAGACATGGCGAAAGTATGCCCGCCAGCCCAGTTCGTAGACGAACTTGTGCTGCACCGGCAGCGCATGCCGAGCGGACACGCCGGCCAGCACCTCGGCCAGCGAGACCAGGCCGTGCGTGATGTACGGCGACAGGCCGCTGACGGCGCCGTCGATGGCATTGCGCGTGCGCGCGTAGGCGGCGGGCCGGACCGCGGCGATGCGGGCCTGGGCCGCGGCCAGCGTGGGCGCAAAGGCCTCAGGCATGAGCCGCCCCACCCACCTCGCCGCGGCGGATGGCCGCCGCACGCGCCGCCACGCCCTGCCGTTGCGTGGCATCCAGGCGCGCCAGGTTCTTCACCTGCAGCGCCATGCGCGGGTTCTTCGCGAGCAGCGCCTCGTGGCGCATCAGGAAGTCCCAGTACAGCGTGGTGAACGGGCAGGCGTTCTCGCCGCTGCGCTGCGCCGGGTCGTAGCGGCAGCCCTTGCAGTGCGGGCTCATGCGCTCGATGTACCTGCCGGTGGCGACGTAGGGCTTGCTGGCCATCAGGCCGCCGTCGGCGTACTGGCTCATGCCCAGCGTGTTGGGCAGCTCGACCCATTCCACCGCATCGACGTACACCGCCAGGTACCAGGCGTGCACCTGCTTGGGCTGCACGCCCAGCATCAGCGCGTACAGGCCGGTGACCATCAGGCGCTGGATGTGGTTGGCGTAGCCATGCGTCAAGGTCTGCTCGAGCGCATCGCGCAGGCAGGCCATGTCGGTGGCGCCGGTCCAGTACCAGTTCGGCAGGTCCTCGTCAGCACCGAGCGTGTTGCGCTCCAGGTAGCCGGGCATCTGCGTCCAGTAGATGCCGCGCACGTATTCGCGCCAGCCGAGGATCTGGCGCACGAAGCCCTCGACGCTGGCCAGGGGTGCCTGGCCCGCGTCGTAGGCCGCCGCGGCCGCCGCCACCACCTCGCGCGGATTCAACAGCTTCAGGTTCAGTGCCGCCGACAGGTGGGCGTGGTAAAGCCACGGATCGCCCGGCCACATCGCATCCTGGTAACGGCCAAACAGCGGCAGGCGCTGCTGCACGAAGGCTTGCAGGGCCTGCAGCGCGTGCGCACGCGTCACCGGCCACGCGAAGCTGTCGAGGCGGCCCGGATGCTGCGCAAAGCGCTGCGTCACGAGCGCGATCACCTCGCACGTCAGCGCATCGGGCTCGAAGCCGCAGCGCGCCGGCACTGCGCCAGGGCCGGCAGTACCAAAGGCCTCGCGGTTCTCGGCATCGAAATTCCACTGTCCGCCGAGCGGCGTGTCCTCGTTCTGCGGGTCCATCAACACGCGATGCCGCTTGCGCTGCTCGCGGTAGAAGTACTCCATGCGCAGCGACTTGCGGCCGCGGGCATGTGCCGCGAACTCGCGCACGCTGACGAAGAAGTGGCGGTCCTCGCGGACCTCCAGCGGCACGGCGCAGGACTCGGCCACGGCCTCGAGGACCTGCAGCACGCGCCAGTCGCCTGGTGCCGTCATGACCAGCCGGGCCGGCCGCAGCCGCTCGATGTCGGAGCGCAGCTGCTCGGCCAGACTGCCGCGATTGTCCGGTGCGTCGAGCCGCGTGTAGTGCAGCGGGCGGCTGGCCGACTGCAGCGCCAGCGCGAAGTGCCTCATCGCCGCCAGGAACATCACGGTGCGGGGCCGGCTCGACCATACGTGCGTCGACTCGTCGACCACCTCGGCCATCCAGACCGCGTCGAGCTGGCGCTCGAACCCATCGAAGGCGGCAGCCTCGAGGTCGAGCTGGTCGCCCAGCACCAGCACCAGTGAACGCAGCTCAGCCACGATTTGCCCGCACGCGCCGGCAGGCGTCGCTGCAATACTTCACCTCGGCCCAATTCCTGGCCCAGCGCCTGCGCCAGCACATGGCACGGCCGCAGGCCGCGCAGGGCTTGCTCGGTAGCGCGGCCTTGTTGCCGCGGAAGGTCATGCCGCTCATGGACGTCGCCCGAAAACCTGTCCCGCGACGTGCCCGATCAAGCCTTCTTGGCCCACGCGCTGCACCAGCCCGGCCCGGCCACCAGCTTGCCGGGGAACAGCGCACAGGCGGCCGCCTTGTCGGTGGGCTTGCCTTGGTAGAGCGCGCAGTTGCCGCAGTTCTGACCAGCGGCGAACTTTGGAAACTTCTTGGTGTCCACGCGCTTGGCGTCGGCCACGTAGCCGAGCGCCACGGCCTGGGCATCCTTCTCGTCGACGAGGGCCTGCGCGTGAGCGAGCGTGCCGGCCGTACCGGTGGCGGTGGCCAGGCTCATCAGGAACATGCGGCGTTGGATCGGCTGGGTCATGCGGAACTCCTTCGAGGGGTGGGCGAAAAGGGTCGGTCGATGAAGCCGCTCAGGCGCTAACGCGCAGCGGCGGGCGGGCGACGGGCGCAGCGGCGGGCGGTACCGAAGCGCGCGCCATGCCGAACAACATGGCTTCGCTCAGGGCCTGGGCCGACAGCCAGGCGCCTTCGACGCCCGTGCCGCCGAGGAAATCGCCGCACACACCCAGGCCCAGACTGCCATCCCACCAGCCATGGCGTGCCGGGGTGGCGCCCGAGGGCTGGGGCATGGCGTAACGCCAGCGGTGCACGACGGCATGCTTCCATTCGATCGGCTCACCCAGCCAGTCCTGCAGCGCGATCTGCAACCGGTCCTGCACCCAGTCGGCAGCCTGCTCCAATTGTTGGCGGCTCCAGCCGGTGCGGGCATGCAGCACCCAATGGGCTTCGTCGGCCGTGGG
>JAGTRL010000140.1 GCA_018261815.1 Pseudomonadota bacterium
CGGCACACATGCGCCGGCGGGTCGATCGGGCTGGACACCTCGCCGCTGAGCTTGATGCGCGGCCCCTGGCCCGGGATGGCCGAGACCAGCGCCTGGGTGTAGGGATGCCTCGGCGCACGGAACACGGCTTCGGAAGGGCCGACCTCGACAATCTTGCCCAGGTACATCACGGCCACCCGGTCGGTGAGCAGGCGCACCACGTTGAGGTCGTGCGAGACGAACAGGTAGCTCAGGCCCAGCTGCTGGCGCAGCTCGGCCAACAGCTGCAGCACCACCGCCTGCACCGACACGTCCAGCGCAGCCGTGGGTTCGTCCAGGATCAGCAGCCGCGGCTTGACGGCCAGCGCGCGGGCGATGCCCACACGCGCCTTCTGTCCGCCGGAGAGCTGGTGCGCATAACGCGGCAGCAGCGCCAGCGGCAGGCCCACCTGAAGCGCCACCTCATCGACGCGCGCATCGATCTGTGCGCCCGTCTGGCCGGTGAGCAGGCGCAGCGGCTCGGCAATGGCCTCGCGCGCACTGAAGCGCGGGTTGAGCGAATCGGTGGGGTCCTGGAACACCATCTGGATCGCAGCGCGCTGCGGCGTACGCGCAAAGCGCTCGGCACGGATCTCGCCCAGCTCCTGCCCGGCGAAGACGATGCGGCCGTCGCTGGGATCGAGCAGCCGCGCCAGCAGCCGCACCAGCGTGCTCTTGCCGCAGCCCGATTCGCCGACCAGGCCGACGCTTTCGCCGGCGCCGATGCGCAGCGACACATCGTCCACCGCATGCAGCATCGCACCGCGGCGGCCGCTGACCGCAAAGCGCTTGTGCAGCGATTCCACCTGCAACAGGGCCTCAGACATGGGCCGGCTCCGGCACCGGGGTGGTTTCATGCAGCGGATGCCAACAGGCCACCGCATGCGCGGCGGCGCCCTCGAGCCGTGGACGTTCGCTGCGGCAGCGCTCGCTGACGCGCTCGCAGCGCTCGGCGAAGCGGCAGGCCGGCAGGTACTCGCGGCGCAGGTCAGGCAGGTTGCCGGGCACCGGCTCCAGGCTGGCGATGGTGCTGCGCTCACCCGGCGTGGAACTCATCAGCCGCGCGGTGTAGGGATGGCGCGGTGCCGTGAACAGCGATTTCGTCGGCGCGCATTCCACCGCATGGCCGGCATGCATGACGACGATGCGGTCGCAATAGTCGGCCGCCAGCGCCAGATCGTGGGTGATGAACAGCGTGGCCATGTGGCGCTCGCGCGCCAGGCCGGTGATCAGGTCCATCACCGCGGCCTGCGTGGTCACGTCCAGGCCGGTGGTGGGCTCGTCGGCGATCAGCAGGCTGGGGCGGCAGGCCAGCGCCAGCGCGATCATCACGCGCTGGCACATGCCGCCGGACATCTCGAAGGGGTAGGCTGCCAGCCGGCGTTCGGGGTCGGAAATGGCCACGTCGCGCAGCGCCTGCACCGCGCGCTCTTTCAGGCTCTTGTCCAGGTCGGCGCCGGGCGCGGCGGCATGGCGGCGCAGCACGTCCTGCAACTGCTGGCCGACGCGGCGGATCGGGTTGAGTGCCGTGCGCGGGCTCTGGAAGATCATCGAGATCTCGCGCCCGCGCAGGTCGGCCAGCGCGGCTTCGCCGGCGGCCAACAGGTCCATGCCGCCGAACACCGCGCTGCCGCTGGTGACGCGCGCGGCGCGGTCGCTGATGCCCAGCATCGCATAGGACAGCACCGACTTGCCCGAGCCGCTTTCGCCCACCAGGCCAACGATTTCCCCCTTGTGCAACTGCAGGTCGGTGCCTTCGAGCGCGCGCACCACGCCACCCCGGGTGCGGAACTCCAGGCTGAAGTCCTTGACCTCCAGGAGCGGCGGTTGACTCATGTGCGGCGCCTCGGGTCGAAGATGTCGCGCAGCGCATCGCCCAGCAGGTTGAAGCTGAATACCGCCAGCATCAGCACCGCACCGGGGAAGAAGCTCACCCACCATTCGCCGCTGACGATGAACTGCGCGCCTTCGGCGACCAGGATGCCCCACTCCGGCGTCGGCGGGCGCACGCCCAGGCCGATGAAGCTCAAGCCCGCGGCATTGAGAATCGCCCAGCCCATGTTCAGGCTGACCTGCACCATCGCCGGCGGCAGCGCGTTGGGGAACAGGTGCACCGCCAGGATGCGCGCATCGCCGTTGCCCGACAGCCGCGCCGCTTCGATCCAGCCGGCGCCGCGGCGCACGTTGGCCTCGGCGCGGGCCACACGCACGTAGAACGGCAGGTTGATGATGGCCGTGGCCAGCACGATGTTGCCCACGGTATTGCCGAGTGCGGCGACGATGCCCATCGCCAGCACGAACAGCGGGAAGGCCATGATGGTGTCGGACAGCCGCGTGACGATGCGGTCCCACCAGCCGCCGAAGAAGCCTGCCGCCAGGCCGAGTGGCATGCCGATGAGGAAGGACGCGGCCACCGCCGACACGGCGATGCCCAGGTCAAGCCGCGTGGCGACCACGGTGCGCGAGAAGATGTCGCGGCCCAGCGCATCGGTGCCGAACCAGTGCGCCGCGGAAGGTGGCTGCAGCGCCACGGCGCTGTTGCTGGCCAGCGGGTCGTAGGGCACCAGCGCCGGGCCGAAGATGGCCATCAGCACGAACAGCATGAACAGCGCCACCGCCAGCATCGTCACCGGGTTCTCGCCGAGCACGTGGCGCACGTGTTTCCAGGTGCTGTTCATGAAGCCACCGTCACGCGCGGGTCGATCAGACCGTAGAGCAGGTCCACCAGCAGGTTCAACAAGACGAACAGCACGCCCATCGCCAGCACGAAGCCCTGCACCGGCGCGTAGTCGCTGGCGGTCAGCGCATCGATCGCATAGCTGCCCACGCCGGGCCAGCCGAAGACCTTCTCGACGATGACGCTGCTGCCGAGCATGAAGCCGAAGACCATGCCAAGTGTCGTCACCACCGGCAGCAGCGCATTGCGCAGCGCATAGGTGACCAGCACCATGCCCGTGGACAGCCCGCTGGCGCGTGCGGTGCGGATGAAGTCGGCCGACAGCACCGACAGCATCGAGGCGCGCGTCATGCGCGCGATCGGCGCCAGCACGAAGATGGCCATCGTCAGCACCGGCAGGATCAGCTGCTTCAGGCTGGCCCACCACATCGCCGCATCGCCGGCCAGCGCGGCATCGATCAGGTACAGGCCGGTGATCGTCGGCGGCGGCGAGAACATCGGGTCCAGCCGGCCCATCGGCGACGGCGCCCAGCCGAGCAGGAAATAGAACACGTAGGCCAGCAGCAGCCCGGTGAAGAAGGTCGGCAGCGACACGCCGGCCGTCGTGATCAGCCGGCACAGCTGGTCGATCCAGCTACCCGGGCGCGTGGCCGCCAGCACGCCCAGCGGCAGCGCGATGGCGCAGGCCAGCAGCAGCGCCAGGAACACCATCTCCAGCGAGGCCGGCAGCCGCGCCAGCAGCTCCTGCGCCACCGGCTGGCCGGTCGTCAGCGACAAGCCCATGTCGCCACGCGCCAAAGCGGCCACGTATTGGAAGAACTGCTCCAGCAGCGGCTTGTCCAGCCCGAGCTGGCTGCGCACCTGGGCGATCGCCTCCTGCGTCGCCGCCGCACCGGCAAAGTACGCGGCCGGGTCGCCGGGCAGCGCGCGCGTCAGGATGAAGGTGATGACCACCACGCCCGCCAGGTTGGGCAGGGCAGAGAGCAGGCGCGTGGCGATCAGGCGCAGCATCAGGCCACCCGCGTCAGCGGTGCCGCACGCTCCAGCAGGTTGGGCTCGGCACCGGCATAGGCGCGCTCGGGCGCCGCGAAGCCGCAGGGCGTGCCGTCGCGCACCTTGATGCCAGCGTCCCAGGGCAACTTGTAGCGCCCGGCCACCATGTCCTGCATGAACGTGTACGGGCAGTCCATCGCGCCGCCCTTCACCGCGACGTAGCCGCGGTGGTACAGCTGGTAGGGGTTGTTCTCGACGCCCCAGCCAGCGCGCGCCTCGCGCACCAGGTCGGGCCGCAGCTCGGCGGTGACGATCTCGTCGGGACGCGCGCCGCCCTGTGTGAGGATCTCACCGTCGAAGTTGCAGAACATGGCTTCGCCCATCGAATCGAAGCTGCCGTCGCTGCCGCACAGGCACACACTCGCCGTGATGGCCAGGTTCTGGAAGGCGTTCGCCTGATTCGTGATTCGCCAGGCATGGCGGATCGGCGCGGTGTACCCCGCTGTGCGCAGGATGATTTCGGCGCCCTTGTAGGCGGCCTCGCGCGCCATTTCGGGGAACATGCCGTCGTGGCAGATGATCAGCGCCAGCTTGCTGCCGTTGGGCCCGTCGCACACCGGGATGCCCATGTTGCCCGGCTCCCAGGGCTCCACCGGCACCCAGGGGTGCAGCTTGCGGTAGTACAGGCGCAGCTCGCCCTGGTCGTCGATGATCAGGCCGGTGTTGTAGGGGTTGCCGCGCGGGTTGTGCTCCATGATCGAGAAGCAGCCCCAGATGCGGTGCTCGATGCAGGCGGCGCGGAACAGCGCCACTTCCGGGCCGTCGAGCCGGACCATCAGTTCGGGCGCGATGGACATGCTCAGGCCGTGCAGCGCGTACTCGGGGAAGACCACCAGGTCCATCGTGCCCAGGTTGCGCCGCGCCTTGCCCACCATCCAGGCGATGCGTTCGGCCTGGGCGCGCAGTTGTGCGGGCGTGTCCACCACCGGCAGTTGCAACTGCACCAGGCCGACCACCACGCCCTGCGGCGACTTGTTCAAACCGCCGAGTCCGTTCATGAATGCTCCACGTCGAGCGCAGCCTCCACGGCGGAGAGCGGCGCCGCCCAGCCGACGATGCCGCCCTGCGCCACCACCATCTCGACCACCGCGTCGTGGAAGTGCGGGAAGTAGCTGGCCGCGCAGTCCTGTACCAGCAGGCATTCGTAGCCACGGTCGTTGGCTTCGCGCATGGTGGTCTGCACGCAGACTTCGGTGGTCACGCCGCCGACCAGCAGGTGGGTGATGCCCTTGGCGTGCAGCAGCGCGTCCAGCCCGGTGGCGTGGAACGCGCCCTTGCCCGGCTTGCGCAGCACGGTGTCGCTGGGTTCGGGCCGCAGCTCGGGCACGAAGTCAGCGCCGGCTTCGCCGATGACCAACACACGGCCTAGCGGGCCGGTGTCGCCGATGCCGCACTTCAGGCAGCCGCGGGCCTTCTTCGACGGCGGGCAGTCGGCCAGCTGCGGGTCATGTGCTTCCTGCGTGTGGATGACATGCATGCCGTGCTCGCGCGCCAGCGTCAACAGCCGCCGGCAGGCTGGCACGATGCGCTGCAAGGTCGTGACGTCGTTGCCCAGCATCGCGCCGAAGCCGCCGGGCTCGAGGAAGTCGCGCTGCATGTCGATCAGCACCACCGCCGTCTGTGCCGGATCGAAGGTGTAGGCATAGGGGCGCGCGGACACCATCTTCATGCTGCGTCCTTCAGGTCACCGGCCATGGCCTTGCCGATGCGGCCGATGTCGGCATTCGCCGTCGGACATTCCAGCCCGACGTGACCATGCGACAGCACCACCATGCGCGAGGCCAGCGACAGGATCTCGTCCAGGTCCTCGCTGACCAGCAGCACGCCAGCGCCGGCATCGCGTGCGGCGCGCAGCCGCGCGTGGATCTCGGCGCTGGCCTGGAAGTCCAGCCCGAAGCAGGGGTTGGCCACGATCAGCAGCCTAGGTGAGCCGTCGAGCTCGCGCGCCAGCACCGCGCGCTGCACGTTGCCACCGGACAGGTTCTCGATCAGCGCATCCGGCCCGGGCGTCTTGACCTTGAAGGCCGCGATCTTGGCCAGCGCCTGCGTGTGCATCGCCGCACGCGAAAGCCACGGTCCACGCGAAAGCGGCGCACGGTCGAAACCCCGCAGCGCCAGGTTGTCGGCCACGGTGAGCTTGCCGACACAGGCGTTGTGCAGCGGCTCTTCGGGCAGGCTGCGCACGCCCAGCGTGCGCATCATCTTGCGGGTGGGAAGGTAAGCGTGGCCGTCGACCCAGACCTGTCCGCCCGCGATCGGCAACGCGCCAGTGAGCGCAGCCACCAACTCGCGCTGGCCGTTGCCGGAAACACCGGCCACACCGACGATCTCGCCGGGCATGACGTTCAGCGTCAGTCCGTCGACCGCCGAGCGGCCTTCGACCCCGGCCACCTTGAGGTTGCCGATGGCCAGCCGCGGCGCCCCATTGGGCACGCCCAAAGGGACGGCCGGGGCCGGATGGCCGATCGCCTCGGCCAGCGCCGCGGCGCTGCTGTCCGCCGCCGCGCCCACCGCCGCGGCGGTGGCGGCGGCGCTGGTGGAGGACACGTCCTCGGTGCTGACGCCCATCATCCAGCCGGCCAGCTCGTCGCGCGAGGTTGCAGCCACACGCGCCGCGCCGGTGCGCCGGCCGCGGCGCAGCACGGTGACTTCGTCGCAGAAGCCGAAGACCTCGCGGAACTTGTGCGTGATGATCAGCACCGTCAGCTGCTTCGCCTGACACAGCGCCTTCATCTGGCCCAGCACTTCGTCGGCTTCCAGCGGCGTCAGCACCGAGGTCGGCTCGTCCAGCACCAGGAAGCGGCGACGCGCATAGAGCGCCTTCAGGATCTCGAGCTTCTGCTTTTCGCCCGCGGCCAGCTCGGCGACGCGCGCGTCGAGCTTCAGCGGGAAGGGTGCGGTGGTCATGAACTCGGCCAGTCGCGTGCGCTCGGCCTTCCAGTCGATGACCGCGCCCAGGTCACGCTGCGCCAGCGCCAGGTTCTCGGCCACCGTCATGCCCGGCACCACGGTGAAATGCTGGAAGATCATGCCCAGGCCCAGCGCGGCGGCATCGCGCGGGCTGTGGATGGCCTGCTCGCGGCCATCGACCATGACCGAGCCGGTGTCGGCGCTGTAGAAGCCGATCAGCGCCTTGACCAGCGTGGACTTGCCCGCTCCGTTCTCGCCCAGCAGCGCGTGGAAGCTGCCGGCCTCGACGGTCATCGACACATCGTCCAGCGCCTGCAGTGCGCCAAAGCGCTTGGAAAAGTTGAGCATCTCGACGCGCGCCGCGCCGGTGTGCTCCTGGGGCGGGGGGATCAAGGTCATGTCAGTTCCCCCAGGCTTCGAGCAGTTGCGAGGACGAGGCCACGGCGCCGAACACGCCGCCCTGCATCGTCACCATCTTCAGCGCCGCATCGTGGTTGCCGCGGTCGGTGGCGCCGGTGGCGTCGCTGACGATCAGGCATTCGAAGCCACGGTCGTTGGCCTCGCGCATGGTGGTGTGCACGCACACGTCGGTGGTCACGCCCGTCAGCACCAAGTAGCGGATGCCGCGCAGGTTGAGCAGCAGCTCCAGGTCGGTGGCGCAGAACGAGCCCTTGCCGGGCTTGTCGATGATCGCCTCGCCCGGGGCGGGCGCCAGCTCGGGGACGATGTCCCAACCCGGCTCGCCGCGCACCAGGATGCGGCCATTGGGCCCCGGGTCGCCAATGCCCACGCCGTCGGCACCGATGCGGCGCGAGCGCCAGCGCTTGTTGGCCGGCAGGTCGCTCAAATCGGGGCGATGGCCTTCGCGCGTGTGGATGACGTGCATGCCGAGTGCACGCGCGCGCGCGAGCAGCTTGGCGATCGGCTCGAACGGCGCGCGCACCGCACTCAGGTCGTAGCCCATGCGGTCCACATAGCCGCCGAGGCCGACGAAATCGAACTGCATGTCGATGACCACCAGCGCGGAGTTGGCCGGCGTGGCGGCGGCATCGAAGGGCCAGGGGTAGGGGTCAGCGTTGACCAGCGGGAAGGGCTGCATGGCGATCACCGGTTCAGGGACAGTTCACCCGGCGCGCCGTCGCTGGGCCCGGGCTTGCCCAGGCCGATCAGCAGCGCCAGTGTCAACACGTAGGGCAGCGCGCCGAACAGGTAGTAGCCGGACGAATAGCCCATCGCCTGCAAGGCGGGGCTGATGGCGCTGGCGCCGCCGAACAGCAGCCCGGCCAGGATGCAGCGCCGCGGGTCCCAGCGCGCGAAGATCACCAGCGCCACCGCCATCACGCCCTGGCCGCTGGACAGCGCTTCGCTCCACGCGCCCGGATAGACGAGCGACAACGACGCGCCGCCGACCCCCGCGCAGGCACCGCCGAAGGCCGTGGCACCGATGCGATAGCCGCTGGGCGACAGGCCGAAGGCGCGCGCCGCGTTCTCGCTGTCACCGACGACACGCAGCCGCAGGCCGATGCGCGTGTGGCCGAAGGCCCAATGCACGGCAAAGGCCAGCGCCACACCGATGACGAACAGCGGGTTGATGCCCAGGGCGGCCTGCACCGCCGGCATCGTGCTCCAGCTGCCGAGTTCGATGGCGGGCAGGTCCGGCGCACTGGGCTGGATCAGCGGCTTGCCCAGCCAAAAGGCCAGGCCCGTGCCGGCCAGCATCAGTGCAATGCCCATAGCGGTGTCGTTGACCCGCGTCAGGCTGCACAGCGCGCCATGCAGCACGCCGAACAAGGTGCCGACGCAGGCCGCGGCGACGATGCCCAGCCACGGGTTGCCGGTGAGCAGCGACACCGCATACGCGGTCATCGCGCCCATCAGCAGCGTGCCTTCCAGGCCGAGGTTGATGCGACCGGCCTTCTCGGTCACCGTCTCGCCCAGGCTCACCCATAGCAGCGGTGTGCCGACGCGGATCGCGCCGCCCAGGATCGCCAGCGGCACGCCCCACCAGCCGAGTGTCGTTGCATCCATGCTCAGCCCCTGCGGAAGAAGCTGCGGCCGCGCAGCGTTTCGCAGCCGATGAGGGCCACGAAAGCAAAGCCCAGCAGCACGGTCACCGACGCATCGGGCAGACCGAGCCGGCGCTGCAGCAGGCTGCCGCTGGCGGCGATGCCGCCCACCAGGATGGCCACCGGCACCACGCCGGCCGGTGAGAAGCGCGCGGCGAAGGCGATGAGGATGCCGCTGTAGCCGTAACCGGCGATCAGCGACGCGTTGGCCGCGCCGTGCACGGCCGCCACCTCCACCGCACCGGCCAGCCCGGCGCACGCGCCACCCGCGGCGCAAGCGCCGATGGTCAGCCAGGTGACAGGCAGGCCGACGCTGAGGGCAGTGCGCGGGTTGCCGCCGGCCACACGCAGCGACAGCCCCAGCGGCGTGAGCTTGACCACCGCCCAGGCAATGATGGCGACAACGATGCCCACGCCCAGGCCCCAGTGCACATCCAGCCCCGGCATGGCAGGCAGCAGGAAGGCATCCGGCAGCGGCTTGGTGGAAGGCTTGTTCAGGCTGGCCGGGTCGCGCAGCACGGTCTCGACCGCCTGGTTGAACAGCGCAATGGCGATGAAGCTCATCAGCAAGCTGGCAATGGTTTCGTTGACCTCGCGCTTTTCGCGCAGCCAGCCGACGATGCCGATCCACAGGCCGCCCATCAGCATGCCGGCCAGCGCCATCAGCGGCCACACCACCAGCGGCGGAGCCTGCGCTGCCAGTACCGTGCCCAGCGCTGCCGCGGCCAGCCCGCCCAGCACCAGCGCCCCTTCGGCACCGATGATCACGCGCCCGGCCTGCGCCGGCAGCGCCACCGCCAGGCCGGTCAGGATCAGCGGCGCGGCGCGCTGCAGCGTGTTCTGCCAAGCGAAGGCATCGCCGAAGCCGCCCATCACGATCAGGCTCCACACCTCGAGCGGGTCGAAGCCGGCCAGCGCCACCGCGGCCGAGAACAGCAGCACGGTGATGACCAGCGCCGCTGCGGCCGGCAGCAGCGCATCGGCCAGCGCGGCGAAGCGCTGGGTCAACGGCGGCGACACCGGCTGCGGTGCGCTGGCCACGGGGACCGCCAGGGTGTTCATCGCGGTGCGGGGCTCAACCGGGGATCGAACCCATCACGCCTTCGACCAGGTAGTTCATCTTCTCCAGCTCCGGGTCGAACTGGTTGATGCCCTTGCCCGCGGCGATGACGGTGTTGCCCTTGTTGTCCTTCAGCGGGCCCTTGAAGATGACGAAGCCGCCCTTCATCATCGCCGCCTTGATCTCGTCGGCCTTGGTCTTGGCCGCAGCGCCCACCGCCGGGCCGTAGGCCGACATCTTCACGTAGCCTTCCTTCAAGCCGCCGCGCAGCACGTTGGGCTGCGGTGCACCACTCTGCAGCGCCTTGATCTGCGCGGTGTAGGGCGTGCTCCAGTCCCATTCGGCGCCCGTCAGGTAGCCCTTGGGCGCCAGCGCGGCCTGGCTGGCGTGGTAGCCGCTGCTGAAGATGCCGCGCTTTTCGGCCGTCTCGACCACCACCTTCGGGCTGTCCACATGGCAGGTGAGCACGTCCACGCCCTGGTCGATCAGGCTGCTGGCGGCTTCGGCCTCCTTCACCGGCATCGACCATTCGCCGGTGAAGATGACGCGCGTGGTGATGCTCGGGTCGACACTGCGCGCACCCATGGTGAAGGCGTTGATGTTGCGCAGCACCTGCGGGATCGGCTTGGCCGCGATGAAGCCCAGCTTCTTGGTCTTGCTGGTGTAGCCGGCGACCACGCCCGCCAGGTACTGGCATTCGTCGATGTAGCCGAAGTAGCTGCTGGCGTTCTTCGGGTGCTTGCCTTCGGTCCACATGCCGCCGCAATGCGCGAAGCG
>JAGTRL010000141.1 GCA_018261815.1 Pseudomonadota bacterium
CCGCTGTCGGCCAGATTCCGTGGTCCGCAAAGTCCGCTGAGCGCAGCGGCGTGCGAAGGCCGTGTTCCTGCTGCCGAAGCGCGCTGCGGGTGCCGGCAACGCCGGCGAGGGGGTGGCCGGCGGAGTGAATTTGGGCTGAACACAGCCGGCTACCCCCTCGTCGGCTTTGCCTGCAGCGGCGCCAGAACGCAACGAGAACAGCGAGCCTGAAAAGAAGGGCGGCTATGCGCCAGTTGGCGACTCTGGCTGCCGGCCCAAGACAAGCAGGCGGCCAATCCTTGTTCAGGGCAGCGTTGCGCTTGTCCCTCACGTCAGCGCTGAAGGCACCGGGGGCAGGGCGCGTCCGTGTAAAACCCGTCGCAGAGTCATCTGTATGTGAAAAACGAAAAATGCACTCCAACAAAACGATTGGACGATCGTCGCCTGTGGGACGCAACATTGGCGCAACAACAGATTGGACCGTGCCTTGGACCTTGCCCGCTTCCCCCGCATCCGACTCGGCCACTTCCCGACGCCGCTCGAGCCGCTGGACAACCTGACACGGCTGCTGGGCGGGCCGCGCCTGTGGATCAAGCGGGACGACTGCACCGGCCTGTCGACCGGCGGCAACAAGACCCGCAAGCTCGAGTTCCTGATGGCCGAAGCTCAAGCCAGGCAGGCCGACGTCGTGATCACCCAAGGCGCGACGCAGTCGAACCACGCTCGCCAGACCGCGGCCGCAGCGGCAAAGCTGGGCATGCAGTGCCACATCCTGCTCGAGGACCGCACCGGTTTCACTGAGTTCGACTACACCGACAACGGCAACGTGCTGCTCGACCGGCTGCATGGCGCCACGGTCGAGCGCCGTGCCGGCGGCAGCAACATGCAGGCCGAGATGGAGTCCGTGGCCGCGCAACTGACGCAGGCGGGGCGCCGGCCGTACGTGATACCGGGCGGCGGGTCGAACCCGGTCGGTGCACTGGGCTATGTCAATGCTGCGCTCGAGCTGGTCAACCAGTCGGTTGAGATGGGCCTGCGCATCGATGTCCTGATGCATGCCACCGGCAGCGCCGGCACCCAGGCGGGCCTGGTGGCGGGCCTGCAGGCCATGAACAGCACGATCCGGCTGCTCGGCATCGGCGTGCGCGCGCCGCGCGACAAGCAGGAAAGCATGGTCTTCGGCCTGGCCTGCCTCACCTGGGCCCTGCTGGGCTTGCATGGCGAGTTGCCGCGCGCCGCGGTCGAGGCCAACTGCGACTACGTCGGCGGCGGCTACGGCGTGCCCACGCCCGGCATGGCCGAGGCCGTCACCCTGCTTGCCCAGAGCGAAGGTCTCCTGCTCGACCCCGTGTACTCGGGCAAGGGCATGGCGGGTTTGATCGACCTGGTGCGCAAGGGCCGCTTCGCCAAAGACCAGAACATCGTCTTCCTGCATACCGGCGGGTCGGCCGCGCTGTTCGGCTATCCCGACGCGTTCGGCCTCGCGACATCCTGAAATCGACCCCTTCGAAGGAGAAGCTCATGATCGTTTCCCGTTCCGTCTCGCTGTTGCGGCTGGGCGCCCTGTCGCTGGTGGCCACCGCCGCCTGCGCGACCTCGGCCAGCGCGCAGACCACGCTGCGGCTTTCGACCTACGTCAACGAGGTCGACATCCGCTACCAGGGTTTCAAGAAGTTCGGTGAACTGGTCGCCGCGAAGACCGCGGGCCGCGTCAAGGTCGAGGTGTTTCCGTCCTCGACGCTGCACGGCTGGAGCGAAGGCATCGACGCCGTGCTCGGCGGCGTGTCCGACATCAGCTGGATGCCGGCCGACAAGCGCCTGCCCTGCTACCGCGTGACCTCGCTGTACCCGATGGTCGTCGACATGGGCAAGCAGATCGAACTCGACGCCGCCTATGCCGCGTTGATGAAGGATGAGGCAGCCAAGGCCGGCCTGGTGCCGCTGATCAACTCGAACTACTCCTACGACCAGGAATGGTGGTTCAAGACCAACGGTGTCGACCTCGCCAAGCTCGACGGCAAGCTGGTGCGCTCGATCGGTCCGCTGGTGTCGATGATGATCGAGACCTGGGGCGGCAAGCCGGTGTTCATCGCGCCCAAGGAGGTGTTCCAATCCGCTGAGCGCGGCGTGGTCGATGGCATCAACATGGGCGTGGCCACGTACAGCGCCTGGAAGCTGTGGGGCGTGATGCCGCACATGGTCAAGGCCAACATGTTCTACGGCAACATCATCTACATGATCAACAAGCGCAAGTTCGACACGCTGAGCCCTGCCGACCAGAGCGCGGTGCTGGCCGCGGCGCGTGAGTCGGAGGTGTGGCTCAAGCCCGAGTACGAGAAGTCGGTCGACGCCAGCATCGCCGATGCCGTCAAGCAGGGAGGCACCGTCACCGCAGTGGCGCCGGCCAAGCGCAAGGCGATGGTCGATCCCATCGCCGTCAAGTGGAAGCCCGAGGTCGACACCGCCTGCGGCGCCGACCTGGCGAACAAGGTGCGCACGCTGTTCGGCCAGAACGCGCTGTAAGTGCTCATGCTGGCGATGCTGCTGCGCCGCGTCGAGCGGCTGGCCGTCTGGCTGGCCGGCCTCGGCGCGGGCATCATCGTCGTGCAGATGCTGTGGATCTCGTACGGCGTGTTCATGCGCTACGGGATGTCCAGTCCCGACGGCACGGTGACCGAGGCGACAGCGCTGCTGCTGTTCCCGGCCGCGTTCCTGGGCTTGGCCTTCGCGCTCAAGGAGGACGCCTATCCCAAGGTGACCTTCCTGCCTGACGCGCTGGGTCCGCGCGGCCGGCGCCGACTGGAGGCGCTGAACCTGGTGCTGATGATCGCCGTCGGTGGCTTCTTCGCGATCGCTGCGGTGGATGCCACGCGCAACTCGTTCGTCTCGGGCGCAGCCTCGGAAATCCTGCTCTGGCCGCGCTACCTGTTCTGGGCGCCGGGAGCGGTGGCCCTGGTGGTCTTCACGGCCTACGTCGTGCTCAAGCTGGCCGTGCTGCTGACGACCCCTGCACCGCAGCCGGCGCGCCGCGGCTGAACCTGGAGCGACCATGGAGTGGTACCACGTCGGGGCTGGCTTGCTGGTGCTGCTGGTGTTGTTCATCGGCCTGGGCCTGTCGATCCCGTTCGCACTCGCAGCCGCGTCGTTGCCCTTCCTGTTCTACATCCAGGGCTGGTCGACCGCGCTGGTCAGCAGCGAGCTCAAGCTGTGGGGCGTGTGGATCGACTACGTGCTGCTCGCGGTGCCCCTGTTCGTCTTCCTGGGCGAGCTGATCGGGCGCTCCAATATCGGGCCCAACCTGTACCAGTTCATGCACCGCGGCGTGCGCGTGCGCGGCTCGGCCGCCTATGGCAGCATCGCCGCCTGCGCAGGCTTCGGCGCGGTGTGCGGCTCGTCGATGGTCGGCTCGCTGACGATCGGCGGCGTGGCCTTGCCAGAGATGAAGAAGCTGGGCTACGACAACCGCCTGTCCAGCGGTGTGCTGGCCGCCGGCGGCACGCTGAGCGTGCTGATCCCGCCCAGCCTGATCCTGCTCTTCTACGGCATCGTCACCGACACCTCGATCGGCGAGCTGTTCATCGCCGGCATCGTGCCCGGGGTGGTGCTGGTGCTGCTGTTCTGCGTGGTGGTCTATGTCTGGGGCCGGCTGCACCCGTCGCACATCCCCGATGTCGATGAATCCACCCGCAGCAGCCTGCGCGAGATGCTGGTCTCGCTGGGCCCCATCCTCCTGATCGGGCTTGTGATCACGCTGTCGATCTACACCGGTATCGCCACCCCGACCGAAGCCGCCGCGGTGGCGGCGCTGCTGACGGTCATCCTGGCCTTCGGCGTCGGCGGACTGGACTTTGCCGGCTTCAAGGCGGCGCTGATGGCCACGATGCGCACCATGGGCTACCTGGGCCTGCTGCTGTCGGCCGGCGTGCTGTTCGGCTTCGTCATGACCTACTACCGCGTGCCGCAGCAGTTCACCGAGCTGTTCCTGTCCTACCAGTTCGGCCCCTATGTAGTGCTGGCGATCGTGATCGTGTTCTACATCGTGCTCGGCATGTTCCTCGAGCCGGTGTCGATGACCTTCATCACGTTGCCGACGATCTTCCCGCTGATGCAGGCGGCCGGCTTCGACATGATCTGGTTCGGCATCGTCTACACCATCACGATGGAGATCGCGGTGCTGACGCCGCCGGTGGGGCTCAACCTGTACGTGATACAGGGGATCAGCCGGGGCACGATCTCGATCGGCGAGGTGATCGTCGGCTGCCTGCCGTTCATCGCCAGCATGTGCTTGCTGATCGCGCTGCTGATCGCGATGCCGGGAACCGCGACATGGCTGCCGGCCGCGATGAAATGACGCCAGCCCTGGTCGGGCCTTGAGATGGCCACGGCCCGCGGCTGCGGCAGCCACGCCGCCGACAATGTCCGCACCTGGGGGGCCGCGGCAATGGAACTGAAGTGGCTTGACGACTACATCGCATTGATCGAGACCGGCAGCTTCTCGGCCGCGGCCGCGCGTCGTCATGTCTCGCAGCCGGCCTTCTCGCGGCGCATCCAGATGCTCGAAGACTGGCTGGGCGTGACCTTGATAGACCGCACGCGCAAGCCGCTGCAGTTCACGGCCGTGGCCAAGGACAACCAGCTCGGATTTCGCAGCCTGGTGGCGCGCATCTACGAATTCCGCGCCGTGCTCAAATCCGAGTCGCTGGACAGCGCCGGCATCACCATCGCGGCGCAGCACACGCTGGCCGCAGCGTATGTGCCAGGCTTTCTTGCGCGGCTGCGGCACCTGGACCCCGATCAGAACTTCAGGATCCGTTCGGAGAACCGCGCCGACAGCGTGGCCATGCTGATGCGCGGCGAGGCCGAGATCCTCATCACCTACGACACACCGCAGTCGCCGTGCAACGTGCCCGAACAACTGGCACGGCGCCACGTGCTCGGGCAGGACGACCTGATGCTCGTGGCCTGCCCAGCGCTGCACAAGGACCTGAGCAAGACTGCCGAAGGCGGGCGGGTACCGATGCTGTGCTTTCCGCCGGACAGCTTCTTCGGCCAGGTGGTGCGTGCAGAGGTCCTGCCGGAGCTGATGCGTCGCCAGCAGGTGGTGGTGCGCTGTGTCAGTGAGTTCGCGATGGCTCTGCGCGAGCTGGCACTGGTCGGCCAGGGCGCTGCCTGGTTGCCGGCCTCGCTGATCCAGGACGATCTGGCACGCAAGAGCCTGCTGCCATTGGGCCGGCTGGGCCACTCGGTGCGCATGGACATCGTTGTCTTCTTCGCAGTGCTTCCGGGCGACCGGGGCGACAACCTGCAGCGCAGCTTCGAATTGCTGCGTGGCGATTCGACACGGCCGCCGGGCGCTGCGGTCGATCGGGCTCGGCGGCTGCCCAGGGGCAAGCGGCCGTCGGCGCGCGCCGCACGACGTCAAGACAGAGCATGACCCCATCGCTGCGCGAGCGGCCTGCGATCTGAGGATGGGGGATGCCGCCGCGACCCCTTCGTGGCCAGGACTCGGTGCCCGAGTCGGCAGAGCTTGGCAACGGGTCCGCAGGCGGGCACCGGGCACCGCACTGTCGGGCGTGATCGCGCTGGCCGCCACCTTCGTCGCCACGCTGTATGGTGGGCCGCAGCTGCTGTATGCACTGTTGTTCGGCGTGAGCTTCAACTACCTCAGCCACGATGCCCGAACCAAGCCGGGCATCGAGTTTGCAGGCCGAGCCGTACTGCGACTGGGCGTGGGCTTGCTGGGTGCCCGAATCACCGCAGCCCAGATCGCCGGCCTGGGCTGGGAGACCGCCGTGACGGTTGTCGCCGCCACCTCCACGACGCTGCTGTGTGGCCTGGCAGTCGGAAGGCAGCTGGGCATGAGCCGGGCGCAGCGGGTGCTGTCGGGCGGGGCGGTGGGCATCTGTGGTGCCTCGGCGGCGCTGGCGATCTCGGCCGTTCTGCCACGCGAGAAGGACGGCGACCGCTTCACGCTGATGGTGGTGGTCACGGTCACCGTGATGTCGACGCTGGCAATGATCGGCTACCCGCTGATTGCGCGATGGCTGGAACTACCACCCGCGCTGGCGGGCCTGTTCCTGGGCGGCTCGATCCACGACGTCGCCCAGGTCGTGGGTGCCGGCTACATGCTCGACGCTGAAACCGGCGACATCGCCACGATCGTCAAGCTGTTCCGCGTCGCGCTGTTGGCGGTGGTGGTGGTCATCGTCTCCGCCGCCTTCAAGGGTGCGCGCGAGCGGGCCCAGGCTGCCGTCGCGTCCGGCCGTGCTCCCGCGCGGCAAGCCCTCGTTCCCTGGTTCCTGTGGCTGTTCATCGGCATGGTCGTGCTCAACTCACTGGGCGCGATTCCGCCTGCTCTGCAATCCGGGTTGAGCGATTTCTCGCGTGCTTGCCTGGTCGTGGCGATCGCCGCGCTGGGCATGAAGACCAGCTTCGCCCAGCTGGCGCGGGCAGGCTGGAGGCCGCTGGCGCTGATCATCGTCGAAACAGTCTGGATTGCGGCTTTCGTGCTGGCGGTGATCCTCTGGAGCCGCTGACTCGCGCTGGCCAACGGTTGTTGGCGCCACAAAGCACGACAGCGCAGGAAGCGGGCTGCAGTGGCCCGCTGCGGCTGCCGTCGGGTGATGCGTCGGCCGCGCCGCGGCTGCGGGGCAGCGTCGTGCGCACCCTTCACGCCGGCGGTGCGTCGTCCGGTGATCGAGCGGCCTGCCGGTCGCGCTGACGGGCGCGCAAGGCCAGCCCCTTGGCCGCCTGGCAGCGGCGCACGATCTCGACCAGCACGCTGCCGGTCCAGCCGAAGGTGAACAGGCCCGACATGGCGATGATCGGCGCCAGCATGTGCCAGCCGTCGGGCAGCACGAAGTTGCCGTAGCCCACGGTGGTGTAGGTGTTGGCCGCGAAGAAGCCAGCGGCGCGCCAGTTGTCCACCAGTCCGCTGTACACCAGCGCGGCCGACCAGACCCAGATCTCCATCAGGTGCAACAGCAGCATCAGCAGCACCACCACGCCCATCAGCAGGTCCGGCCGCCAGGTGCCGCCGCGCGGGCCCAAGGCCTGCATGCTCGTCTCGAAGCGGTCGGTCAGCATGCGCATGGCGGCGGCGTGGATCAGCACGATCAGCAGCAGCATGCCGCCACCGAAGATGAAGTCCGGCACCGGCATGACCTGCGTCATGTGCTGGATCAGCGGCAGGTCGGTGCCCAGTGCTTCGACCTTGTCCAGCGCGTCGTGGGCCTCGGCCGGCGAGCGGGCCACGGCGCCCCAGGCTGCGCTGGCGGCGTCGGCAGGAGGCTGCGATTTCGCCATCGTCGGGTCGGTGGTTAGGGGGGCGGACCCTGCATGGGCTGCGGCGCGGGGCATGATATCCGCCGGCCGGCCGCGCGCCCCATCCGGGCAAGCGACAATGCGCGGCCGTACTGAACATCCCCCCGCCCCGAGGTCGAGCCATGGATCTGCAACTGCCCATCGTCATCATCGACGAACTGGCTGAAACCGTCGTCAAGTCCACCGCCACGCTGGACCTGGCCAGCGGCGAGATCCGCGGTGTCCAGTACCAGGACTACGACGTCGAAAGCCAGGGCCTGCCGGCGCTGGACGAGGACTACGAGTTCACCTGCGGCATGCTGTCCAACGCCGGGCGCGACGTGGAGTTCCGCGTCGAGGTGGATGCGATGTCGGGCAAGTACTCGGTCACGCCCAGCGAACTGCTGGAGCTGAAGGGCCGCGCGGCCAAACTGTTCACGCAGCCGCCGCCGCCGCGCTAGCGCCGGCTCTCAGCCCTGCAGCGCCGGTCGCTCGGCCATGCGTTCGCGCCAGCCCTGCAAGTGCGTCAGGCCGTCGTCGCCGGGCTTGTATTTCATCAGCCCCTTGGCAAAGTCCAGTGCGCACAGCAGCGTGATGTCGGCGATGGTGAAGCGCGCGCCGGCCACGAAGGGCTGGCGCGCCAGCTCGCCGTCGAACCAGCGCGCCAGCTCGCGCACCTTGTCGCCCTGCGCGCGGCCGTAGTCGGCAAACTGCCGCCCTTCCAGCGGCGCCAGCCCCGGGTGGGTGTGGCGGATGCAGCTGGCCACCGCGCCGAAGAAGTACAGCTCCACCTGCCGGTCGGCGCACTCGATGAAGGCGCGCTCCTCGAAGCCCTCACCCATCAGGTTGGGCTGCGGAAACAGCCCTTCCAGGTAGGTGCAGATGGCGCGCGATTCGCTGAGGAAGCGGCCGTCGTCCAGCTCCAGCGCCGGCACCTTGGACAGCGGACTCTTCGCGCGGTAGGCCGCGGCAAAGTGTTCCTTCGCGCCCAGGTCCACGTTCACCAGTTCGATGCCCTGGATGCCCTTTTCGGCGATGAACAGCGTGACGCGGCGCGGGTTCGGCGCACGCGATGCGACATACAACTTCATGCCTCGATCTCCTTGGAGGTAGCTGGCCACCCGCCGCACTCCCGGCAAGGGCGCCAGCGCATTCTGCACCTCGGCCGTGCCCGGGCGTGCCGCGGAAAGCATGGGCTATGCTCGCCGCCACCTTTAACCACCCGACTTCTCCAACTCATGAGCTTGCGCGCCGCCATCGCCGCCTCGATGGCCTACGACACCATCATGGTGTTCGAAGGCCAGTTCACCGACCACATCCTTCCGGACCAGATCCACAAGATCAATCTGTCCTTCCTGTCGCCGCGCATGCGGCGCGAGTACGGCGGCTGCGCCGGCAACATTGCCTACAACTACAAGCTGGTGGGCGGCGAGCCGGTGCCCATCGGCATGGTCGGCGACGACTTCGGGCCGTATCTGGAGCACTACCAGCGCTGGGGCATCGATTCGAGCTGCCTGGTGACGGCCCAGGACTCGTACACCGCGCAGTGCTTCATCGTCACCGACCTGCACAACAACCAGCTGGCCGGCTTCCACCCCGGCGCGATGGGCTTGTCGGCGCAGATTCCCGTGGCGCAGGCCGGCACCGTGGCCTGCGGCCTGGTGGGGCCCGATGCGAAGGACGCGATGCAGCTGCACACGCAGCAGATGGCCGCGGCCGGCGTGCCCTTCATCCTCGACCCGGGCCAGAACATCCTGCTGTTCAGCGGGCCGGAGCTGCTGGAGCTGATCGACCAGGCGCCGGTGCTGGTGTGCAACGACTACGAGGCCGAACTGGTGGCCGACAAGACCGGCCTGACGCTCGAGCAGCTGGCCACGCGCGTGAAGACGCTGATCGTCACACGCGGTGCCGAGGGCTCCTGGGTGCACCAGGGCGGGCAGCGCCATGCGGTGGCGCCGGTGGCCGCAGCCGAGGTGAAGGACCCCACCGGCTGCGGCGATGCCTACCGTGCCGGCCTGTTGCTGGCGCTGGCCAAGGGCGTGCCGCTGATGCAGGGCGCGCAGCTGGGCAGCGTGCTCGGTGCCATCAAGATCGCGGTGCAGGGCTGCCAGAACCACAAGCCCACGCTGGACCAGATCCGAGCCAGCTACGGGCAGCACTACGGCGCCTGGCCGTTCTAGACCGCGCAGCGCGCGATGGCGCTCGACACCTGGCTGATCTACCTGCTGGCCGCGGTGGGGCTGTCGCTGTCGCCCGGGCCCAACGGGCTGCTGGCGCTGACGCACGGCGCGCTGCACGGCCATGGCAAGGCGATGTACACCATCGCCGGCGGGGCGGTGGGTTTCGTCATCGTCATTGCGCTGTCGATGTTCGGCATCGGCGCGCTGCTGCAGGCCTCGCTGGTCTGGCTGGTGGTGCTGAAGTGGCTGGGCGGGGCCTACCTGGTGTGGCTGGGCATCCAGGTGTGGCGTTCGCCGCCGATCGGGCTGGAGCTGTCGGGCGATGCCTCGCCGCGCGGCGGCGCGTCGATGTTCCGCCAGGGTGCGCTGTCGGCGCTGACCAACCCGAAGGCGCTGCTGTTCTTTGCCGCCTTCCTGCCGCAGTTCATCGACCCGGCGCGCAGCCTGTGGCTGCAGTTCCTGGTCATGGCCGGCACCTTTGCGCTGATCGAGGTGCTGACCGAGTTGCTGATCGCACGCGCAGCACACCGCATCAGTCCGTGGCTGAAGCGCGTGGGCCGGCGCTTCAACCAGGCCTGCGGCGGCGTGTTCATGGTCATCGGCGTGGCGCTGCCGCTGCGTCCCTGAGGCCATGAGCGCGCCGGGCCGCTCGCAAGCGCTCATCGCGGAGCGCACAGCGCGGAGGGAACTCCCATGAGATTGCGGCGCCAGCGCATCCTGTTCGACACCGACCCCGGCATCGACGACGCGATGGCGCTGCTGATGCTGGCGCGCGACGCGCGTGCCGAGTTGGTCGGCATCAGCACCGTGTTCGGCAATGCCAGCGTGGACACGACCACCGCCAACGCGTTGTCGCTGTGCCACCGCTTCGACATCGACGTGCCGGTGGCGCGCGGCGCGGCGCGGCCGCTGGCGCGCGAGGCGCGGCACTTTCCGGTGGAGATCCACGGCCACGACGGCCTGGGCGACGTGGCGCCGCACCCGCCGCACGAGCGGGCGCCGGAGCCGGCCGATGCTGCCCGCTTCATCTGCGACATGGCGCAGCGCCATGGCGGCGAGCTGACGCTGGTGGCGGTGGGCCCGCTGACCAA
>JAGTRL010000142.1 GCA_018261815.1 Pseudomonadota bacterium
GACCATCATGGTCGGTGGCCCCGAAGCCAGCTTCGAACGCATCAAGCCGCTGTTCGAGTTGATGGGCAAGAACATCACCCTGGTCGGCGGCAACGGCGACGGCCAGACCACCAAGGTGGCCAACCAGATCATCGTCGCGCTGAACATCGCCGCGGTCGGCGAAGCGCTGGTCTTCGCCAGCAAGGCTGGTGCCGACCCGGCCAAGGTGCGCCAGGCGCTGATGGGCGGTTTTGCCAGTTCGCGCATCCTGGAAGTGCATGGCGAACGCATGATCAAGAGGACTTTCAACCCCGGCTTTCGCATCGGGCTGCACCAGAAGGACCTGAGCCTGGCACTCGCCGGCGCGCGCGCCCTGGGCGTGGCGCTGCCGCAGACCGCAGGGGCCGCACAGCTGATGCAGGCCTGCGCCGCCAATGGCATGCAGGACCTGGACCATTCGGCGCTGGTGCGCGCGCTGGAGCTGATGGCCCACCACGAGGTGGCGAAGGCATGACCGAGTCAGCGGACCGCATCGCGTGGGTGCGTGTCTCGTCCATCGTGCTGCCGTTGGCCACGCCGATCAGCGACGCCAAGGTGCTGACCGGCCGGCAGAAGCCGATGACCGAGGTGCTGATGCTGCTTGCCGAAGTGCAGACCGCGGACGGGCACCAAGGCCTGGGCTTCAGCTATGCCAAGCGCGCCGGCGGCCCGGGCCAGTTTGCCCACGCGAAGGAGGTCGCGCCGGTGCTGATCGGCGAAGACCCCAGCGACACCGGCCGGCTGTGGAACAAGCTGTGCTGGGCGGGCGCCTCGGTGGGCCGCAGCGGGCTGGCGACGCAGGCGCTGGGCGCCTTCGACGTGGCGCTGTACGACCTGAAGGCGCGACGCGCCAACCTGTCGCTGGCCAAGCTGCTGGGCAGCTGGCGCGATTCGGTGGCCTGCTACAACACCTCGGGCGGCTTCCTGCACACGCCGCTGGAGCAGTTGCTGGTCAACGCCGCGGCCTCGCGCGAGCGCGGCATCGGCGGCATCAAGCTGAAAGTAGGGCAGCCCGACCGCGCACTGGACATCCGCCGTGTCGAGGCAGTGCGCAAGCACCTGGGCGACGACATGCCGCTGATGGTCGATGCCAACCAGCAGTGGGACCGGCCCACCGCACAGCGCATGTGCCGCGTGTTCGAGGACTTCAAGCTCGTCTGGATCGAAGAGCCGCTGGACGCCTACGACCACGAAGGCCATGCGGCGCTGGCCGCGGCCTTCGACACGCCCATCGCCACCGGCGAGATGCTGACCAGCGCCGCCGAACATGCCGACCTGATCCGCCACCGGGCGGCCGACGTTCTGATGCCCGATGCACCGCGCGTCGGCGGCATCACGCCCTTCCTGAAGATCGCCGCGCAGGCGGAAAGCGCCGGGCTGATGCTGGCGCCGCACTTCGCGATGGAACTGCACGTGCACCTGGCCGCCGCCTACCCCAGCGAGCCCTGGATCGAACATTTCGACTGGCTGGAGCCGCTGTTCAACGAGCGCCTTGAAATCCGCGACGGCCGCATGCTCGTGCCCACGCGCCCCGGCCTGGGCCTGAGCTTGAGCGAACAGGCCTGCGCCTGGACCGTGGCCAGCGCCGAAGCCGGCACGCGACCGTAGGAGCCAAAGATGTCCGCTACCCCGCTGACCATCCGCATGCACGAGCGCGACAATGTCGCCGTCGTGGCCAACGACGGCGGCCTGCCTGCGGGCAGCGTGCTGCCCTCGGGCCTGGTGCTGCGCGACCGCGTGCCGCAGGGCCACAAGGTGGCGCTGGTGGACATCGCCGCCGATGCGCCGGTGCTGCGCTACGGCATCCCCATCGGCCATGCACTGAAGGACATCGCGCCCGGCAGCTGGGTGCACGAGCGGCTGCTGAAGATGCCGGCCGCGCGCGGCCTGGACGGCCTGCCGATCGCCACGGTCAAGCCGCCGCCCTTGCCGCCGCTGCTGGGCTACAGCTTCGAGGGCTACCGCAATGCCGACGGCTCGGTGGGCACGCGCAACATCCTGGCCATCACGCAGACGGTGCAGTGCGTGGCCGGCGTCACCGCGTTCGCGGTGCAGCGCATCAAGTCCGAACTGCTGCCTCGCTACCCGAACGTCGACGACGTGGTGGCGCTGGAGCACGGCTACGGCTGCGGCGTAGCCATCGACGCGCCCGACGCGCATGTGCCGATCCGCACGCTGCGCAACATCAGCCTGAACCCCAACTTCGGCGGCGAGCTGATGGTGGTCAGCCTGGGCTGCGAGAAGCTGCAGCCTGAGCGCCTACTGCCGCCGGGCAGCTTCGAGATCGCCGATGAACGCCAGCTGCTGGACGTGGTGTGCCTGCAGGACGACGGCCATGTCGGCTTCATGTCGATGGTGGAATCGATCCTGCGCCAGGCCGAAGTGCATCTGCAAAGGCTCGACGCCCGTCGCCGCGAGACCGTGCCGGCCAGCGAGCTGGTGGTCGGCGTGCAATGCGGCGGCAGCGATGCCTTCAGCGGCGTCACCGCCAACCCGGCGGTGGGCTTCTGCACCGACCTGCTGGTGCGCGCCGGCGCCAGCGTGATGTTCAGCGAGACCACCGAGGTGCGCGACGGCATCGACCAGTTGACCGCGCGCGCCACCACGCCCGAGGTGGCCGAGCGCATGATCCAGGAGATGGCCTGGTACGACGCCTACCTGCAGCGCGGCAGCGTCGACCGCAGCGCCAACACCACGCCGGGCAACAAGGCGGGTGGGTTGTCGAACATCGTCGAGAAGGCGATGGGCTCGATCATCAAGTCAGGCAGCGCGCCGATCTCCAACGTGCTGTCGCCGGGCGAAAGGCTGCAGGCCAAGGGCCTGACCTATGCCGCCACCCCGGCCAGCGACTTCATCTGCGGCACGCTGCAGCTGGCCGCGGGCATGAACCTGCATGTCTTCACCACCGGCCGTGGCACGCCCTATGGCCTGGCGGCGGTGCCTGTCATCAAGGTGGCGACGCGCAGCGACCTGGCGCGGCGCTGGCACGACCTGATGGACGTGAACGCGGGATCCATAGCCGACGGCACGGCCAGCATCGAGGACGTCGGCTGGCAGCTGTTCCACCTGATCCTCGACGTGGCCAGCGGCCGCAAGAAGACCTGGGCCGAGCAGTGGAAGCTGCACAACGCGCTGGTGCTGTTCAACCCGGCGCCGGTGACCTGAGCTGCGTTTGCGCCCGCGCGTGCGCTTCATTGGCAATTGCGGCTGCCGGCGCGTTGCTGTCTTTCGAGTTCGAGCCGGCGCACAGCGAACCAACGTTGTAGTGCGATGGTGGCCACCCGCGGGCGCAGGCCCCATTCGCGGTACGCTGGCGGCTGATCAGCCTGGTCGGTGGCGAAGAGGTCACGGCGGCGAACAGGCGTCGCTCGCCCGCGAGCGTGGGCCGGAGAACGCGGGTGCCACGATCGCGCCACCGCAGCCGACTCGGCACGCCGGCCTGCGCAAACCCAGTGGTATCGGCAACGACCGCAACGCGCCGGAAGTCGAATCCCATCGACCGGTCGGTGCAGGTCCCGACCGAAGCCCCGACCGGAAGGGTTGAGCATTCGGCTTCAGAAGCGCCGCGAACGCAGGCTACCATCCTGTGCATGTCGATCGCGGTCAAGGTCATGGGCGTGCTGGTGTCCTTCGTGGCACGCCTGGTGACCGGCGCTCAAGGCCACTGGAAAGGCTGCCCCCCCGAGGCGCTGCAGCGCATCTACTTCGCCAACCACCAGAGCCACCTCGACTGGGTGCTGATCTGGGCGGCGCTGCCCGACGACCTGCGCGTGCGTACCCGGCCGATCGCCGCGCGCGACTACTGGACCGCCAACAAGTTCAAGCACTGGCTGACGCGCGAGGTCTTCAACGCGGTCTATGTCAGCCGCCAGCGCACCGATGACCAGGACCCGCTGGAGCCGCTGGCCGAGGCGCTGCAGCATGGCGACTCGCTGGTCATCTTCCCGGAGGGCACGCGCAGCAACAAGGGCGAGCCGATGCCCTTCAAGAGTGGGCTGTACCACCTTGCCGAGCAGTTCCCGGGTGTGCAGCTGGTCCCGGTGTGGATCGACAACGTGCAGCGCGTCATGCCCAAGGGCGAGGTGGTGCCGGTGCCGATCCTGTGCACCGCGACCTTCGGCGCGCCGATGCAGTTGCAACCCGGCGAGGACAAGCGCGAATTCCTGGAGCGCGCCCGCGAGGCGGTGGTCGCCTTGCGGCCGTTGATCACATGAGGCGCGCACCGGCATGAACGCACTGCGATCGCTGGGCGTCGAGCAGCAGGTGGCGCTGCTGTTCCTGATCCTGTTCGGCCTGCTCAGCCTGGCCAGCATCGCCGTGTTTGTGCCCACGCTGCGCGCGCAGCACAGCGAGCAGGCCGACCCGCATCTGCGCCAGCTGCGCGACCTGCGCGCGCTGTGGATCGGCACCGTGGTGTTCTGGCTGTCGTGGATGTCCGGGCCGGTGGGCGCGACGCTGCTGTTCGGTGTGTTCTCCTTCCTGGCGCTGCGCGAGTTCATCACCCTGGCGCACACGCGGCGTAGCGACCACCGCAGCCTGATCCTGGCCTTCTTCATCGTGCTGCCGCTGCAGTACGTGCTGGTGGGGCTGCGCAGCTTCGATCTGTTCAGCGTGTTCATCCCGGTGTACGTGTTCCTGGCCATCCCGGTGCTCAGTGCGCTGGCCGGCGACCCCGAGCGATTTCTGGAACGCAATGCCAAGATCCAATGGGGCATCACCGTTTGCGTCTTCGGCCTGAGCCATGCGCCGGCGCTGCTGCTGCTGGAGTTCCCGAACTACGCTGGGCGCGGCGCCTTCCTGCTGTTCTTCCTGGTGATCGTCGCGGCCAGCGCGCAGATCGTGCAGGAGCTGGCCAGCCGCTGGCTGCGCCGCCGCCCGGTGGCGCGGCACATCGACCGCTCCTTCTCCTACCGCGCCTGGCTGGCCGGCGCGCTGGTCGCCGCGCTGGTGGGCGCGCTGCTGGTGTGGATCACGCCCTTCCGCATCTGGCAGGCGATGCTGATGGGGCTGGTGGCCGGCGCCTGCGGCACGCTCGGCGAGTTCGTGATGAAGGCGCTGAAGAAGGACGCAGGCGTGCGCTACTGGGGCAACCAGAGTTCGGTCACCGGCGCCGTGGGCCTGCTCGACCGGGTGGCGCCGCTGTGCTTTGCCGCGCCGGTGTTCTTCCATTCGGTGCGCTGGTACTCCAGCCTGGCGCCATGAGGGGCCGCATCCTCGGCATCGATCCCGGGCTACAGACCACCGGCTTCGGCGTGGTGGAAGTCGACGGCCGCGAGATGGCCTATGTGGCCAGCGGCACCATCCGCACCGCCGAGGCGACGCTGAGCGACCTGCCGGCGCGGCTGAAGATCATCTTCGACGGCGTGCGCGAGGTCGTGGACACCTACCAGCCGGTGTGCGCGTCGGTGGAGATCGTCTTCGTCAACGTCAACCCGCAGAGCACACTGCTGCTCGGCCAGGCGCGCGGCGCCGCGCTGGCCTCGCTGGTGTCGGGCGGGCTGCCGGTGGCCGAATACACCGCGCTGCAACTGAAGAAGGCCATCGTCGGCCATGGCCATGCCAAGAAGCACCAGGTGCAGGAGATGGTGATGCGCCTGCTCAAGCTGCCGGGGCTGCCCGGCAAGGACGCCGCCGACGCGCTGGGCCTGGCCATCACCCATGCCCATGCCGGCGCGTCACTGGCGGCGATGGCCAAGGCCACGACGCTGGCGCCGCGCGCGCATGCCCAGTACCGCCGCGGCAGAAGCTATTGACCCCCCGAAGGAGACTCTCCATGAGCGCACCCGTCACCACCTCGTGGACCACGATCGCCGGCAGCGCCGGCGCTTTCGACGCCTACCTGGCGCTGCCGCCGGCCGGCCGGGGGCCGGGGCTGCTGCTGTACCAGGAGATCTTCGGGGTCAACGAGCACATCCGCAGCGTGGCCGAACAGTACGCGCTGGACGGCTTCGTGGTGCTGGCGCCCGACGTGTTCTGGCAGCAGCAGCGGCGCCTGGAGATCGGCTACACACCCGAGGACATCCAGCGCGGCCGCGCACTGGCCATGGCCGCCGACCGCGACGCGCTGCGCCGCGACCTGGCCGATGGCGCGAAGGCGCTGCGCGCGCTGCCACAGGTGCAGGGGCGCGGCATCGGTGCCATCGGCTACTGCATGGGTGGCCGGCTGGCCTACGTGGCTGCCGCCACCGCAGGCGTCGACGCTGCGGTGGCCTACTACGGCGGCGGCATCCAGGACATGCTCGACCTGGCGCCGGCCATCGCCTGCCCGATGCAGTTCCACTATGGCGCGCTCGACGCCAACATCCCGCTCAGCGCGGTGGACAAGGTGCGTGCCGCGATGCAGGGCCGCGAAGCGGAGATTCACGTCTACGACGCCGCCGACCACGGCTTCAATTGCTGGGCGCGCAGTTCCTACCGGGCGGCCAGCGCCGCGTTGGCCCATGGGCGCACATTGCAGTTCCTGGCCACAACGCTGTTCTGACGGCGGGTGGCGCCCGCGTCTGCACGGACCGCAGCGCATCGTTGCAGCGCCGCCCCCTGCCGCACGGGCCCAACCGATTCAGCGCGCCTTGCGAATCCAGGCCTGGTAGGCGGCGCGGTTGGCCTCGTTGGGCGGGTACAGGCCGGGCAGGGCCTGGCCGGCCTCGACCTGGCCCATGATCCAGCCCTCCAGCCGTTCCTGCTCCACCGCGGCGGCCACCACCTCGTCCAGCAGCGCGGCGGGGATCAGCACCGCGCCGTCTTCGTCGGCCACGACCACGTCGTTGGGGAACACGGCCACGCCGCCGCAGCCCACCGGCTGCTGCCAGCCGACGAAGGTGAGGGCGGCCACCGAGGGCGGCGCCACCGAACCCTGGCTCCACACCGGCAGCCCGGTGCCCAGCACCCCGCTCAGGTCGCGCACCGCGCCGTCGGTCACGAGAGCCGCGACGCCGCGCTTGACCATGCGCGCGCACAGGATGTCACCGAAGATTCCGGCCTCGCCGCTGCCCAGCGCGTCCACCACCACCACGCAGCCTGCGGGCATGGCTTCGATGGCGGCACGGGTGGAGATCGGCGCGCCCCACGATTCGGGGGTGGCCAGGTCCTCGCGTGCCGGCACAAAGCGCAGCGTGAAGGCGCGGCCGACCACGCGGCCCTGGCCGGCGCGCAGCGGGCGCGCGCCACGCATCCACACCTTGCGCAGGCCCTTCTTCAGCAGCACCGTGGTCAGCGTGGCGGTGGTCACGCCGGCCAGGGCGTGGGCAACGGCGGGGTCGAGTGGCAGCGTCTCGAGGTTCATCGCGGTCTCCGGCATAGCGGCGGGTCATTGTGCCTGCCGGCCATTCGTTGGCACGGTGCCTGCTAGCATCCTTGTCGCGAGTAGAAGCGTTCACTGCCCTGGTGCGGGCAGCCGGAAATTGCTCTTGAAGCGCCGCAGCAACTGCGCGGCATCGTCTCCCCTTCATCGAGCGAGGTTTTGAATGCTGACCAGCCAACAAAAGGTCTTCCGCAAGTTCTGGCACGCCACCGTGCCACTGGCCAACCTGCAGGGCGAGACACCCCAAGCCTTCAAGCTGCTGGGCCAGGACATTGTGCTGTTCCTCGACGCGCAGGGCCGGCCCGCCGCGCTGCAGGACCGCTGCTGCCACCGTACCGCCAAGCTCAGCAAGGGCCGCTGCATCGGCGGCAAGCTGCAATGCGGCTACCACGGCTGGACCTACGATGGCGGTGGCAAGGTGGTGCGCATCCCGCAGTACGACGAGGGCCGCACCATTCCGGCCGAGTACTGCACGCCGGCCTACCGCTGCGAGGCCAAATACGGCTACGCCTGGGTGGCGCTGGAAGAGCCGATCGCACCGATTCCCGACATGCCCGAGTTCGACGCCCCGGGCTGGCGCACCATCTTCCAGTTCTACGAGCGCTGGGCCACCAGCCCGCTGCGCGCGCTGGAGAACAGCTTCGACAATAGCCACTTCAGCTTCGTGCACCGTGCCACCTTCGGCGTGGCCGCGATGCCCAAGCCCAGCCGTTACGAGCTGGTCGAAAACGACGCCGGCTTCTACGCCGAGACGGTGATTGATGCCACCAACCCGCCTGCCTTCCACCGCGTCAGCGGCAGCAGCGAGCCGATCACCCAGCGGCACATGCGCAACGCCTACTACCTGCCGTTCTCGCGCCGGCTGGACATCGAGTACCCCAGCGGCGTGCGCCACATCATCATCAACTGCTTCACGCCCATCGACGATGGCCACATCCAGCTGGTGCAATGGCTGTTCCGCAACGACACCGAAGCCGATTGCCCCGAGGCGATGCTGGTCGAGTTCGACCACGTGATCACGCGCGAGGACAAGGACATCCTCGAATCCACCGACCCCGACGCGCTGGTGGACACGCGCCGCCGCGGCGTCGAATATTCGATGGACAGCGACCGCCCGGGCATGCTGATCCGCAAGAAGCTGATGGAACTGCTGGCCCGGCATGGTGAATCCGAGGTGCACCGCGGCACGGCGACAATGCCTGGATGAGTTCCAAGCTGCTGTTCGGTTTCCATGCGGTGGGCGTGCGCCTGAAGACGGCCGCGGCCTCGGTCAGTGAAGTGCATGTCGACGCGTCGCGGCGCGACCAGCGCATGCGCCAGCTGGTCGAGCGCGCCCAGGCCGCCCACGTGCGCGTGGTCGACAGCGACGATGCACGGCTGACGCAGCTTGCGGGCACGCCGCGGCACCAGGGCGTGGTGGCGCGCGTGACGCCGCTGCCGCAGAGCCATTCGCTGGACGACCTGCTCGATGCGGTGGAAGGCCCGCCGCTGCTGCTGGTGCTGGACGGCGTGACCGACCCGCACAACCTGGGCGCCTGCCTGCGCGTGGCCGACGGCGCCGGCGTGCATGCGGTGGTCGCGCCCAAGGACCATGCGGTCGGCCTGAACGCCACCGTGGCCAAGGTGGCCAGCGGCGCGGCCGAGACCGTGCCCTACCTGATGGTCACCAACCTGGCGCGCACGCTCAACGAGTTGAAGGAACGCGACATCCTCGTCGTCGGCACCAGCGAGGACGCACAGCTCACACATTACGAGGCCGACCTGAAGGGCGCGGTGGCGCTGGTGCTTGGCGCCGAAGGCAAGGGTCTGCGTCAGCTGACGCGCAAGACCTGCGACGTGCTGGTGCGCATCCCGATGCACGGCGCGGTGGAAAGCCTGAACGTCTCGGTGGCCAGCGGCGTGTGCCTGTACGAGGCGCGGCGCCAGCGCGGGGGCTGATGGCCGAAGACACCGTCGCCGCGGTGCAGGCGCTGGCGCAGCGCGCCGCCAGCGTCTGCGTGCTCACCGGCGCGGGCATGAGCGCCGAAAGCGGCATCGCCACCTTCCGCGATGCGATGAGCGGCCTGTGGAGCCGCTTCGACCCGGCCGAGCTGGCCAGCGAGGAAGGCTTTCGCGCCAACCCGGCCCGCGTCTGGGCCTGGTATGCCGAGCGCAAGCAGGCCGTGCGCGCCGCGTTGCCCAATGCGGGGCACGTGGCGCTGGCGGAGTACGGCCGGCGCCGCAGCGGCGTGCTGACGCTCGTCACACAGAACGTCGATGACCTGCACCAGCGAGCCGGCTGGCCGCAGACGATCCGGCTGCATGGCGACATCCTGGCCGACCGTTGGCTGCAGCCCTGTCCGAGCGGGCGCGCGTGCGAAGTCGCTCAGGCCCTGCCCGGTGAGCCGCCGCGCTGCGCCGACTGCGGCAACCTGCTGCGCCCCGGCGTGGTCTGGTTCGGCGAGATGCTGCCCGAGGATGCGATGGCTGCCGCCGAGCAGGCCGCGCGCGCCTGCGAGCTGATGCTGGTGGTCGGCACTTCGGGCGCGGTGTGGCCGGCGGCCGGTCTGGCCGCCGTGGCGCGGCGTGCCGGCGCGAAGGTGGCGATCCTGAACCCGGACGCCTCGGAGATCGACGACCAGGCGCACTGGGTGCTGCGCGGCACGGCGGCAACGTTGCTGCCGAGGTTGCTGGATTCGGGCTGATCGGGTTCGCTGGCGAGTGCGTGGGGCCGTGCCCTGCGTCGGTGCTGAGTCCGTGTTCGGTGCGGGAGGGGCTTGGGTGCTTGCGGCCAAGTTTGGACCTTCGGGTTGCCGGTCGACCGTAAAGTTACATTCAACAGTGCTACTGAACACTCGCCTGTTATCGAAATGAGTCTCCTGCCCTGCGTCGCAGATCACCTGAGCAAGGCCGCACGCACCACCGTTGGCGGCGAGGCGGATGCATTTGGGCGATCGGCGTTCAATCGGTACTACTACGCCGCTTTCCTCTCAACCCGAGAACTGCTTTCAATGATCGAGAGATCTTGGTCGGGTGTGCCGCACAGCAACATTCCGGCGCTTCTGGAGAGCGACCTTAGGGCAACGCTGAACAAGTAGTCGCCGCACGCCATCCAGTAGCCACCTCGCGCGGGACGTTGGATTTCATGGCATTTCGGGTGCTGCGGTGCTGTTTCGGC
>JAGTRL010000143.1 GCA_018261815.1 Pseudomonadota bacterium
GGCGCTGCGCTATGCCGCGCAAGACGCTGCCGGTCGCACGTTGGCGCAGTGGTGGCAACGGCAGCCGCAGGTCGGCCAGGTGCTGCACCCGGCCTTGCCGGGCTCGCCGGGTCACGCCCATTGGGCGGCGTTGTGCACGCAGTCGGCGGGTCTGTTCTCGGTAGTCTTCGACGAGCGCCACGAGCGCAGCAAGGTGCACGCCTTCATCGATGCGCTCAAGCTGTTCAAGCTGGGCTATTCGTGGGCGGGGCCGGTGAGCCTGGTCGTGCCCTACGATTTCGCAGTCATCCGCCCGGGAACGGCCTGGCGCGGCACGCTCGTGCGCTTCTCGCTGGGGTTGGAAGATGCGGACGATCTGCAGGCCGACCTGAGCGCCGCGCTGGATTCGGTGAACTGGACGACTTGACTCGTGGGCGCTTGCAGCCTGTCGGGTCGACCATGTCAAGGCGTCGTGCCGGCCAACTTGAGGTGGCGGTAGACAAGTCCTCGCGACACCCCCAGCTCGCGCGCGGCGCGCGACACATTGCCACCACAGGCTGCAAGGGTTGTCGCGATCAGATGCAGGTTGGCTTCGCGCAGCTTGGCACCATCGTCGCGGCGGGCCGCAGCAGGCAAAGGTCCTGGCTTTGCGGCCACCGGTGCTGGTTCGGCGAGCACTGCTCGCGGCTTCGAAAGCGGCCAAGCCGCATGCGCTTGGCGCAGGTTGGTCTGCGCCTGTACGTACAGTTGCAAGCCATTCGGCAGTCGATGCTGCAGTAGCGTGTTGGCGCGTGCGGCAGCCATCAGTCGAGGCAGCTTCAGGCCGAACGACTGTTCCACGTGGGTGCGGTCGTTGCCTGACTGCGGCGCTCGCAGCAAACTCCGGCCGGCGGCGTTGATCCACATCAAATGCCCCGTCTCATCGATCGCCGCAAGCCCTTCGAGCGGTGTGTGCAGCAATTGCGGGCCGGCCTGGAAACGAAGCAGCACATGTGGCTTTGATTGTCGAGTGAGCAGGCGGTTTTCGATCGCGGTGGCGAACACGTGGGTCAGGGCAGCGGCGTCGAACTGGAAGCCTCGCGCCTCGCAGGACAGGTCGAGCACCGCCATCAGCTCACCGCGGACATCGCGGATGGGTGCAGCCGCGCACTGCAGGCCGTTGTTCACGTCGAAAAAGTGTTCAGCGCCATACACCGTGCAGCTGCGCCCGGAAAGCGCCACCATGCCCGGCGCGGTGGTGCCGACGCTGGCCTCTGACAGGTCCACGCCGACACGCCCGGCCAGCCACATCAGGTTTCCGTCTTCACGCGATGTGTGCGTGGAGTGCACCACGATGCAGTGGGCATCCGTCAGGATCGCTTTGCAGCCTGTGCCGGCGAGCACGATTTGCAGCTGCTGCAGGTCTTCGTGCCCGGCGTCCAAGAGCAGGCGGTTG
Source organism: Pseudomonadota bacterium (assembly GCA_018261815.1). Lineage (GTDB taxonomy): Bacteria > Pseudomonadota > Gammaproteobacteria > Burkholderiales > Burkholderiaceae_C > Rubrivivax. Next base: position 1,415 of record JAGTRL010000143.1, read on the forward strand.
CGTGCCACTGCGCTGTCGATACGGCTGCGCGTGACAGGCGTGAAGCTGATCGACTCCGCCACGGTGCGGTCGGCCTGGACACAGCGCATCCAGGATTGAATTACCGCATCCGGCACCAGACCCGTGGGGCGGATGCCCTCATCGAAGAAGCGCTGCCGCGCCAAACCGATGCGTTGAGGCGCAGTGCTGAAGAACAGATTCGGCGCCATGGCTGTGGCAGCGATCGCTGGCGCATGGTGTCGAGGTTGTTGCAAGGCCATGAATGATGTCCGCAGTGCCCGCAGGATTGTGCTGAAGCGCGACAGTTCTGCGCTAGGGAAAGTACCAGATTGGGGCGTGGCAGGCACCGAGAGTAAGGTTCGCCGTGGTTCGCCGCTGGCAGCGGCGACGCCTCTAATGCCACCGAGGAGACGAGATGATGTATTTTGCCTTGAAGCGACTGGTCGCCGTGTCGGTGCTGTTGTGCGGCACGTTTAGTCAGGCGCAGACGATTGCAGACCTGCGCAAAGATGCCGTCACCACCGACAGCGTCAACACGTACGGCATGGGCTGGAGTCAGCAGCGCTATTCGCCGCTGAAGCAAGTCAACACCACCACCGTCAAACGCTTGGTACCGGTGTGGAACTTCAGCCTCGACAACTCGGCGAATGCGTCGAGCCAGCCCTTGCTGATCGACGGCACGATGTACGTCGCCAGCCACACCCACACCATGGCCATCGATGCGCTCACCGGCCGGGCAAAATGGAAGACGCCGATCGAGGTACCGGCCGACGTTGCCGGCTACCTGTGCTGCGGCATCCACACGCGCGGCATGGCGGCACTGGATGGCGTGCTCTACCGCACCACCATCGATGCGCATGTGGTGGCCATCAACATGGCCGACGGCAAACAGATTTGGAAGAGCAAGGCGGCCGACTATAAGCTTGGCTACAGCATGACGCACGCGCCTTTGATTGCCGGCGGCGTGCTCATCACCGGCATCAGCGGCGGTGAATACGGCACTCGCGGCTTCATCAACGGCTGGGACCTAAAGACCGGCGCGAAGAAATGGCACCTGTGGACCACTGCGCTGCCCAACGAAAAGGGCGGCGACACGTGGAAGCCGGGCATGGCCGAAACTGGCGGCGGCCCGACCTGGCTGACAGGCACCTACGACCCGGAACTCGACTTGGTGTACTGGGGCACCGGCAACGGTGGGCCGTGGAATCCCGCGATGCGCGGCGGTGCTTCACTGTTCATCTGCTCGGTGCTGGCGATTCGCCCGTCCACCGGCGAGATGGTCTGGTACTACCAGTTTTCGCCTGGCGACCCCTACGACTACGACGGCACCAACGAGTTGGTGCTGGGTGAATTGGCCCTGGACGGCAAGCCGACCAAGGTGCTAATGCAGGCCAACCGCAACGGCTTCTTCTACGTCGTCGATCGCACCAGCGGCAAGTTCATCTCCGGCACCCAGTTCGCCAAGAAGGTCAACTGGGCCAGTGGCATCGACGCGGCCGGAAAGCCGATCGACACGCCGATGACCGCCGAGGTGCGCAAGACCGAGCAGCAGACCGATTTCATCGAGGTCTGGCCCAGCGCCTTCGGCGGCAAGAATTGGATGCCGATGAGCTTCGACCCGGTGCGCAAGGTGGCGTACTTCAACACCATCAACCTGGGCATGAAGATCAAGTACGTCAAGCAACCCAAGCCTGATGGCCCCAACTGGTGGTTGGGGCTGGAACTCGGTGGATTCATCTCCCCCGAAGACGGCAATCGCGGTGCCCTGGTGGCCTGGGACCCCGTGGCGAAGAAGAAGCTTTGGGAAGCACCCAGCAAGGCGCCCAACTGGTCGGGTGTGCTGTCCACGGCCGGCGGGCTGGTGTTCGTGGGCACGCAGACCGGGCAGTTCAAGGCCTTCGATGCCAAGAGCGGGAAGGAGGTCTGGAGCTTCCAGACCGGCTCGGGCATTACCGGGCTGCCCATCACCTGGGAGCGCAACGGGCGGCAGTACGTCACCATCACCAGTGGTTCGGCCACGGTCTATGGTGCGCTTGCCGGTGACCCGGAACTGGCGAACATACCCGCGGGCGGGTCGGTCTGGACCTTCGCCCTGGCGCAGTGAAGGGAGGGCTGTTGGCGTTGCTGGTGCTGTTCACCGGCAACGTGTTCTCGCAGGCGCCAGCGCCGGAGGCCGACCCAGAGGCCGGCCGCAGGCTCTACACGAGTTTTTGCGCGCGCTGCCACGGCATCAACCTGGTGAGCAGCAGCGGCGCCTACTTCGACTTGCGCACCTTTCCGCGCGACGACAAGGAGCGCTATCTGAAGTCGGTGAACGAAGGCAAGCGCGCCATGCCGGCTTGGAAGGGCATCGTCAAGCCTGATGAAATGGAAGCCATCTGGGCTTACATCGGCAAGGTCAACAATTGGGGTCCGTCGAAGTAGCCTTGCACAGGCGATGAACGATTCGGCCGCACCCATGCTCGATGTCCGATTGCTGACCAAGCAGTATGGCAACCGCACGGCATTGGACAAGTTGTCCTTGACCTTGCCTGCAGGCTGCCTGGCCGTGCTGCTGGGCCCCAATGGTGCCGGCAAATCCACGCTCTTCCAGGTTCTCACAGGGCTGTTCGCTGCCGATGCCGGCGAAGTGCGCGTGGCCGGGCTCGACTTGCGACATCGCACCGCGCGCGCGCTGGCGCACATCGGCGTGGTCTTTCAACAGATGGCGCTGGATCTGGATCTGAGTGTTGAGCGCAACTTGCGTTTTCATGCCGATCTGCACGGGCTGCCGCGTGCGCAGGCTGCGCAGCGCATCGAGTCGGGGTGCGTCGCGGCCGGCCTGCGCGACGACCTGGCGCGGCCGGTGCGTGAATTGTCCGGCGGCAACCGGCGCAAGGTGGAACTGGTGCGTGCCTTGCTGCACCGGCCGGCGCTGCTGTTGATGGATGAACCCACGGTCGGCCTGGACCCAAAGTCGCGGCGCGACCTGCGCGCCACCGTGGTGGCCGATGTGCGGTCGCGCGGCACCACGGTGCTATGGGCCACGCACCTGGTGCAGGAAGCCGAAGACGCCGATCGGGTCATCGTGCTGCACAAGGGGCGGGTGCTGGCCGACGGGCTGCCAGCGCAAGTCACAGCATTGCTGGGCGGAGTCAACCTGGAAGAAGCTTTCATCGGCGCAACCGCCTGATCGGGACGAAAGACAAAAGATGCTGACTCAACCCCATGGATCGGCCTCGATACTCGTCGCGCTGATGCTGGCTGCCAGCGCGGCAGTCGCAACGGCGCAGGGCGTGGCCTTCGTGTCCAGCGAAAAGGACCACGCCATCAGCGTTGTCGACCTGAAGGCCCAGGCGCTGCTCGGCAGCGTCGCCACCTGCAAGCGGCCGCGCCACATGCAGTTGTCGGTCGATGGCAAACAGTTGTGGGTGGCCTGCAGCGAGTCGAACCAGGCCGACATGATCGACGTTGCCACCCGCAAGTCGGCACGCCGCATTTCCCTGGGCGAGGACCCCGAGGTCTTCGACCTGTCAATAGACGGCAAGACGCTGTACGTGTCGCAGGAGGACGATGCGACCTTGATCTTCGTCGATGCGGCCAATGGCAAGACGCTGAAGTCGATCGAGGTCGGCAAGGAGCCCGAAGGTGTCAAGACCAGTGTCGACGGCAAGACCGTCTACGTCACCTCGGAAGTCGCGAACATGGTGCATGTCGTCGATGTGGCCAGTGCCACTCTGTTGAAGAACATCAAGGTCGGAAAACGTCCGCGCCGCTTCGCCATGACCCCCGACGGCAAGCAATTGTGGGTGACGAACGAACTCGATGCCAGCGTCAGCATCATCGACACGGGCAGCCGGGCGGTGGTGGGCACGCTGCAGTTCGAGATCAAGGGTGCGCGCGCTGCCGACATCACCCCGGTGGGCATTGTCATGAGCCGCGACGGCACGCGGGCCTTCGTTGGCCTCGGCCGCGCCAACCATGTTGCCTTTGTCGACGTGGCGCAGCGCAAGGTGACGCACACCGTGCTGGTCGGCAAGCGCGCCTGGGGGCTGGCGCTGGACCACGCGGAGAAGACCCTGCTGGTGGTCAACGGCCTGTCCGACGACCTGAGCTTCGTCGATGTCGCGCAGGCCAAGGCGACCAAGACGATCAAGGTGGGCCGCGTACCGCACTCCGTCGTCATCGTCGAGTGAAGCTCATCGCTCTGCTGCTGGCACTGGCCGCTTGGCCGGCTGAGGCGGCCACCTTCAAGCTCAGCCTGCTGCTGCCGATGGACGACCCACGCCTGGAACGTGGGCGACTGGAGCGCGCCGCGGTGGGCCAACCCGGCGGCTCGGCAGCCGACGGCCTGAAAGCGGGGTTGGCCGAAGGCCGTTTCGAACTCGACGCCGCCGGCCACAAGTTCGAGCTCGAAGTGCTGGAGATCGGCAATGCCGCGGCGGCCAAGGCCGCCGCCCTCGAGGCCGAGCGTGCCGGCGCGGCGGTCATCGTGGCCGATCTGCCGGCGCCTTGGTTGCTGGCCGCAGCCGATGCCACCAAGCTGCCGCTGCTGAATATCGGTGCCGCCGCCGACAGCCTGCGCCAGTCCGACTGCCGGCGAAACCTGTGGCATGTGTTGCCCAGCGAACGCATGCGCAGCGATGCGCTGGCCCAGTACCTGGCGGCGCGGCGCTGGCAGCAGGTGTTGCTGCTCACGGGCCCGAACGATGTCGAACGTGCTGCGACCGCGCAGGCATCGATCAGGCGCCATGGCCTGAAGCTGGTGGCCAGTCGGCCATTCAAGTTGTCGGCCGACCCTCGCGACCGCGAATTCGCCAACCCGCTGCTGCTCACCCAGGGCAGCTACGACGTGGTCTGGGTGGTCGACAGCGACGGCGAGTTCGCCGTTGGCTTGCCCTATCGGGCCGCCCTGCCACGGCCGGTGGTCGGCGATGCAGGGCTGGTGGCCGTGGCCTGGTCGCCGCGCTTCGAGCGCTTTGGCGCGCCACAGCTCAGTCGGCGTTTTGCCAAGGCCGCCGCCCGCCCGATGGCACCCTACGACTGGGCTGCATGGATGGCCGGCAAGCTGGTGGTGGCCGCGGCCGTGGCGCCGGGCGTGCAAAGCCCGGCGGCGCTGGCGCAAGGCCTGTCCAGTTCGCAGGTTGATGGCTCGAAAGGCGTGAGCCTGAGCCTGAGGCCGTGGGACGGCCAGTTGCGCCAGCCGATGTTGCTCAGCGATGGCATCGCAGTCGTCGCCACCGCGCCGCAGGAAGGCGTGCTGCACCCGAAGGATGCACTCGACACGCTCGGCGCCGATGCGCCGGAGAAACTCTGCAAGGCCCGGCTGTGATCCCACACGCGCTGCAGGCGTTGCGCGCCATCGTCATGCGCGAACTGTTCAAGTTCTCGCGTCAGTATGGGCGGCTGGCCTCGGCCCTGGTGCGCCCGCTGCTGTGGCTGGCAGTCTTCGCAGCCGGATTTCGCAATGTCTTCGGCGTGTCGATCGTCGAGCCTTACGATACCTACATTCCCTATGATGTCTACATCGCCCCGGGTCTGGTCGGCATGGTGCTGCTGTTCAATGGCATGCAGTCGAGCCTGGCCATGGTCTATGACCGCGAGATGGGCTTGATGCGTTTGCTGCTTACCGCGCCGCTGCCGCGGCCATGGATCCTTTTCTCCAAGCTGTGCGCCACCGCGGTGCTGTCGCTCGCCCAGGCAGTGGCCTTCGTCGTCGTCGCAGCGCTGTTGGGTACCGCGCTGCCGGTATGGGGCACGCACACGCCGATGGTGCTGCTGGCGGCGGTGAGCGCCGCGTTGATGTTGGGCGCTCTGGGCTTGCTGCTGTCGGTGCACATCAAGCAGTTGGAGAACTTTGCCGGCACGATGAACTTCGTCATCTTCCCGATGTACTTCATGTCCACCGCGCTGTACCCGCTGTGGAAACTCGAAGAGTCCGGCGCCGGCTGGATCTACCAGGTGGCGCGCTTCAACCCCTTTACCCATGCGGTTGAGTGGCTGCGATTCGCGCTCTATGGCAAGGACGCGGGCCTGTCTCCATGGATCGTGCTGGGTACCTTGTTGTTGTGCTTTGGTCTGGCCAGCTGGGGCTACGACCCGCAACGCGGTTTCGGTGCGCTGAGCAAGCGGCCTGCCGGCGCCGCTTGAAGCATGGACACCATGACATCGCCATGCCGCCGCTCGCTGCTTCGACTGCTTGCCGCAGGCGCCTGCTCTGCGCTCGATGCGCCTGTGTGGGGGCAGGGCGGCGAGCGCTTTCCGTCACGACCGGTGACGCTGTGGCTGCCGTGGCCGGCCGGCGGGGCGACCGACATCACGATGCGCATCCTGGCCGAAGCCGCCGGTCGCCAGCTTGGCCACAAGATGCTGATCGAAAATCGTGCCGGCGCCGGTGGCACGCTGGTCATGCCAGTGCTGCAGCTGGCAGCGCCTGACGGCTACACCATCGCGCAACTGCCGCAGCCGGTGTTCCGCGCGCCGTGGATCCAGAAGGTCGGCTGGGATCCGATCCGCGACACCACGCCGATCATCCAGATCAGCGGTGTCACCTTCGGCATCGTCGTGCCGGCGTCAAGCGCGCTGCGCAGTGTCGAAGATTTGTTCATCTGGGCGGCAGCGCACCCCGGCCGGCTGAGCGTGGCGACGAACGGCGTCGGCACCACGCCGCATGTGGTCATGGACCAGCTGTTCCGCGAGCGTTCGCTGACCTACGTTCATGTGCCGTACAAGGGCACGGCCGAGCAGATGATCGCCGTGGCTTCCGGCCAGGTGATGGTTGGCGTCAACTCGACCGGCTTCGCCCCCTATGTTGACAACGGCCAGTTGCGCCTGCTGGCCACCTTCGGCGAACGCCGCTCCGGCCGCTGGCCGCAGGTGCCGACACTGAAGGAACTGGGCTACGGCATCGTCGCCATGTCGCCCTATGGTTTGGCGGGACCCGCCGGCATGCATGCCGATGTGGTGCGTGTGCTGCACGATGCACTCAAGGCCGCGATGCACGAGCCGGCACACATCGCCGAGCTGGCCCGTTACGACCAGGAGCTGGCGTACTTGGGGCCGGAGGACTATGGTCGTTCGATGCGTGCCACCTTTGCAGCGGAAAGGCTCAACGTCGAGCGCCTGGGCTTGGGCAAGGGTTCGTGATGCCGCGGCCGCACGCCGTGCACCGGGCTCAGAACGGCGCCTGCCAGCGCAGCGCCAGCAAGCCTGTGCGGCCGGCCGCGGTTTCGAAGTAGCGACCGTTGGATTCGTTGACGATCACCGCGCCGGCATAGACCTGATCGAACAGGTTGTCGACCCGTGCCAGCAGCGACAGCACGCCCGGGCCCAGTGGGATGCTTTGGCTCAGGCGCAGCGCCGTGACGGTGGCCGAAGGCGAGAAGTCGCTGTTGCGGTCGTTCACCGGCATCTCGCCCTGGTAGCGCACTTCGACGGCCATTTCGGTGTTCAGCAGCGGGCGCCAGGCCAGGCTGGCAAATGCGCTGCGGGCCATCGTGCCCGCGATCTGGTTGCCGGCCGGCACCGTGACACGGTCGGTCGGGCCTAGGCAGGGCACGGCGGCACAGGTCTGGAAGCTGTCCCGGTATTCCGCGTTGAGGTAGGTCAGCGCCAGCAGCGCGCGCCACGTCGCCAGCGGCTGCCAACGCAGGGCCATTTCGGCGCCACTGCGCCGTGTGCTGCCGACGTTCTGGAAGGTGGATCGGCCGCCGGCATTGGTGAGCACGCCGATTTCGTCGTCGGTGTCGGCACGGAACAGCGCCGCCTCGACGCCCAGCCCGAGCGCATCCTCGCGCCACTTGGCACCCAGCTCCAGTTGCAGGCTTGTCTGCGGCTGCAGCGAGGTATTGAAGCCGGTGGCGCCGTCGGGTCGATAGGACAGCTCGTTGAGCGTCGGCGATTCGAATCCCTTGCCCGCGCTGGCGTAGAGGTTCAACGACGGTGTCGGCAGCCACTGCAGAGCGATGACCGGCGTGTTGTAGCCGTAGGACAGCGAGCCGGAGTCGTTGCCATTTGCCAGGTACAGGTCTTCGGTGTCGATCTTCAGGCGGCCGCTGCGCAGGCCGAGCGTGGCCATGACGCTGGGCGCGACCTCGATCTCGCCCTGCAGATACAGGTCGTTGTTGCGCACGCGGTTCGATTCCTGGCGGCGCAACGCGCCGGTCACGCCCAGAATTTGGTCCGCGCCGCCGCCGGCGAAGTTCTCGTAGCCACGACGGTCCTCGCTTTGCCGCTCGCTGGCGACACCGGCGATCAGCGCGGCCCGGGCCCAGCGCCAGACCAGCCGCGCATCGGCCCCGGAATAGTCGCGACCGAAGTCGATCACGCCGCCGGGATGGCGCGGGTTGGCCTGGGTCGCCGGGGGGATGGGCTGCCATTGCGTGACGTCGCGCTGGCCCGCATACAGCGTCAGCACGCTTTGACTCAACGCGCCGGCATCGCTGAAGCGGTGGCGCCAGCTGCCGCCCCCTTGCGTCTGGCCGCTGGTCTTGCGCGTGTTGAACAAGACGGCCTGCGGTGTGGTCTGGAACGCGTCGGCGTCGAACTGCGCGCGCGTCAAGCCCAGCGGATCCTGCGCCGGCTGGTCGACGCTGTTCAGCAGCAGCGTCACCGTGTCCTGATCGCCGACCCAGCCCAGGCGCAGGTTGCCCAGCGTGCGCTGGGCGGCACTGTGCGGGCGCACCCCGTCGGTGTTGAACTGGCTGGCCTGCACACGGATGTTCCAGCCACCGGAAAGCAGCGATTCAACGCCCAGCCGCGCCTGCCACAAACCATTGCTGCCGACATCGCCATCGAGGCTGTAGGCGTTGCCCCTTGGTGCGGCGCTGACCAGCGAGATGACGCCGCCGGAGTTGGCGCCGTACAGCGCCGAGAACGGGCCGCGCAGCACCTCGATGCGCTGCGCACCGGCGATGTCGAAGTGCGACACCTGGCCCTG
>JAGTRL010000144.1 GCA_018261815.1 Pseudomonadota bacterium
GATGGAGATCCCCGAGGACAAGATCCGCAAGATCATGAAGATCGCCAAGGAGCCGATCTCCATGGAAACGCCGATCGGCGACGACGACGATTCGCACCTTGGCGACTTCATCGAGGACACCAACAACACCGCGCCGATCGAGGCCGCGATGCAGGCCGGCCTGCGCGACGTGGTCAAGGACATCCTCGACAGCCTGACGCCGCGCGAGGCCAAGGTGCTGCGCATGCGCTTCGGCATCGAGATGAGCACCGACCACACGCTCGAAGAAGTGGGCAAGCAGTTCGACGTGACCCGCGAGCGCATCCGCCAGATCGAGGCCAAGGCGATCCGCAAGCTCAAGCATCCAAGTCGTTCTGACAAGCTGCGCACCTATCTGGACAACCTGTAGCCTTCCCTGCCTTCAGAGGGCCCAGCCCGGGCCTCGCTGATGCGGGCGTTACACTTTCCAGCGGCATGACGCAGATCTCCGACCGAACCATTCTGTTTGCCGACCTGCGCGGCAGCACCGGTCTGTTCGAGACGCTGGGCAATGCCGAAGCGACATCGGTGGTCACCCATTGCGTGTCCGCGCTGGGACCGCCGGTGGAACGCCACGGCGGCCACGTCGTCAAGACGCTGGGCGACGGGCTGATGGCGGTGTTCGATGCGCCGGCCCAGGCGCTGCAGTCGGCGCTGCAGATGCACGAGGTGCTGGCCAGCATCGTGCAGCGCGGCAGCGAGCGCGGCGCCTCCACCGGATTGCGTTCATTGCGCCTGCAGGTGGCACTGTCGCGCGGCGAGGTGGTGGAGATGGCGGGCGACTGCTTCGGCGATGCCGTCAACGTCGCCGCACGGCTGCTCGACCATGCCGGCGACAACGAGACGCTGATCACCGCGCCGGTGCTGGCCGGGCTGACGCGTGCACAGAAGCCGATGTTCCGCAGCCTCGACCAGTTGGTGCTGCGCGGCCGCGTCGAGCCGGTACAGGTGTACGTCTACGGCGGTCGGCGCAACGGCGACAGCGCAGCCACCCAATTCGGCGAGGTGGCGCCCGCGTCCGAGCCGGACGCGATACGGCTGGAATGGCTTCAGCTGAACCTGGTCTTCGCCAGCCGGCAGATGCCGGTGGTGCTGGGGCGCAGCCCGCAGGCCCACTACTGTGTCGACGACTCGCGCGTGTCGCGCTCGCATGCCCGGCTCGACTGGCATGGGGGCAGCTTCCAGCTCAGCGACCTCAGCTACAACGGCACGTACGTGCGCTTTGCCGACGGCGAGATCGTCAGCCTGCGGCGCGGCAACTGCCTGCTGCACGGCACCGGCGCCATCGGCCTGGGCGGGTCGCCGGCAGATCCGTCGTCCGCCTGCGTGCGCTTCGAGGTGCTGCGCTACGGCGACACCGAAACCCAGCCGCTCGTCTGAACCGCGCACGATGCAATTGCTCTATGTCGACGACGACCGCATCAACCTGATGCTCTTCGAAGCCGCCTGCGCAGCGCTGGCTGGCGTGCGGTTGTCCACCGCCGCCAATGGCACCGAGGCGCTGGAACTGGCGCGCGAGCAGGCACCGCAGGTGCTGGTCATTGACCTGCATCTGCCCGATTCCGATGGCCCGGCGCTGTTGCGATCGCTGCGCAGCGACGCGGGCCTGGCGGGCGTGCCAGCCTTTCTTTGTAGCGCCGAGGACGGCCCTGCAGTGCGGCAGATCGCTGCCGACGCGGGCTTCGATGGCTGCTGGGCCAAACCGCTGGACAGCCATGGCCTGCGCCGCGAACTCGCGGCACTTGGCTTTGCGGTGGCGGGCTGAGGCGGCCGTGCAAGCCCATCACGCGGCCGCCTGCGGCCCGACTGCCGCAGTCGGCCGATGAGCTACCAGGCCGAAGCCCACTTCAAGCACGGCAGCGCGTCCCGCGTCGGCGTGCTGCTGGTCAACCTGGGCACGCCCGATGCCCCAACGGCCGCGGCGTTGCGCCGCTACCTGGCCGAGTTCCTGAGCGACCCGCGCGTGGTCGAGATTCCCAAGGTGCTGTGGTGGATGATTCTGCACGGCGTGATCCTGCGAGTGCGCCCGGCCAAGTCGGCACTGAAGTACGCCGCCATCTGGACACCCGAAGGCTCGCCGCTGGCCGTGTGGACGGCCAAGCAGGCCAGACTGCTGCTCGGCTACCTGGGCCAAGCCGGACATCCGGTGCTGGTGCGCCATGCCATGCGCTACGGCCAGCCCGGCATCGCCGCCGAGATGGATGCCCTGCGCGCCGAAGGTGCCACCCGGGTGCTGGTGCTGCCGCTGTATCCGCAGTATTCGGCTGCCACCAGCGCCAGCGTATTCGACGCGGTGGCCGCCTGGGGGCAGCGCTCGCGCTGGGTGCCTGAGCTGCGCTTCGTGCAGCAGTACCACGACGACCCCGGCTACATTGCCGCGCTGGCCGAGCAGGTGCGTGCGCACTGGCAGCGCGAAGGTCGCGGCCAAATGCTGGTGATGAGCTTTCACGGCGTGCCCGAACGCACGCTGCACCTGGGCGACCCTTACCACTGCAGCTGCCACAAGACCGCGCGGCTGCTGGCGGCGCATCTGGGACTGCCGCAGGAGCAGTACCGCGTCACCTTCCAGAGCCGCTTCGGCAAGGCGCAATGGCTGCAGCCCTACACCGAACCGACGCTGCAGCAGCTGGCGCGCGAAGGGATCGAGCGCGTCGACATCCTCTGCCCGGGCTTCGTCGCCGACTGCCTGGAGACGCTGGAAGAAATCGATCAGGAGGCACGCGAGGCCTTCATCGCCGCCGGCGGCAAGACGCTGCACTACATACCCTGCCTGAACGACCGGCATGAATGGATCGTGGCGCTGCGCGATATCGCGCTGCGCCACCTGCAGGGCTGGGACACCCAGCGCCCCGCCGAGACCGAACTGACGGCACAGCGCGAGCGGGCGCTGCGCCTCGGGGCCACCGACTGAGGCGCCAGTTCGCCTCGACCCTGCGCGCGTTGGGCACCGAATGCTCCGGCTGCCAGTTCGGCACCGAAGCGCGGTTGCGGGTCAGCGGTTCTTCAGTGCCTTGCGCAGGGTCATCAGCCGCGGCAGCAGCAGCACCGCGACAATCACCACCAGCAGGAACAGCGACATCGGCCGCTCGACGAACACGCCCCACTTGCCTTCGCCAATGGACAGCGCGTTGCGCATCTGCGCCTCGGCCAGCGGGCCGAGGATCATGCCCACCACCACCGGCGCGGTGGGGAAGCTGAAGCGGCGCATGACCACGCCCAGCAGCCCGATGCCGTAGAGCAGCACCAGGTCGAAGGCCGACTGGCGCATGCCGTACACACCCACGGTGGCGAAGATCAGGATGCCGGCATACAGGTAGGTCTTCGGGATCTTCAGCAGCTTGACCCACAGCCCGACCAGCGGCAGGTTCAGCACCAGCAGCATGACGTTGCCGATGTACAGCGACGCGATCAGCGCCCACACCAGCGCTGCGTTGGTGTCGAACAACTGCGGCCCCGGCTGGATGCCGTAGTTCTGGAACGCGCCCAGCAGGATGGCGGTGGTGTTGGAAGTGGGGATGCCCAGCGTCAGCAACGGGATCAGCGTGGCCGTGATGGCCGCGTTGTTGGCCGCTTCCGGCCCGGCCACGCCTTCGATCGCGCCGGTGGTGCCGAACTCGTCCTTGTGCTTGGACAGCTTCTTCTCGGTGGCATAACTCAGGAAGGTGGGGATCTCGCTGCCGCCGGCCGGGATGACACCGAAGGGCGTGCCGATGGCGGTGGCGCGCAGCCAGGCCGGCCACGAACGGCGCCATTCGCCGCGCGTCATGTGCACCTTGGTCAGCTTGTTCTGCGTCTCGACCACACGGCCTTCGTAGAGCACCGCATACAGCGCCTCGGCCACGGCGAACAGGCCCACCGCGATCAGTACCACCTCCAGCCCGTCCATCATCTCCGGCACGCCGAAGGTGTAGCGCGTCTGGGCGGAAATCTGGTCGATGCCGACCAGCCCCATGGCCAGACCGACGCCCAGTGCCGTCAGCCCGCGCAGCGTGCTCTGCCCCAGCACCGCGCTGATGGTGCAAAAGGCCAGCACCATCAGCAGGAAGTACTCCGGCGGCCCCAGGCGCACCGCATGTTCGGCCACCACCGGCGCGAAGAAGGTCACGACCACGGTGGCGATGGAGCCGGCGACGAAGGAGCCGATGGCCGCGGTGGCCAGCGCGGCGCCGGCGCGCCCGTGCTTGGCCATCTTGTTGCCTTCCATCGCGGTCACCATCGAACCCGCCTCGCCCGGCGTGTTGAGCAGGATCGCGGTGGTCGAACCGCCATACATCGCACCGTAGTAGATGCCGGCGAAGAAGATCATCGATGCGGTGGGCTCGACCTTCAGCGTGATCGGCAGCAGCATCGCCACCGCCGTGGCCGGGCCGATGCCGGGCAGCACGCCTACCGCCGTGCCGATGGTGCAGCCGAGCAGGCACCACAGCAGGTTCACCGGCGTGCCCGCCGCGATGAAGCCTTGCATCAGCTGGTTGAAAGTGTCCATCCGAGCCCTAGATCCAGCCGGTATCGGTAAGCCCCGGCAGATTGATCGCCAGGAACTTGGTGAACATCCAGAACACCGGCGCGGCGATGGCCATGCCGATCAGCGCGTCGACGATCAACGCGCGCAGGCTCAGGTCGAGCCGCCCTTCGGACGAGCGGAAGCCGCGCACCGCCAGCACGAAGCACAGCGTGCAGCTGAGAATGAAGCCGATGGTCGTGATCAGCGCGGCATTGGCCAGCAGCCCGGCCGAGACCCAGACGAAACCGGGCCAGTGGCCGCGGTCGGCGCCCGACGCCGCTTCCAGCTCGCGGAAGCCGCCGCTGAGCGCCTCCCACACGAGGAAGGCGCCGCACAGCGCCAGCAGCCCTCCCACCACCCAGGGCAGGAAGTTCGGGCCGACACCGCCGTAGCCGGCCTCGGAGGAGATCTGCGTCGCACCCGCGGCAACCAGCAGCCCGAGCACCAGTACGCCGGCGCCAACCAGCGTCTGTTCCAGCTTCACGAAGCCCCCAAGGCGCCGGCGGCGCAGCGCGGTCCCATCAGATCATTCCGGACTTCACCATCACGGCGCGCAGGCTGGCGAACTCGTCGTCGACGAAGCTGGCGAAGGCCGGACCGGTGAGCAGCGCCGGCGTCCAGTTGTTCTTCTCCAGTGCCTCGGCCCAGGCCTTGCTCTTGGTGGCCTTGACGACCATCTCGGTCAGCGCCTTGGCCTGGTCGGGGGTGATGCCGGCCGCGCCGAACACGCCGCGCCAGTTGCCGAGCACCACGTTGACGCCCTGCTCCTTCAGCGTGGGCACGTTCACGCCCTTCAGCCGCGCCTCGGAGGTGACCGCGATGGCGCGCATCTTGCCGGTGTTGATGTACTCGGCAAACTCGCTGTAGCCGCTGCCGCCGATGGTGACATTGCCCCCCAGGATGGCGGCCGTGGCCTCGCCACCCCCGCGGAAGGCGACGTAGTTGATCTTCGCCGGGTCGACGCCGACATCGCGCGCAATCATCGCCGCGGCAATGTGCTCGGTGGAGCCGCGCGAGCCGCCGCCCCACTTGACGCTGCCCGGGTCCTTCTTCATCTGCTCGACCACGTCCTTCATGGTCTTGAAGGGCGAATTGGCCGGCAGCACGAAGACGTTGTATTCGCTGGTCAGTCGGGCGATCGGCGTGGCCTGCGACAGCGACACCGGCGGCTTGCCGGTGATGATGCCGCCGAGCATGACCGCGCCCATCACCATCATCGCGTTCGGATCGCCCTTGCTGCCGTTGACGAACTGCGCCAGGCCGATGGCTCCGGCTGCGCCGCCCTTGTTGTCATAGCTCACCGACGAGGCCACGCCAGCGTCCTGCAGCGCCTTGCCGAGCGCGCGCCCGGTGGTGTCCCAACCGCCGCCGGGGTTGGCCGGGATCATCATCTTCACGCTGACTGCGGCGCGTGCCTGCAGCGGCAGCGTGCCGGCCACAGCCATCGCGGCCACGGATTTCAGGAAGGTGTCTCTGCGCATTGCGGTGTCTCCGAATGGATTTGCGAACCCGGCCATGTTCGCGGCAAAGGCTGTCAATCGGCTGTCCACTAGACTAGGGGAAACGCTGATGCCGCGAGACCCTGCCGGCCATCCCCCGGCGCGCCGGTGCCTGCTAAGGTCAGCGCCGTGAAGCTCCTGCTGGTGGAAGACAACGCTGCGATGCAGACCACGCTGCAGCGCAGCTTCGAGCGCCGCGGCATGCAGGTGGTGGCCTGCGGCGACGGCGCCCGTGCGCTGGACCGCTGGCACGCCAGCCTGCCCGACGTGGTGCTGCTCGACCTGAGCCTGCCCGGCCTGGACGGGCTGCAGGTGCTGGCCCAGGCGCGTGCCGCCGGGTTGACGACGCCGGTGCTGATCCTCACCGCGCGCGGCACCGTCGGCGACCGCATCCTGGGCCTGAACACCGGTGCCGACGACTACCTGGCCAAGCCCTTCGACCTGGACGAACTCGAAGCCCGCGTGCGCGCGCTGGCCCGGCGTGCGCATGGCGCGCGCAGCGCGGAAGGCCTGCCGGCACCCTTCTGCGGCCTGCAGATCGACCCGGACAGCGGCGGCGCCTGCCTGCATGGCCAGCCGATGGACCTGGCGCCACGCGAGCTGGCGCTGCTGCGCGCGCTGCTTTCACGTCCCGGACAGGCGGTGGCGCGCGAAAGGCTGATGGAGCTGGTGTTCCCGGGCACGGCCGAGGTGCAGGCCGACGCCATCGAGGTGGTGGCCTACCGCCTGCGCAAGAAGATCGCCGGGACCGATGCCCAGCTGGTCACGCTGCGCGGCCTGGGCTACCTGTTGAAGGCTGCCGGTTGAGCCGCGCACCGCGCCGGGCCTGGTCACTGCGCAGCGTGCTGCTGCTCGGCATCCTGCTGCCT
This sequence comes from Pseudomonadota bacterium, assembly GCA_018261815.1. Classification (GTDB taxonomy): domain Bacteria; phylum Pseudomonadota; class Gammaproteobacteria; order Burkholderiales; family Burkholderiaceae_C; genus Rubrivivax. Next base: position 6,891 of record JAGTRL010000144.1, read on the forward strand.
GTGCTGGCCGTGATCGCACTCAACACCGTGAGCCTGTATCGCCAAGCCTTGCGCGCCGCCAACATTGCCTACGACCGCACGCTGCTGGCCAGCGCCAAGTCGCTGGGCGAGCAGCTGGTCGTCACCGGAAGCGCAAGCGACGCGCGGCTGACGGCCACCGTGCCCTATGCCGCGCTGGAGCCCTTCGAGGCCGACAACCGCAGCCGCATGTTCTACCGTGTCAGCGGCTTCGCCGGCGAGATGGTCTCGGGCTTCGAGGACCTGCCGCCATGGCGCGGCACGCTGCCTGCCAAGGGCCCGTATGCGGCGCTGGTGGACTTCTACGACGATGCCTTCCGCGGCCAGCCGGTGCGCGTGGCCGTGCTGCTGCAGCCGGTGGCCGGGCAGGACGGGCGCGGCATGGCCACCATCCAGGTGGCCGAGACGCTGGAGCTGCGCCAGACGCTGGCGCAGCAGATCCTGTTCGACACGCTGTGGCGCCAGGCGCTGCTGCTGGGGGTGATCACGGCGGTGGTGGTGTGGGTGGTGCAGCGCGCGACCCGGCCGGTGCGCGAACTCAGCGCACAGCTGGTGCAGCGCAGCGAGAACGACCTGGCGCCGATCGCCGCCGCGCGCGCGCCGCGCGAGCTGCTGCCGCTGGTGGACGCCACCAACCAGGTGATGGCGCGGCTGGCGCACCTGCTGGCCTACCAGAAGCGCTTCGTGCGCGACACTTCGCACCAGCTGCGCACGCCGCTGGCGGTGCTGCGCACACAGCTGCAGTCGGCACAGCGTGGCGACGTCGCCCCCGCGCAGGCACTGCACGAGATGAGCGGCACGGTCGAACGCGCCACGCTGCTGGCCAACCAGATGCTGGCTCTGGCCAAAGTGGAACAGCTGCGCCAGCAGGGCGAGGCGCCACTGGTCGACTGGGCCGAGGTCGCCCGCGCCGTGGCGCTGGACCTGGCGCCGCTGATCGCTGAAGCGCAGCTCGATTTCGACATCGACACCGTGCCCGCGCCGGTACGCGCACACGAATGGGCCTTGCGCGAACTGACGCGCAACCTGCTGCACAACGCCATCAAGCACAGTGCGGCCCACGGCCGCCTCGGTGTCAGCCTGGGCGTGGACGGGGTGCGGGCCACGCTGCGCATTGCCGACAGCGGCCCGGGCATCACGCCGGAGTTGCGCCGCCGCCTGTTCCAGCCCTTTGCCAGCGGCGACCCGCGCAGCGGCTCCGGCCTGGGCCTGGCCATCTGCCAGGAGATCGTCGGTACGCTCGACGGCGAGATCCGGCTCGACAACCGCAGCGAGCAGGGCCGCATCAGCGGTCTGGATGCCATCGTCAGCCTGCCGCTGGCGGACAATAGTTCGGCATGAGGGGACGCGTCCATCGGCCAGCTCGGGAGGCTCAGCCTTGAAGGCCCCGGCTGAGGCCCCGGGCATGCGCCTGGACAAGTGGCTGTGGGCGGCACGCTTCTACAAGACCCGAGCGCTGGCGGTCGAGGCCATCGACAAGGGTCGGGTGCAGGTCAACGGCCAGGCGGCGAAACGATCACGCACGCTGCGAGTGAGCGACAGGGTGGCGTTGCGCCAGGGCGAGCGCGGTGAGATCGCCAGCGAGGTGCAGGTGCTGGGCCTGAGCGAACATCGCGGCCCCGCGCCGGCGGCCCGGCAGCTCTATGCCGAGACGCCAGCCAGCGTGGCGGCGCGCGAGGCCGCCGCCCAGGCCCGCGCCTACCAGGCGGAGCCGGCGCACGCCATCGAACAGGGCCGGCCCACCAAGCGCGACCGCCGCGACCTGGTGGCGTGGCAGCGCTGGAGCGCGTCCAGCGACTGAGGCCCGTCGTGTCACCTGCGCGACGCGGCGGCATCGGGCCCGGCCGGGCCGGGCTGCCCGGCAACAAAGCATGCAATACCCCTCTTGAAGAGCGGAGATTCGCGCCCATGTACAGCGAAGTTTTCGCAGCTGCGTGCCCATGAATCCGAAAGACACCCCCCCCCAGAACCCGGCCACCGAGGCCGAAGTGGAGCTCGCGGCCTCCGCCGCAGCACAGCCGTCGCTGAGCGTCGAGGAGCGCCTGGCCGAGCTGGAAGCCAAGCATGCCTCCGTCTCCGACGCCTACCTGCGCGCCAAGGCCGAGGCCGAGAACACGCGCCGCCGCGCAGAGGAAGAAATGTCCAAGGCGCGCAAGTTCGCGGTCGAGGGCTTTGCCGAGAGCCTGCTGCCGGTGTGCGACAGCCTGGAGGCGGCCATCGCCCTGCAGCACTCCGACAAGCCGGCCTCGCCGGAGCAGATGCTCGAAGGCGTGCATGCCACGCTGCGCCAGTTGCACAGCGCGCTGGAGCGCAACAAGGTGCTGCCGATCAACCCGCCGTTGGGCACCAAGTTCGACCCGCACCAGCACCAGGCCATCAGCATGGTGCCGGCCGAGCAGGAGGCCAACACCGTGGTCTCGGTGCTGCAGAAGGGCTACCTGATCGCCGACCGCGTGCTGCGCCCGGCCCTGGTCATGGTGGCGGCACCCAAGTAAGGCGCCCCGGGCTTGAAAGCCCGCAAGTTATCCACAACTCCAAGACATCCAGATTCCATCCTCAGGAGCCACACCAATGGGAAAGATCATCGGCATTGACCTCGGCACGACCAACTCGTGCGTGTCGGTCATGGAAGGCAACACCACCAAGGTCATCGAGAACAGCGAAGGCGCTCGCACGACGCCCTCGATCGTCGCCTACCAGGAAGACGGCGAGGTGCTGGTCGGCGCGTCGGCCAAGCGCCAGGCCGTCACCAACCCGAAGAACACGGTCTATGCGGTGAAGCGGCTGATTGGCCGCAAGTTCACCGAAAAGGAAGTGCAGAAGGACATCGACCTGATGCCCTACAAGATCGTGGCCGCCGACAACGGCGACGCCTGGGTCGAGATCCGGGGCAAGAAGCTCGCGCCACCGCAGGTCAGTGCCGAGATCCTGCGCAAGATGAAGAAGACCGCCGAGGACTACCTCGGCGAGGAAGTGACCGAGGCCGTGATCACGGTGCCGGCCTACTTCAACGACAGCCAGCGCCAGGCCACCAAGGACGCCGGTCGCATCGCCGGCCTGGACGTCAAGCGCATCATCAACGAGCCGACCGCGGCCGCGCTGGCCTTCGGCCTGGACAAGCATGGCAAGGGCGACCGCAAGATCGCCGTCTATGACCTGGGCGGCGGCACCTTCGACATCAGCATCATCGAGATCGCCGATGTCGACGGCGAGATGCAGTTCGAGGTTCTGTCGACCAACGGCGACACCTTCCTGGGAGGCGAGGACTTCGACCAGCGCATCATCGATTACATCGTCACCGAGTTCAAGAAGGAACAGGGCGTCGACCTGACCAAGGACGTGCT
>JAGTRL010000145.1 GCA_018261815.1 Pseudomonadota bacterium
GCTGCTGCAGGCCGGCTTGCGCGCCGGGCTGATGCTCAACTACGGTTGCGGCAACGGCACCTGCGGCATGTGCAAGGTGCGCGTGATCAAGGGCGAGGTCGTCAAGACCCAGCCCTTCGACTACCCGCTGTCCGAGGCCGAGAAGCGCCAGGGCTACACCCTGGCCTGCGCGCACACGGCGGCCAGCAGCGAGCTGACGCTCGAGCTGCTGGAAGCGGCCGGCCCGCAGGACATCCCGCAGCAGCAGATCGTGGCCACCGTGCGTGCCGTCAGCGAGCTGGCGCCCGACACGCGCTTGCTGCATCTGCAGACGCCGCGCAGCGACCGGCTGCGCTTCCTGGCCGGACAATCGGTGACGCTGGGCCTGGCCACCGGCGGCGACGACCTGCATGCCACGTTGCCGCTGGCCAGCTGCCCCTGCGACGACCGCAACCTGCAGTTCTTCATTGCCCGTGACGAGGCCGATCCCTTGGCGCGGCTGGTCTTCGACGGTGGCCTGAAGGCCGGCGATGCCCTCACGGTCTGGGGGCCGACGGGGGACTTCGTGCTGGCCGAAGGCCCGCGACCGCTGGTCTTCGCGGCCTGCGACACCGCCTTCGCGCCGATCAAGAGCCTGATCGAGCATGCGCTGGCGCTGGATGCGGCGCCGTCGCTGTCGCTGTTCTGGCTGGCGACGCGCCCCGACGGGCATTTCCTGGCCAATCAGTGCCGCGCCTGGTCGGAGGCACTCGACAGCTTCGAAGCCTCCCTGTCGACCCATGCCGACGTGGCCCGGGGCGCCCGGCACATTGCGCATGCGATGCGTGCCGACCTGTTCGACATCGAATGCGATTTCTACCTGGCCGGCCCGGCGGAGTTCGTGACCACGCTGGGCGACGAGCTGGGCGCCGCGGGCGTGCCGGCGCCGCAGATCTTTGCCCAGGTGCTCTGAATGCCTGCGCGCGTGACATCGGCCATGGCCGGCGAGGCCGCCGCCGGCGCCTGCTCAGGCGGCGAGGCCTTCGCGCTGCGCGTGCTCGGCCAAAGCATGGCGCCCGAATTCGCCGAGGGCGAGATCATCATCGTCGAACCCGAGGGCCTGGCCCGCGATGGCTCCTACGTGCTCGCCTGGGTGGGTGAGGAATGGACCTTCCGCCAGCTGTGCCGGCGCGGCGAAGGCTGGTGCCTGCATGCGCTGAACCCGGCCTTCGCGGACGTGGCGCTGGACAATCTGGCGGCGGTGCGTGGCGTCATCATCCAGAAGGCGCTTCCCGGGCGCCGGCGCGCTTCCAAACGATATGTCTGAGGCCAGGCCCATGCCCTACTACGTCTACCGCGTCGGCCCCTTCGCCCAGCTGCTCAAGCTGGCCGAGTTCGATGCCTTCAAGCCGGCATCGGCGCATGCCAAGGCCTTGCGTGCGGCACCCGATCAGCCGCCGCAGACGCGGATCAAGATCATGTTCGCAGGCAGCGAAGCGCTGGCCGAGGAGCTGCTGTGCCAGGTGCGCGAAGCCGGGCCTTCGGGCGACGAATGAGGCCGCGGCGATGACGCCGCCGGGCATCGACCGCCTGGTCGAGGCGGTGCAGACGAACTGCCACATTGCCGACGCTCGCGGCGCGGCCGACCTGACGCTGTGCATCTACCTGCTGCAGATGCGCGAGCTCTACCGCTGGGAGCAGGGCATTGCCGTGCTGCAGCCGCTGCCGCGCGACGACGTGGCCCGATGGCTCGCCGCACGCGAGGCGCTGTGGGCCGAACTCGAGACGCGCGACTTCGCGCCGCTGCCGCTGGCAGGGCAGGGCTTCGACCCCTTTGATGTCGCCGGCATCAACCTGCATCTGCGGCCCTGGGGCCTGGTGTACGGGGCCGGCCAAGTGGCGCCCGGCCGCGCCAGTTTCTTCCTCGGCCGGCTGGAGCGCCGCGATGCGCGTGACGAGCTCGAATTGCTGGTCTGCGGCGACGAGTTGGCGCGGGGCCTGGCCGCGCCGGTGGCTGCGCTGCAGGGTTCGACGGTGTGGCTGCGGCAGCAGTCGCTGCAGCGCTGGCTGGCAGAAAAGTACGAGGCCTGGACGCTGAAGCGGCAGGACGGGGCCTTCAAGTCGGCGCTCGACGCGCATGGCTTCCAGCATGACGGCGTGATGGCATTGCAGCGCATGGTGCGGCAGCAGGGCGAGACGCTGGTACTGCACGAGCTGGGCGAGTTCGAAGCCGGCCGCCGCCTCGGCCCCGACTGGCAGGCGCTGCGCGCCGCACTCGCGTCGCGGCGCGCCGACCTGTACTTGCGCGCGCTGCGCGACCACCTGGCCGACTGCCTGGTGACGCTGCCGGCGCTGCTGCAGCGGCGTGACGAGGCCTCGCTGCACTTCTGGTTCGCCAATCTGGAGGGTGTGCGCGCCTTGATGTTCCCGCGCCTGGGACCCGCCTATGCCGCCTGGTGCGCGGGCGACCAGGGCGCGGCGTTGCGCGACGCGGTGTCGACCGGCGCGGCGCATTGGGGTCGCGCCTGCATGCAGTTGCTGGAAATCCATCGCACGCAAGGCGAAGAGGCGCCTGCGGCCATCGAGCGCTGCGTTCAGTGGCCTGACTGGGTGCTGGCCTGAGCGGCCTGGGCAGCGGCCTGCGCCTGCAGTTGCTTCCAGGCCTGGAAGCCGCCGGCCACCGACAGCGCCTTGCCGTAGCCCAGCGAGCGCAGCAACTCCGCGGCGTAAAGGCTGCGCCGGCCGCTGTTGCACACGCACAGCAGGATGTTGTCGTGCGCGTGGTGCAGGCGGTTGATCATCGTGAAGAAACCCTGCACGTCGATATCGCTGGGCGTGCCGGCGTCGAGAATGTCCTGCTCGTCTTCGCTGAGCGCATGGCCGAGCAACTGCTTGACCTCGAACAGCGGGATGTGCACGGTGTCCGGGATCGCACCCTTCATCTCGATCTCGAAGCGCTGGCGGATGTCGACCATCGTGCCCAGGCCCAGACGGCACAGCTCGGTGGCGCTGGCCAGGCTGATTTCCAGGTGTGCTCTGTCCGTGCTGGGCGTTGGCGTGTCGGCGGCGTTCATGACGATCCTGCGGGGCCGAAGGGCCCCTCCGATCGCATTGTCGCCTGTGTCCGGTTCAGCCTTCGCGCCAGATCATGTACTTCATCGTCGCTGCCGCGCCGGCCACGATGCCGGCCACCGCGATGAACGAGCCGATCGCGAGCGTGGACAGGCCGGACATGCCTTGGCCCACGGTGCAGCCCATTGCAGTGACGCCGCCGAAGCCCATCAGCACGGCACCCACCAGCTGGTTGCGCAGGTCGCTCAAGGAGGCAAATCCTTCCCAGCGGAAACTGCGGCTGGCCAGCGCATAGGCGAAGGAGCCTGCCACCACGCCCAGCGCGGTGGCGATGCCGAAGCTGATGTGCAGCGACTTGTCGGTCCACAGCATCAGCAGCTCCAGCGTGTAGGCCGTGGGGGCGACGAAGCTCATCGACTCGATCGTGCGCGTGTTGGTGGCGAAGTACACCGTCTCCAGCGTGTCGGGATTTTCGCCATGGCCAATGTGGCCGCTGAGGTACCAGGCAGCGACCACCAGCAGGCCCAGCGTGAACGAGCCCAGGACCTGAACCCTGTTGCCGCGAAAGCGGCTGTCGCTGAACACGAACAGCAGCAGCGCCGCACCCAGCGGCAGTGCCACGGCGAGGATGGCGCTGCCCGCCGGCAGCCCGCTGGCCTGGGCCAGCAGTGACGGCAGGCTCTGGTCCTTCAGCCCCGCCGCGGACAGGTCGAGGGCCACCGGATCGAGCCACGAGGCACGCCACTGCGCAAACAGGCCCTTCAGCGTCATGTACGCGGCGATGGCCATGAAGGCCAGCACCACCAGCGAGCGCAGGCTTCCGGCCCCCAGGCGGATCAGGTTCTTGTTGACGCATCCGGCGGCCAGCGTCATGCCCACGCCGAACAGGCTGCCGCCGACCAGCAGCGACAGCCAGGGCAGCGTCGGCCGCTGGTAGACCGACTTCGACAGGTCGATCAACCCGCCGACGTACAACAGGTTGGCGCCGACCACGGCCACGCCAATGGTCAACAACCACATGCGCATGCGGCCCCAGTGGCCCATGTTGACGACGTCGGAGATCGCACCCATGGTGCAGTAGTTGGCCTTGTTGGCCACGGCACCGAAGATGAAGGCCAGGGCGAAACCGCCCCAGACCACGATGTCCGTCGGACTGACAGCGTCGTTCACGGCAGGTTCCCGCGCTTGGGCTTCAGCACGCCACCGCGGCGGCGTGGCCCGGCCTCAGATGAACAGGCAGACGTCGGTCTCGCCCGCGAACTTCATGAAGGTGGCGGCGCCACCGTATTCGATGCCGTCGATGAATTCGCTGGTCTGGAACTCGAACAGGTCCACCGTCATCTGGCAGGCGATGAACTTGACATCCGCTTCCAGGCACAGAGCGCGCAGTTCCTCGAGCGAGGCCACGCCCTTCTTCTTCATCTTGTCCTTCATCATCATCGTGGCCATTGCTTCCATGCCCGGCAGCACCGAAACGATCACCGGCATCGGCACGGGCATCGGCATGGCCGGATTGGCCAGCGGGCTGATCCTGATGCCGTCCAGGTTCTTGCGCAGTAGCTGCAGCCCGTAGAAGGTGAAGAAGATCTGCACGTCCCAACCCAGCGCGGCCGCCGTCGATGCCAGGATCAACGGCGGGTAGGCCATGTCGAGCGTGCCCTTGGTGGCGATGATCGCCATTTTCTTGGTGGCCATGGGGGCTCTTTTCAGTGCGTTGGATGCAAGCGCGCGCTCAGGCCTTCTTCAGGAAAAACACGAACTTCTTGTCCTGCGTGCTCTGCTCGAGCAACTGGTTGCCGGTCTGCTCGGCAAAGGCCGCCATGTCGCATACCGAGCCGGGATCGGTGGCCACCACGCGCAACACCTGGCCCGAAGTCATGTCGTTGAGCGCCTTCTTCGTCTTCACGATGGGCAGTGGGCAGGCCAGGCCGGAGGCGTCGAATTCCTTGTCGTAGTTCATGGGTCATGTCTCCGAGGATTGGGGTCGGCCGGCGGCAAACCCATCACGCCGCACAGCACTCCATCGCCATGCGATCTTCATCAACCCGATTACCGGGCATTCGCCGGGTGGCGTCTATTACCGCGATGGGTGGGCCTGCATAGCCCATGTGGGTAGTGCTGGCATGCGGGCGCGCGTTCGCGCCAAGACCGTCAGCGCGTGGCACCGCGCAGCCGCGCTGCCTTCGCCGCGGTCGTGTTCGCCGCCGCGCCGTTGCCCCAGCTGGTGCGCAGGTAGTTGGCCAGGTCGGCCACCTGCTGATCATTCAGCTGGCCGGCGAAGGCCGGCATCGGCACGTACTTGCCCTGTGCAGGCACACCGTGGAGCACCACCTTGAGGATGTCGGCCGGGTCGCTGGCCAGCACCACGCCGTTGCCGGCCAGTGGCGGAAAGACGCCCGGCATGCCGCGCCCCCCGGCCTGATGGCAGCCGGCGCAATGGTCCAGGTACAGCGCGGCACCGGCGGCACGTGTCGGGTCGGGTGCGGGCTTGCCCTGGCGCAGCGTCGAGTTGGCGGGGATGTCCTTCAGGTAGGTGGCCATGGCCGAGAGATCGGCCTCGCTCATCTGGCTGGTGCTGTTCTTGACCACCAGCGCCATCGGTCCCAGCGCGGTGGTCTTGCCCGCGACGGCACCGGTCTTCAGGTACGTGGCGATCTGCTCCACGGTCCAGCTGCCCAGGCCGGTGTGCAGCTCGGACGTGAGGTTCAGCGCGAACCAGCCGTCGATCGTGGCCCCGGTGTAGGCCTTGTCCTTCTCGATGCCGCCCAGGGCGTTGCGGGGCGAATGGCAGGCACTGCAATGGCCCAGCCCTTCGACCAGGTAGGCACCGCGATTCCAGGTGGCCGACTTGGCCGGATCGGGCTTGTGGCTGCCTGGGCTGAAGTACAGCTCGCGCCACACCGCCATCGACCAACGCTGGTTGAAGGGGAATCGCAGGTGGTTGACCACCACCGCGTTGCGCACGGCCGGTACGCTGCGCAGGTAGGCGAAGATCGCGTCACTGTCCTCTCGGGTGACGCGGGTGTAGAAGTCGAAGGGCATCACCGGGTACATGTCCTGGCCGCGCTGGTTGACGCCCTGGTGCAACGCGCGCCAGAAATCGTCGGCCGTCCAGCGCCCGATGCCGGTGACTGCGTCGGGCGTGATGTTCGGCGACAGCAGGTAACCGAAGGGCGTGTCGAGCTTGTAGCCGCCGGCGTAGGGCTGGCCCCCGGGCGCGGTGTGGCAGGACACGCAGTCACCGGCCCGGGCCAGGTAGGCACCGCGCGCCACCACGTCGTCCGCTGCGGTCTGTGCGACGGCGTTGCCGGCCAGCAGGCCCAAGCCGAACCACAGCAAGACGGCTTGCAGGTGGCGTCGCGACAGCGGCATGGCGGCTTCCCTCGGGAGACGTTGACGCCCGATTCTAGAAGTGGCGCCGGGTTGGCTAGGGCCGGGCCGCAGGGGTCGCTCATGCACAATCGATGCGGGAGCCCCAGCCGATGTCCACACCCCAGCGCGATCTGACCCGCACCACACTCGGAGTCCTCTTCATCGGCGTGCTGATCGTCTCCACGCTGTGGGTGCTGCGGCCCTTCATGGCGCCGACGATCTGGGCGACGATGATCGTCGTCTCCACCTGGCCGATGCTGCGCTGGTTCCAGGCTCGGCTGTGGGGTCGGCGCAGCCTGGCAGTGCTGGTGATGAGCCTGCTGATCCTGATGCTGCTGGTGGTGCCGCTGATGCTGGCCATCGGCACCATCGTGCGCCATGCCGACGACATCGTTGCCCAGGCCGCGATGATCTCGGGCTTTAAGGTGCCGCCGCCGCCGCCGTGGGTGGCCAAGCTGCCGATGGTCGGTGAGCGCGCCGCGCAGCTGTGGGAGCAGGCGGCTGCCGTCGGCTCGGTGGGCCTGCTGTCGAAGCTCGCGCCCTATGCCGACGACATCGCCAAGTGGTTCGTCTCTCAGGCCGGCAGCGTCGGCCTGGTGTTCGTGCAGTTCCTGCTGACGGTGGTGCTGGCCGCGCTGATGTATTCGGACGGCGAGCGAACGGCGCTGGCGGTACGGCGCTTCGGCCGGCGGTTGGCCGGCGTGCACGGCGACAACGCCGTCATTCTGGCCGGGCAGGCCATTCGCGGTGTGGCGCTGGGCGTCGGCATCACTGCGTTGGTGCAGTCTGGTCTCGGCGGTATCGGCCTGGCCATTGCCGGCGTGCCCTTTGCCAGCCTGCTGACGGCCGTGATGCTGCTGCTGTGCATCGCACAGCTCGGCCCTTCGCTGGTGCTGTTCCCGGCGGTGGCCTGGCTGTACTGGAGCGGCGAGACCGGCTGGGGCACCTTCCTGCTGCTGTGGTCGTCGGTGGTGGGCACGATGGACAACGTCCTGCGGCCGGTGCTGATCAAGCGCGGCGCCGACCTGCCGCTGCTGCTGATCTTCGCCGGTGTGATCGGCGGGCTGCTGGCCTTCGGGCTGATCGGCATCTTCGTCGGCCCGGTGGTGCTGGCCGTGGCCTACACGCTGGTGGGGGAGTGGATCAAACTCGGCGAGGCCGAGCACAAGGCCATCGATTCGTGAACCACACCTGACGCCGGCCCGGCTTCAGGCCAGGCGCGCGCGATGCCTCTCGATCTGCGAGCGCACCTGCGCCGGGGCCGTGCCGCCAAGGCCGTTGCGAGTACCGAGTGAGCCGCGCAGCGACAGCAGCTCGAACACATCGGGCCCGATCGCCGCATGGAAGCCCTGCAGCGTGGCCAGCGGCAGCTGTGCCAGATCGAGCCCCTGCTGCATGGCGGCCTTGACGGCGTGCGCCACCACCTCGTGCGCGTCGCGGAAGGCCAGGCCCTTCTTCACCAGGTAGTCGGCCAGGTCGGTGGCGGTGGCATAGCCGCGCAGCGCAGCGCGTTCCATCGCCTCGGGCTTGACGACGATGCCGCCCACCATCTCGGCCATGATGCGCAGCGTGTCGCGCAGCGTGTCCACGCTGTCGAACAGCGGCTCCTTGTCTTCCTGGTTGTCCTTGTTGTAGGCCAGGGGCTGGCCCTTCATCAGCGTCAGCAGCCCCATCAGGTGGCCGACCACCCGGCCGGTCTTGCCGCGCGCCAGCTCGGCCACGTCGGGGTTGCGCTTCTGCGGCATGATCGAGCTGCCGGTGCAGTAGCGGTCGGCCAGGTCGATGAAGCCGAAGTTCTGGCTCATCCACAGCACCAGCTCCTCCGCCAGCCGCGACACGTGCACCATGCAGATCGAGGCGAAGGCCGCGAATTCGAGCGCGAAGTCGCGGTCGCTGACGGCGTCCAGGCTGTTCTGGCTCAAGGCTTCGAAGCCCAGCGATCGCGCCACCTGCTCGCGGTCGATCGGATAGCTGGTGCCGGCCAGCGCGGCTGCGCCCAGTGGCAGCCGGTTGGTGCGCCGGCGCAGGTCGGCCAGGCGCTCGGCATCGCGTGCGAACATCTCCACGTAGGCCAGCAGGTGGTGCGCAAGGCTCACCGGCTGCGCCACTTGCATGTGGGTGAAGCCGGGCATCACCGTTTCGGCATGCTGCGCTGCCAGCTCGACCAGTGAGCGCTGCATGTCGGCCAGCAGCGCTGCCAGGCCGTCGATCTCGCCGCGCAGCCACAGCCGCACGTCGGTGGCCACCTGGTCGTTGCGGCTGCGTCCGGTGTGCAGCCGCTTGCCCGCATCACCGACCAGCTGCGTCAGTCGCGCCTCGATGTTGAGGTGCACGTCCTCGAGATCGAGCTTCCATTCGAAGCGCCCGGACTCGATCTCCTCGCCGATCTGCGCCATGCCGCGGCGGATGTCCGCCAGGTCCTGCGCGGCGATGATGCCCTGCGCGGCCAGCATCTCGGCATGGGCCAGGCTGCCATCGATGTCGGCGCGCCACAGCCGCTGGTCGAAGCCGACGCTGGCGGTGTAGCGCTTCACCAACTCGCTCATCGGCTCGCTGAACAGGGCCGACCAGGCCTGGGCTTTGTTGTCGAGCGGATTGGTGGACATGGGGCTTGGCGACATCGGCATACGACATGGGGGACCGGAGTCCTTATTATCGACGGGCCATGTCACGTATGCCGATCAGGAAGACGCCGAGCCGCGCCAAGTTCGCCGCCGAACCTGCGCGGGCACGGGGTCCGGCCGGCGGTCACGCTCGAGCAGCTCACGATCCTTCGGACACCGATCTGGGCGGCGCCGACACGCGACCCGTCAGCGTGTGGCCCGCAAGCACCCGCCCGGCCGACTTGAACTCGGGTGCCTTCGCGCCCACCCACTTCGACCCGCTGCTCGACGAGAGGTCCCGTGCCAGCGAGCGCGCCGCGCTGGCGCTGGAGGTTTGCAGCCCGATGCTTGCCCTGCGCGTCGTGCTGGGCGTGCAGGGCGTGCTGGCGCTGGGCGTGCTGCTCAGCGCCACCGGCCCGGGCGACTGGCTGGTGCGCCAGTCCGGTGCCATGTATGTCGGCATTGCCGGCACGCTGCTGTGGCTGGTGACGGTATGTGCGCTGAAGTCGGCGCTGGCGCGGCGCGCGTCCGCAGCGCGCCTGGGCAGCCTGCTGGCGCTGGGCGCGGCCTCGGCGTTGATCGCCTGGTGGCCGCTGTGGTGGGCCGGGGTGGCCGAGACCGGCCAGGGTCTGCGCCTGCTGGGCGTGCCCTTGGCCGGTGCAGCGCTGGCCGGTGCGGCCTGGGCCTGGCTGGACCTGCGTGCCCGGCTGTGGCGGCCGGTGGATGCCAGTGTGCGGCTGGCCGAACTGCAGTCGCGCATCCGCCCGCACTTCCTGTTCAACGCACTCAACACCGCGCTGGCGCTGGTGCGCATCGACCCGGCCCGCGCCGAGGGCGTGCTCGAGGACCTGGCCCAGTTGTTCCGCGTCGCCCTGGCCGATGCCGGCGAGTCGGTCTCGCTCGACGAGGAGATCGACCTGGCGCAGCGCTACCTGGCGATCGAGCAGATCCGCTACGGCAAGCGGCTGCAGGTCAGCTGGGACATCGATCCCCGCGTCGGCCGCGCGCGCGTGCCGCCGCTGGTGCTGCAGCCGCTGGTGGAGAACGCGGTGCGCCATGGCGTCGAGCCGGCGGTACAAGGCGCCCGCGTCTGGGTGCAGGCGGAACTCAAGCGCGG
>JAGTRL010000146.1 GCA_018261815.1 Pseudomonadota bacterium
GTGGCCACGCAGTGCCGCGCCGACGTGCGCATCGGCTTCTACCCGGGCATGAAGCCGGCGCAGGTGCGCGCGCTGGTCGAAGCCGTGGTCAAGGCCGCCTACGAGGCGCATCCGAAGAAGGCCAGCGTGCGCTACGAACTGATCTACGAAGGCTTCCAGGCCGAAGGCATGCTGGTCGACATGAACCAGCCGATGATCGACACCCTCAAGGCCTGCCACCACGCCGTGGCCGGCGGGCAGATGCCGCTGATCGCCAGCACGGCCACCACCGATGCGCGCTTCTTCCAGCTCTATGGCGGTATCCCCGCCACCTGCTACGGCCCCGCTTCGGGCAACACCCACGGCATCGACGAATGGGTGTCGATCGACAGCATGATGGAAGTGACGCAGGTGCTGGCGCTGTTCATGGCGCGCTGGTGCGGGTTGAACGAGCGCTGATCAACCGATGCGCTCGACCCGGTAGTCGAGCGCACGCATCGACGCGATGATCTCCTCGACATGCGCGGCGCCGCGGGTCTGCACCACCACGTCGATCTGCGCGCGCTCCACCGACAGCGTGGTGAAGGCGCGCTGGTGCTGCACCTCGTCGATGTTGGCGCCGAGCCGGCCCAGCTCAGAGGCCACGTCGGCCAGCGAGCCGGGCACGTCGCGCACGTCGAAGCGCAGCCTCACCAGCCGACCGGACTTGACCATGCCGCGCTGGATGATCTCGGCCAGCACCAACGGCTCGATGTTGCCGCCGCACAGCACCAGGCCGACCTTGCGGCCGGCGAAGCGCTCGCGCTGCTTCAGCAGCGCCGCCAGGCCGACGGCGCCGGCGCCCTCGACGACCGTCTTCTCGATCTCCAGCAGCAGCAGGATGGCCTGCTCGATATCGTCCTCGCTGACCAGCAGCACGTCGTCGACACGCTCGCGGATCAAGGGCAGCGTCAGCTCGCCCGGCGACTTGACGGCGATGCCATCGGCGATCGTGGCCTGACCGCAGTCGCGCGGCTCGCCGTGCATCGCACTCCACACGGGCGGGAAGCGTTCGGTCTGCACGCCGAAGACCTGGATGCCGGGCCGCAGCGCACGTGCCGCGGTGGCCATGCCGCTGATCAAGCCGCCGCCGCCCACGGCCACCACCAGCGTGTCGATGTCCGGCTGGGCATCCAGCATCTCCAGCGCGATGGTGCCTTGACCGGCCATGACGTCGAGGTCGTCGTAGGGGTGCACCAGCGTCAGGGCGCGCTCACGAACCAGCTGCAGGCCGTGCAGCCGCGCATCGTCGAAGGTGTCGCCGGCCAGCACCACGTCGGCGCCGAAGCGGCGTGTGTTCTCCACCTTGACCGCCGGCGCGAAGCGCGGCATGACGATCGTCGCCGGCACGCCCATGCGCTGCGCGTGGTAGGCCACGCCCTGCGCATGGTTGCCGGCCGACACCGCGAGCACACCGCGCGCGCGTTCGCCAGGCGTCAGCTGCGCCATCTTGTTGAGCGCGCCGCGTTCCTTGAACGAGGCGGTGAACTGGTGGTTCTCGAACTTCAGGAACACCTCGCAGCCGCACAGCGCCGACAACGTGCGTGAATGCAGGCAGGGCGTATTCACCACCTGGCCGCGAAGCCTTTCGGCTGCAGCAAGGATGTCGTCGAGGCGCAGTGTGCTCACCAGGCCGCTTCCAGGATTTCGACCAGCTGTTCGACGCGCTCGATCTTGCGCGGGTTGGTGCGCACCCAGGGAATGGCCATGCCCTTGTCGGCCAGGATCGGCAGCCGGCTGCGTTCGATACCCAGCTGGCCGATGCGCGTGGGCAAGCCCAGCCTCGCGATCAGGGCCTCGATCTGGTCGGCCGCGGGCCGCCTGGCGTCGCCCAGGGCCGCGGCCACCTCGGCCAGCTGCGTTGCGCAGGCCTCGCCGTTGTAGCGCATGACCGTGGGCAGCAGCACGCAGGAGGTGATGCCGTGCGGCACGCCGGAATCGGCGCCCAGCGCATGGCCCAGGCCGTGGCTGGCGCCGTACTCGGTGCGGCGGATGCCCATCGACGCCAGCCACGCACCCATCTGCGCATCCAGCCGCGCATCCAGGTCCTGCGGGTCGGTGGCATAGCGCGTCAGGGCGCGGCCCAGCAACGCCAGGGCACGCACGCTGGTGGCGTCGACCAGCGGCTGGGCGTTGATCGAGCACAGCGACTCCACCGCGTGGTCCAGCGCACGCACACCGGTGGACAACCACAGCCGCTGCGGCGTGTGCAGGGTGATGCGCGGGTCCAGGATCACCGCCGCGGCGCCGACGTGGCTGCCGGTGTAACCCTGCTTGGTGCCGTTGCGCGTGTCGGTGCAGCCGCCGAGGTCGCTGAACTCGGCGCCGGACAGCGTGGTCGGCACCGCAATCTGCCGGCACGGCGGCAGCCTCGGCTGTGGCGTGACGCGCGTGCCATCGGGGTTGACGCGCATGTGCCAGGCGCCCATGGCATCGACATTGTCCACGCCCTCGGCCAGGCACACCAGCGCCACTTTCACCGTGTCGATGACCGTGCCGCCGCCAATGCTGACGATCAGGTCGCAGCGCGTCTCGCGCAGCCGCCGCGTCAGCGCGATGACGGTGTCGCGCGGCGTATGCTCGACGCATTCGTCGAACAGGCCGACCACCCGGTCCTGCACCGGCGCCAGCGCCTCGGCGACGGCCGCGGTGTTGCGGTTGAGCGAGCGGCTGGTGACGACGAAAAGCCGCTTCGTGCCGCGCTGCGCCACCTCGGCGCCGATGCCCTCGGCGGCTCTCACGCCGAAATGCACCCGGTCCTGCGCCAGAAAGTTGAAGACTCCGCTTCGCATCGTCGCTCCTTCAGAACATGGGGGGTTCAAGTCGCCGAACAGGGGGCCGGCCAGCTTGCATGTCTGGGTCGCCTCGGTGCGTTCGGCGATGCGGTCGCGGCGTTGCTGGGGCGCCGCGGGTCAACCTGGTCGATGTCCACGATCAAGCGTCCTTGGCGTCGGGGGCCACACGCGGGTTGCACAGGCGACGGTAGCTCTCGTAGCCGGGTTGGTCCACCGCCAGCTTGTCCAGGGTCACGCGCCACAGGTGAGCTGCCAGCCCCGGCGTGTGCAGGCCCATCTCGCCACGGGCGATGCGCTGGCAGAGCAGGCTGTTCAGCTCGGCCAGGCTGCCGTGGGTGCCGAGCAGGCGGCTCAGGCTGGCGGCCTCGGCCGCTTCGGCGCCGGGCGCCAGGGACAGCTGACGGCGCACGATGTCCACCGCGTTCGCGGCCACGCGCGCATGGAACGCCGCCTGGCCCTGCAGTTGCGGCAAGGCCTGCTCGCGCAGGTAGCCGGCCACCGCGGCCAGCAGATCGTCGGGGGTCGGGGCGTCCTGCATCAGGCCGGCTCCTGTGTCCGCGGGGCCAGCAGGTACAGCAGGTCGATATCGGCCTCGGACGCACGCCGGCCGATGGTCGCGCGCTCGACATTGCGCTCGGCACCGCGCAGGTAGGCCATGGCCATGGACTCGCAGATCACGCCCCACTTCAGCGTGCCGAAGATCTCCCAGTAGTGCACGCTGTCGGCCTGCAGCGTGCCGCCGGCTTCGACATAGCCGGCGAACAGCTGCTCGCGCGTGCCGAAGCCGCCCACCGGCAGCTCGTGCCGCCCGTAGCGCCAGCTGTTGACGCACAGCCAGCCCAGGTCCTCCATCGGGTCGCCCAGGTGGGCCAATTCCCAGTCGAGCACCGCACGCAGCCCGTCCTCGCCGACCACGAGGTTGCCGTTGCGGAAGTCGCCATGCACCAAGCTCAACTGCGCCCGCTGCGGCGCAGGATGCAGCTTCAGCCATTGCAGCGCCAGCTCGAACACCGGCTTGGCCCGGCCATGGTCGCGGTGCTTGGCTTCGTAGTAGGCCAGCTCGCCAGCGGCCGACGAACGGCGCAGTGCCGGCAACTGTGCGCCGTCGATGGCATGGATGCGGGCCAGCGCCTGCCCGCATTGCCGGGCCAGCTGCGCGCGCGCGCCGGCCAGCCGGGCCTCGTCGACGATGCGTCGGCCGAGCGTCTCGCCGGCCACGTACTGCATGACATAGCCAGCGCCCAGTCCCATGGCCGGCTGCAGCACCAGAGGCACCGCGGGCACCGGCACGCCGAAGCGTGCGGCCTGTTCGATGATCTGCGCCTCGGTCTGCAGCGAGACGTTGCCGGCCGCGCGCTCGGCCGCGCCTTCGGGTGCGCGGCGCAGCACCATTGGCAGGTCCGCCTGCGTCGGCGCCTGCACGACGAAGGACCAGGTCTCCTGGCTGGCGCCGCCGCTCAGTCGCTGCAGGGACGAAACGCCGCTGGCGCCGGCACGCAGGCGCGGCGCCAGCGAGTCCAGGCCTTGCTGCAGGGCGGCGACATCGACCATGCTCGCGGTTGCTTCAGGCCAGCCAGTCCTTGAACTGCGCGGCCGGGTCGCGCACCGCGGCCTTGGCCACGCTGGCACCGCGCTCGAGCAGCTTCTTCGCCGCGACGAAGGCCGCCGCGTCGTTGATCGCATCCACGGCCAGCAGGCTGTCGCCCTGGTAGTACCAGACCGACAGGCTGCGCTCGGTCTTTCCCGGCCGCGCGATGGCTTCGTCGTAACCCTGGTTCAGCCCGGCGATCTGCAGCTTGGTGTCGTACTGGTCCGACCAGAACCACGGCAGCGCGGCATAGGCCATCGCCTTGCCGGCGACCGTGTGTGCCGCCGCAGCGGCCTGGTCATTGGCGTTCTGCACCGATTCGAGCCGGATGCGCCGGCCGCGGAAGGGGAAACTGCAGCAGTCACCTGCCGCCAGGATGGCCGGATCGGAGCTGCGGCAGAACTCGTCGACGGCGATGCCGTTGTCGATGGCCAGGCCGGCACGCTCGGCCAGTTCCACGTTGGCCTGCACGCCGATGCCGACCAGCACCACGTCGGCCTCGATGCGGCGGCCGTCCCCGAGTTCAGCGCCGCAGACACGGCCGCCCTCGGCCAGCAGGCGGCGCAGGGCTACGCCTTCGCGGATGTCGACGCCGTGCGAGCGGTGCAGCGCACGGAAGAAGTCGGCGGTGGCCGGCGCGGCCACGCGCTGCAGAATGCGCGGCGCCGCCTCGAGCAGCGTCACCTGAAGGCCCTTGCCGGACGCCACGGCCGCGGCCTCCAGGCCGATGTAGCCGCCGCCGACGACCAGCAGCCGCTGCCCGGCCGCCAGGTACGGCGCCATCGCGTCGGCGTCGGCCAGGCTGCGCATCACCAGCACGCCCTGCAACTCGCCACCGATGTCGGCCGACAGGCGGCGCGGCCGTGCACCAGTCAGCAGCACCAATTGGCTGTAGTCGACGTGGCTGCCGTCGGCCAGTGCGACCCGGCGGGCCGCACGGTCGATGTCGGTGACACGCGTGCCCAGGCGCAACGTGACCTTTTGTTCCTCGTACCAGGCCGCCGCACGGATCAGGATCTGCTCCACCGGCAGGCCCTCGGCCAGGTACTTCTTCGACAACGGCGGCCGATGGTAGGGCAGCACCGGCTCGTCACTGATCACGATCAACGGGCCTTCATACCCGGCGCGGCGCGCGCTGTTGACGAAAGCCGCGGCCGCGTGACCACCACCCACCAGCACCACCGGGGCTGGAGCATCCATCGACGAGTCTCCTGTGGACCTGCATATCGCGGGCACCGAACGGGCCCGGATGCGCTTCACTATAACCACAGCGGCATTCCGCGCAGGCGCGCGCCCTGGATTGGGGAAAGCACTCATGAGCGGCTGCGGCGACGCTGCGCAATCTGGTGCATGCTCACTGCCTGCAGGCCCTTGCGAGGGTCCGTGCCACACAGGGGACTGGCATCGTTCGTGCTAGTTCGACGTTCAATTTGACTCTCGAGGAACACACCATGAGGCTCCCGTCTTTGGCGAAAGGCACTCTGCTGGCCGCGGCCGTGCTCACCGCCACGCTGGCCGCCGTGCCGGCCCAGGCTCAGCAGAACACGCTGAAGGTGGTCATGCACTCCGACCTGAAGATCGTCGACCCGATCTGGACCACCGCGTACATCACCCGCAACCACGGCTACATGATCTACGACACGCTGTTCGCGATGGACGACAAGGGCGAGATCAAGCCGCAGATGGTCGACAAGTACAGCGTCAGCGCCGACAACCTGACCTGGACCTTCACGCTGCGCGACGGGCTGATGTTCCACGACGACAAGCCGGTCACGGCCGAGGACGCGGTGGCCTCGATCAAGCGCTGGGCGCAGAAGGACTCGCTCGGCCAGAAGATGAATTCCTTCGTCAAGGAATGGAAGGTCGTCGACGCCAAGACCTTCACCGCGAGCCTGAGCTCGCCCACGGGCCTGATGCTGCTGGCGCTGGGCAAGCCGTCGTCGAACGTGCCCTTCATCATGCCCAAACGCATTGCCGAAACCAGCCCGAACGAGCAGATCAAGGAATACATCGGCTCCGGGCCCTTCGTCTTCAAGACCGACGAATGGAAGCCCGGCGACAAGACCGTCTACACCAAGTTCACCAAGTACAAGCCACGTGCCGAGCCGCCGTCCGGCATGGCCGGCGGCAAGGTGGCCAAGGTCGACCGCGTCGAATGGCGTGCCATCCCCGATGGCCAGACCGCAGTCAACGCTGTCCTGGCCGGTGAAGTGGACATGGTCGAGGACGTCAAGAGCGAGCTGCTGCCGGTGGTGGCCAAGGATCCGAACATCAAGATGTTCGACCAGAACCCGCTGGGCAACCAGTACGTGCTGCGCTTCAACACCATCCACAAGCCCTTCGACGACCCGAAGGTGCGCCAGGCGATGTTCTATGCGCTGAACCAGGAGGACTTCCTGAAGGCCGTGCATGGCGATGCCAAGTACTACAAGCTGTGCAAGGCGCTGTTCATCTGCGGCACGCCGCTGGCCACCGACAAGGGCATGGAGGGCAAGCTCGAGTCCAACTTCAAGAAGTCGCGCGAGCTGCTGGCCGAAGCCAAGTACGACGGCACACCGGTGGTGCTGCTGCATTCCACCGACCTGGCGGTGCTGACCAACCTGGCGCCGGTGGCCAAGTCGCTGATGGAGCGCGGGGGCTTCAAGGTCGACATGCAGTCGATGGACTGGCAGAGCGTGGTGGCGCGGCGCGCCAAGAAGGATGCGCCGAACGCCGGCGGCTGGAATGCCTTCCTCACCAGCTGGGTGGCGGCCGACGTGCTGAACCCGGTAGGCACGGCCTTCCTGAACTCCAGCTGCGAGAAGGCGCTGTTCGGCTGGCCCTGCGACCCGGAGATGGAAAAGCTGCGTGACCAGTTCGCCCGCGAGACCGACCCGGCCAAGCAGAAGGCCATCGCCGAGCAGGTGCAGCTGCGCTACCTGGAAGTGCCGACGCACGTGCACCTGGGTCAGTGGTACCGGCCGGTGGCGCTGCGCAAGAACGTCGACGGCCTGCTGGCCTCGCCGGTGGTGGTGTTCTGGAACGTCGAGAAGAAGTAGCCGCGCACTCAGGGGCCGCTGGCCGGTGCGCCGCGGCCCCGATTCCATTGATTCGCTGACGAGGGCTTGCCCATGTGGGGCTACCTAGGCCGACGCGTGCTCTCCACCATCCCGGTGGTGCTGATCGTGGCCGTGCTCATCTTCATGATGCTGCGGCTGACGCCGGGCGACCCGGCGTCGGTGATCGCCGGCGACGCGGCCACCACCGCCGATGTCGAGGAGATCCGCGCGAAGCTCGGGCTGTCGGGCTCGATCTTCTCGCAGTTCTTCATCTGGATCGGCCACGCCATGCAAGGCGATTTCGGCGAATCCTTCTTCTACAAGAAGACCGTCGCCTCGCTCATCGCCGATCGGCTGGAGCCGACGCTCGCGCTGTCCACGCTGACCATCATCCTGGCCACGGTGATCGCGGTACCGCTGGGCACGCTGGCGGCCTACAAGCAGGGCTCGTGGTTGGACCGCGGCGTGATGGGCCTGTCGGTGGCCGGCTTCTCGGTGCCGGTGTTCGTCATTGGCTACGTGTTGATCTACGTCTTCGCGCTCAAGCTCGGCTGGTTTCCGGTGCAGGGCTACCAGCGCCTGTCCGACGGCTTCTGGGGCTTCCTGCACCGGCTGATCCTGCCCTCGTTCGCGCTGGCCATCGTCTTCATCGCGTTGCTGGCTCGCATGACGCGCACCAGTGTGCTCGAGGTGCTGAACGAGGACTACGTGCGCACCGCGCGCGCCAAGGGTCTGCCGAACCTGAAGGTGCTGGTCTTCCATGCGCTGCGCAATGCCGCGGTGCCGATCGTCACCGTCATCGGCATCTCGGTGGCCACGCTGCTGGGCGGCGTGGTCGTGACCGAGAGCGTGTTCAACATCCCCGGGCTGGGGCGGCTGACGGTGGACGCCGTGCTGGCGCGCGACTACCCCACGGTACAGGCGGTGATCCTGCTGTTCTCGCTGGCCTATGTGTTCATCAACCTGGTGATCGACGTGCTCTACACCGTGCTCGACCCGCGCATCCGCTACTGAGCGCCGATCATGTCCAGCGTGCTGAACCCCACCATCGAAGCGCCCGACGTCAAGGTCGCGAAGCCCGGCGTCTTCAAGCGCCTGCTGCGCAACCCCAGCGTGCTGATCGGCGGTGCGCTGCTGCTGCTGATCGCATTGATGGGCCTGTGCGCGCCGCTGCTCAGTGCCATCGACCCGGCAGGCATCGACCCGAGCAACCGCAACATGATGCCCGGGCATGAGAGCACGGTGCGCGACGACGACGGCAACAAGATCCAGCGCGTCGCGATCATGGGCACCGACAGCCTGGGCCGCGATATCTACAGCCGCGTGGTCTGGGGCGCCCGCGTGTCGCTGACCGTGGGGCTGGCGGTGGCGGCCGTCTCGGTGGCCATCGGCCTGCTGATCGGCCTGGTGGCGGGATACTTCCGCGCGCTCGACGGAGTGATCATGCGCATCATGGACGGCCTGATGGCGGTGCCGGCCATCCTCGTGGCCATTGCGCTGGTGTCGCTGTCCGGTGCCAGCCTGACGACGGTGATCGTGGCCATCGCCATCCCCGAGATACCGCGCGTGGTGCGGCTGGTTCGCTCGATCGTGCTGTCGATCCGCGAGGAGCCCTATGTCGAGGCCGCGATCTCGGTGGGCACGCCCACGCCCAAGGTGCTGTGGCGCCATGTGCTGCCCAACACCATCGCGCCGCTGATCGTGCAGGCCACCTTCATCGCCGGCTCGGCCATCCTGCTCGAGGCGGCGTTGTCCTTCCTCGGCGTGGGCATCCCGCCGGAGATTCCCACCTGGGGCAACATCATGGCCGAGGGCCGCAGCGTGTTCCAGATCCTGCCGCACAACATCCTGTACCCGGCAGCCTTTCTCACCGTCACCGTGCTGGCGGTCAACATGCTCGGCGATGGCTTGCGCGACACGCTCGACCCGCGCATGGCCAAGCGAGTCTGACGTGGCCGCACCTGTCCTCGAACTCAAGAACCTGAGCATCGGCCTGCCCAAGGGCAGTGACCGGCCGAATGCGGTCAACGACGTGTCGCTGACGGTGGCGCCGGGCGAGATCGTCTGCCTGGTCGGCGAATCGGGATCGGGCAAGTCGGTGATCGCCTTCTCCACGATGGGGCTGCTGCCAAAGAACCTGCCCGTGCGCGACGGCAGCCGCATCGCGCTGCAGGGCGAAGACCTGGTCAAGGTCAGCGAGGCCCGGCTGCGCGAGCTGCGCTGCACGCGCATGGGCATGATCTTCCAGGAGCCGATGACCGCGCTGAACCCGGTAATGCGCTGCGGTGCGCAGATCGACGAGGTGCTGGCCGAGCACACCAAATCGACACCGGCCGAGCGCAGGGCACGCATCATCTCGATGATCGAGCAGGTGCACCTGCCCGACCCCGAGCGCATGTACCAGTCCTACCCGCATCAGCTGTCCGGCGGCCAGCGCCAGCGCATCATGATCGCGATGGCGCTGATCCTGGAGCCGGCGCTGCTGATCGCCGACGAGCCGACCACCGCGCTGGACGTGACCACTCAGGCGCAGACGCTGAAGCTGATCAAGGAGCTGCAGACGCAGCGCGGCACCGGCGTGCTGTTCATCACCCACGACTTCGGCGTGGTCGCCGAGATCGCCGACCGCGTGGCGGTGCTGAAACACGGCGTGCTGGTCGAGATGGGGCCGAC
>JAGTRL010000147.1 GCA_018261815.1 Pseudomonadota bacterium
ACATGCGGCTGCAATGCGTCGGTGCTCAAGACTTGCGCTTCAGGTCCTCGCCGCCGAGGTAGATGCGGTTCCACACCGGCGAGATCACCAGTTCGTTGATGCACACATGCGCCGGCATCTCGGCGATGAAGCGGATGGTGCGGCCCATGTCCTGCTCCTGCAGCATGCGCGCCATCTCCTCGGCGCTGGGCACCACCGGCCGCTGCTGCAGGATGGGCGTGGCCACCTCACCGGGGCACAGCGACGTGGCCCGCAGGCCATTGACGCCTTCTTCGATGTTGAAGGCATGTGTCAGCGCCATCAGCGCGGCCTTGCTGGCGGTGTAGGCCGGGCCGGTGAGGTAGCCGTAGTGCCAGCCGGCAAAGCTGGCGACGTTGATCACCGTGCCTTCGCGGCGCGCGCGCATGCCCGGCAGCACCGCCAGCGTGCAGGCCATGGCGCCGTTCAGATTGACGCCCACCACCTGGTTGAAGGTGGCGCTGTCAGTCTCGGACCAGTAGCGCTTGCGGAAGTTGATGCCGGCGCTGTTGACGAGGATGTCCACCCGTCCCAGCTGTGCTTGCAGCTGCTGCGCCACGCGGGCCACGGCGTCGCTGTCGGCCACGTCGAGCGGCGCGGTGCTCAGCATGCCGGGCGGCGCGCCTTGCGTTTCGGCCTGCCGCACCGCGGCGGCGAGCTTGGCCGCATCGCGGCCAGAGATCACCACGTGGCAGCCGGCGTGGACCAGCTCGATGGCACCGGCCAGGCCGATGCCGCTGCCGCCCCCGGTGATCCATGCCACCTTGCCTTGAAGTGCCATGCCGAAGCTCCTTTTGCTGATTTCAGGTGCCGCCGATGCCGACCTCGGCCAGCAGCGACTTCACGCCGTTCCAGACGATCTGCACGCCGATGCTCAGCACGATCAGCGCCGACAGCCGCAGGAACATCTCCATGCCCTTGGTGCCGAGCCAGCCGCTGACGCGGGTGGCATAGCGGTAGGCCAGCAGCAGCGATGCCGCCACCACGGCCGAGCCGAAGATTGCGGCAGCGATCTGGATCAGGTCGCGCTCCAGCGTCTGTCCGTGGTTGGCGCCCAGCGTGATGGCCACCGAGATGACGCCGGCGTCGATCGACACCGGCAGCGTCAGCGGGTAGAAGGCGCGTGCCACCGCCACCTGCCGTGCCACATGCGGGTCGGGGGTGTCTTCGGCGGCGGGCCGTTCGTAGTGCAGCAGGTGCCAGCCGAGTGCGATGACCACCGCGCCGCCGGCCACCTGCACCACCGGGATCGACAGGTCGAACAGCCGCAGCACGAAGGAGCCGAGCAGCATCGAGCCCAGCAGCAGCGCAAACGAATACAGCGCGATGTGCCGCGCCAGGTCGCGGCGGGTGGCTTCGTCGCAGCCGTGGGTCAGGGTCAGGAAGATCGGCACGTTGCCCAGCGGGTTGACGACCGGCAGCAGAGCACCCACGATCAGCAGCACCGCGTTGAGCAGCTGCGCGGAGTCGGTCCAGAGCAGGCCGCCGCTCACCGAGGTGCCCGGTCGGTTGGCATCGCGGGGTTGGGGGCGGGGCGGTACATGGCGGGAGCGGCAGGCTGCGGTGGGCCAAGAATAAGGCAGCAGCCCAACCGGCCCGGCTCCCTACAGTGTTTTTCGCGCCGGGGCTTTGGTGGCCGCTGGTGAATGAAGGGTCGCGACCCGATGAAGCTCTTCACGCTGGCACTCGCTGCGGCCCGGCATGGGCCCAGCAAGCGCGCCACACGCTCGACCTGGGCGCGTGCTCTGCAACTCCAACCGCGGCGCCCCTGGTCGACGGCTTCTGCGGCACCGGCGTGCCGGGCAGAACGTGGACATGAGCAGCTCCTGGAGCCCGGCGGCACAGGCCGGCGCGCGCTATGCGTTCGACCGCAACCGGTCGATGGTGATGTTGCTGGGCTTGAACTGGCGCCAGATCGACATCACGCTCAGCGACGCCACCGGCACGCCGAAGGCGACGCTCGAGTTTCGCCCGGTCGTCGTCGGCCTGGCCGTGGGCTCCAGCGTCTGACATGGCGGCACCGCACTGCCCGCAGCCGCTGCGCCCGCCGGCTCGCCCAACGTGCCGGTGATCCTGTTCGACGATGTCGGCTTCGCCGACTTCGGCTGCTGCGGCTCGGCCATCCGCACGCCGCACATCGACGCGCTGGCCGCGTGTGGGCTGCGCCACAGTGGCTTCCACACCACGGCGGTGTGCAGCACCACGCGCGCGGCGCTGCTGACCGGGCGCAACCACCATTCGGTGGGTATGGGCTGCCTGGCCAACTTCGACAGCGGCTACCTGGGCTGCCGCGGCAAGATCTCGCGCGAGGCCGGTACCTGGGCCGAGATGTGGCGCGCGGTGGGCTTTCGCAACTGCATGCTCGGCAAGTGGCATGTCACGCCGCTCACGCCAAGCGACTCCGCCGGGCCCTTCGACGGTTGGCCGCTGGGCCGCGGCTTCACCGCGATTACGGCCTCATGGTCGCCGAGACCGACCAGCACGCGCCCGGACTGGTGCGCGACAACACCCACGTCGATGCGCCCGGCAGCTTCGCCACGGGCTGTCACCTGACGGCCGATTTGGTCAACGAAGCGATCCGCATGATCGCCGACCACACGGCCGATGCGACGAGCACGCCTTGGCTCGCCTGGATGGCCTTGGGCGCCTGCCAGGCGCCGCACCAGGCGCCGGCCGAGCTGATCCGCGACCACGACACTGCCTTCGCGCACGGCTGGGACGTGGAGCGCGAGCAGCGGCTGGCACGGCAGAGGGCGCTGGGACTGGTGCCGCAGGACACGCGGCTGCCGCCGCGCAACGACGGCGTCGCGCCCTGGGACAGCCTGGGGGCCGACGAGCGGCGCGTGTTCACGCGGCTGCAAGCGGCCTCTGCGGCCATGCTCGACCATGCCGACCAGCACATCGGCTGGCTGGAGCATGTGGTCCAACTCGACAACACACTGGTGCGGGTGCTATCGGACAACGGCGCCGGCCAGGAGGGCGGGCCGCTGGGCAGGGTCAATGCGATGCGCCCCTACAACGTCAAGCCCGAGCCGATGGCCGAGAAGCGCAAGTGCAACGACGACATCGGCGGCTCCGACACGCATTCCAACGTTCCGCAGGGCTGGGCGGTGGCCTCGAACACGCCGCTGCGCCGCTACAAGCAGAACCCGCATGGCGGCGGCATCCGCGACCCGCTGGACATCAGCTGGCCGCGGGGCATTGCCGTGCGCGGCGAGGTGCGGCCGCAGTTCTGCCATGCGGTGGACGCCGTGCCGACGTTGCTGGACATGCTGAAGGTGCAGCCGCCGGCCGCAGTGCAGGGCGTGCCGCAGATGCCCATCGAAGGCGAGAGCTTCGCCGCCAGCCTGCACGATGCCGCTGCGCCGCAAGCCGCAGTACGTCGAGATGTTTGGCCACCGTGGCCTCTGGCACGAGGGCTGGAAGGCGGTGGGCTTCCACCCGTCCGGCACGCCCTGCGACGGCGACCGCTGGGAGCGGTTTCATCGGGACCGCGACTTCTCGGAGTCCGAGGACCTGGCCGCGCAGCAGCCCGAGCACGTGAAGGCGCTGGTCGGGCTGTGCTTGCGCATGCAGGTGGGGCCGCTGGTGCCGGTGCCGCCGCCTGCGCCGATGCATGCGATGGTGCCGGCCTGGCGCCAGGGCACGCTGCTGATCGATGGCCAGGCCGCGGGCAGCATCAAGTCGCAGGCCGGCTTCAACGACTTCGTCTCGTGGGAGCGGGTTGGAGATCGGCCGCGACCGCGCCAGCGCCGTTTCGACGCTGTACGAGGCGCCTTTCGAATTCACCGGTAAGCTCAAGCGCGTTTCGGTGACACTGGACGCAGTGCAAGGCCTGGACGGCGAGGCCGTTGGCCAGGCCGAGATAGCGCGGCAGTAGTGTGTGGCCCCCTAACCAAGGAGACGAGGATGCAAGCGAATCGACGTCGGCAACTGCTGGTGGTGCTGAGCACTGCCGCACTGGCCAGTTCGCCACTGACCCAGGCGCAGAGCTATCCCGACCATCCCATCCGCTTCGTGGTGCCCTATCCACCGGGCGGCGGCACCGATGTCATCGCGCGCATCGTGCAGGGCAAGCTGCAGGCCACGCTGGGCCAGAACATCGTCATCGACAACAAGGGCGGGGCCGGAGGCTCGGTGGGCACCGATGTCGTTGCGAAGGCGCCGCCCGACGGCTACACGGTGCTGTTCACGCTGAACTCGCACACCGTCAACCCGGCCATCTACGCCAAGCTGCCCTTCGACACGCTGAAGGACTTCGAGCCGGTGGGCACGGTGGCCTCGCTGCCGCAGATCCTGGTGGCCAACCCGCAGTTTCCGGCCAACAACGTGGCCGAGCTGATCGCCATGGCCAAGGCCCAGCCCGGCGCGCTGGCGTATGCGTCGGTGGGCGTGGGCTCGCCGGGCCACCTGGCGGGCGAATTGTTCAAGCTGCGCACCGGCACGCAGATGACGCACGTGCCCTATCGCGGCGGTGGTCCGGCCGTGACCGACGTCATCGGCGGGCAGGTGCCGCTGCTGTGGGTGTCGATCCCCGCGGCGGCACAGCACGTCAAGAGCGGCAAGCTCAAGGCGCTGGGCGTGTCGACGCTCAAGCGCAGCGCCGCCTTCCCCGATGTGCCCACGCTGCAGGAGGCCGGCGTATCCGATTTCGAGGTCGATTCCTGGTATGCAATGTTCGTGCCGGCGAAGACGCCCCGGGCCGTGATCGAGAAGCTCAATCGCGCGCTCAACACCACGCTGCAGGACCCGGAGATCCGCGAGAAGCTGCTGCAGCAGGGCAGCGAGGCCGTGGGCGGTACGCCCGAGGCGCTGGGCCAGGCGGTCAACACCGAGTTGGTCAAGTGGGCCAAGCTGGCCAAGGACGCCAACATCAAGGCGGAGTGAATGGCTCACCCCCTACGCGCTTCGCGCGCCCCCTCAAGAGGGCACCGCTGGCGGACTGGCGCAGCCGGATCCGCGGCGGTCGCTCGATGGACCCATCTGTACGTCGCCGACGGTGCGACCAGCACCGGAGCAATAACATGGGCAATGTGAGCGAGACCGTGGCAACGCTGGTGCAGCGTGCCCGCGCTGCACAGCGCATCGCCGACGGCTACGACCAGGCACGTGTCGACGAGCTGGTCACGGCCGCCGGCTGGGCGATCATCGAACCGACGCGTAACCGCGAGCTGGCCGAGCTGGCCGTGGCCGACACCGGCATCGGCGACATGGCCGACAAGATCCGCAAGAACCAGCGCAAGACTTTCGGCCTGCTGCGTGACCTGCAGGGTGCCAAGTCGGTGGGCGTGATCGCCGACGACCCGGCCACCGGCATCACCGAGATTGCGCGGCCGGTGGGCGTGGTCTGCGCCATCACGCCCAGCACCAACCCGGCGGCCACGCCGGCCAACAAGATCATCAACGCGCTGAAGGGCCGCAACGCGGTCATCGTCGCGCCGTCGCCCAAGGGCTGGAGCACCTGCGCGCGGCTGATCGAGTTCATCCACGCGCAGTTCGAGCGCATCGGCGCGCCGCGCGACCTGGTGCAGTTGCTGCCGGCGCCGGTGGACAAGGCCAGTACCGCCGAGCTGATGCGCCAGTGCGACCTGGTGGTGGCCACCGGCTCGCAGGCCAACGTGCGCGCGGCCTATGCCAGCGGCACGCCGGCCTTCGGCGTGGGCGCCGGCAACGTGGCGGTGATCGTGGACGAGAGTGCCGACATCGCGCGCGCGGCCGATCGGATCGTCGCGTCGAAGACCTTCGACCATGCCACCAGCTGCTCGTCGGAGAACTCGCTGGTGCTGGTCGGTGCGGCGCGCGAGCCGATGCTGGCGGCGCTGCGCGAGCGCGGCGCGGTGCTGCTGGATGCGGCGCAGAAGAGCAAGCTGCAAGCGCTGATGTGGCCCGACGGCAAGCTGTCGTCGGCGGTGATCGGCCAGTCGGCCGAAAAGATCGCGCGATTGGCCGGCTTCGATGCCGTGGCCGACCTGCGGCCGCGCGTGCTGCTGGTCGAGGAAGACGGCGTCGGCCTCGACCACCCTTGCTCCGGCGAGAAGCTGAGCCCGGTGCTGGCACTCTATGCGGCGCACGATTTCGACGCGGCGATGAGCTTGGTCGAACGCCTCTATGCCTTTCAGGGCGCCGGCCATTCGGTGGGGCTGCACAGCGCGCAGCCCGAGCATGCCCTGCAACTGGGCCTGAAGCTGCCGGTGTCGCGAGTCATCGTCGACCAAGCGCACTGCTTTGCCACGGGTGGCAGCTTCGACAACGGCCTGCCGTTTTCGCTGTCGATGGGATGTGGCACCTGGGGGCGCAACAATTTTTCCGACAACATGAACTATCGGCACTACTTGAACATCACGCGCGTGTCGCGGCCCATCGCCGAGGTGGTGCCGAGCGAGGCGCAGATCTTCGGCGCCTTCTTCGCACGGCACGGCCGGCAGTGACCATCCGCGAGCTGATCGTCCAGCAGGCCGCGGCGCGGCCGGATGCGGTGTATGCGCTGTCCACCGAAGGCACCGCGAGCATCAGCTTCGCCGAGCTGGACGCCGGCAGCCGGCGCCTCGGCGCGCTGCTGCGCCGGCACGGCCTGGGCCCGGGCGACACCGTGTCGCTGGTCATGCCCAACGGGTTGCAGACCCTGCGCATCTTGCTTGGCGCCATGTCCCAGGGGCTGATCGTCAACCCGGTGAACCTGGTGTCGCAGACCGAGCAGATGCGCTACGTGCTCGATCACTCGGACTGCAAGCTGGTCTTCGTCGCACCCGAGTGGGAAGCGCCGGTGCGCGCACTGCTGTCCGGCCTGGATCGCGAGGTGGTGTTGACCGTCGCCGACCCCGAGGGCCTGCGCCTACCCGGCGAGGACGAAGACGAGTTCAGCGCCGCCGCGGTGCCGGCCAGCGCCGTGGCGCTGCTGATGTACACCTCGGGCACGACCGGCGTGCCCAAAGGAGTGATGCTGACGCAGGCCAATCTGGTGGCCAACGCGCGCTCGATCAGCGCCGAGCATGCGCTGGGCCCGCAGGACCGCGTGCTCGGCGTGCTGCCGCTGTACCACATCAACGCCTTTGCCGTGACCATGCTGGCGCCGCTGGCGCATGGCGGCAGCGTGGCCGTGGCGCCGCGCTTCTCGGCGGCGCGCTTCTGGTCCCAGGCCTTCGACGCGCACTGCACCTGGATCAACGTGGTGCCGACGATCATCTCCTTCCTGCTCGAAGGAGAGGTGCCGCAGGCCGAAGTGCTGGCACGCATCCGCTTCTGCCGTTCGGCATCGGCCGCGTTGCCGCCGGAGCACCTGCTGGCCTTCGAGCGCAAGTTCGGCATCGGCATCGTCGAGACCATGGGGCTGACCGAATGCGTGGCGCCGTGTTTCTCGAACCCGCTGGAGCCGGCGCAGCGCAAGCTCGGCTCGGTGGGCAGGCCTTCGGGCTGCGAGGCGCGCGTCATCGACACCGCCTGCATGACGTTGCCCGACGGCCAGCGTGGCGAGATTGCCATCCGCGGGCCGAACGTGATGCGCGGCTACTACAAGAACGAAAGCGCCACCACCGCGGCCTTCACGCCCGATGGTTGGCTGCGCACCGGCGACCTGGGGCACCGTGACAGCGACGGCTTCTTCTACGTCACCGGCCGCCTGAAGGAGCTGATCATCAAGGGCGGCGAGAACATCGCACCGCGTGAGATCGACGAGGCGCTGCTGGCCCATCCTGCGGTGCTGGATGCCGCCGCGGTGGGCGTGCCCGATCGCCACTACGGCCAGGAGATCCTGGCCGCGGTGGTGTTGCGAGAGGGCATGGCCTGTACCGATGACGAACTGCGCGAGTTCTGTCTGCAGCGCCTGGGCCGCTACAAGACGCCGAAGATCATCCGCTTCGTTGGCGAACTGCCGCGCGGCCCTTCGGGCAAGGTGCAGCGGTTGAAGCTGCTCGACAGCTGATTTCGGCCCGTGGGCTGCAGGGTCGAAGTCGACTGCTACAGCACGCGCCCCGGGTTGAGGCGGCCTTGCGGGTCGAGCGCCTGCTTGATCGCGCGCATCATCTGCAGCGCCACCGGCGACTTGCGTTGCGCCAGCTCTTCGCGCTTCAGTGCGCCCACGCCATGTTCCGCGGAGATCGAGCCGCCCAGCGCGCACACCGCGTCGTAGACCAGCATGTTGACCGCATGTTCGTGCCGGTCCATGAACTGCTGCGCCGGCATGCCCTCGGGCGCCTGCACGTTGTAGTGCAGGTTGCCGTCACCCAGGTGGCCGAAGTTCACCAGCCGCATTCCGGGGAAGGCCTGCGCCAGCGCGGCATCGGTGCGGGCGACGAACTCCGGTATCGCCGACACCGGCAGCGCGATGTCGTGCTTGATGTTCGGACCTTCCTGGCTCTGCGCCAGCGGGATCGATTCGCGCAGGTGCCACAACGCATGCGACTGCGTCAGGCTCTCGGCCACCACTGCGTCGTCGAGGTGGCCGGCCTCGAGCGCGGCTTCGAGCAGCGACTCGAAGCGCGCGCGTGCCTGGGCTTCGCCTTCGTTGTCCGATTGCTCCAGCAGCACCGTCCAGGCCGCCTGGGGCAGCGGCTGGGGCAGGGCGGGGAAGTGCTTTGCCACCAGGTCCAGCGAGAAGCGGTTCATGACCTCGAAGCCGGTGAGCCCGGCACCCAGCCGCGCCTGGGCCAGGCCGAGCAGCGCCACGCACTGTTCCAGCGAGCCGGTGGCAGCCAGCGCGGTGCCCGACGCCGCCGGCCGCGGCTGCAGCTTCAGCGTGGCCGCGGTGATGATGCCCAAGGTGCCTTCGCTGCCGATGAACAGGTCGCGCAGGTCGTAGCCGGTGTTGTCCTTGCGCAGGCCGGACAGACCGTCCCACACCTGGCCGTCGGCCGTCACCACCTCCAGTCCCAGGCACTGCTCGCGCGCATTGCCGAAGCGCAGCACCTGCGTGCCGCCGGCATTGGTGGCCAGGTTGCCGCCGATGGTGCAGCTGCCTTCGGCCGCCAGGCTCAACGGGAACACCAGTCCGGCGTCGGCCGCGGCCTGCTGCACCGCCTGCAGCACGCAGCCGGCCTCGGCCGTCAAGGTGAGGTTGGCGCGGTCGATGGCGCGCACGCGGTTCATGCGGCCCAGGCTGAGCAGCACCTGGGTGCCGCTGGCATCGGGCACGCCGCCGCCGACCAGTCCGGTATTGCCGCCCTGCGGCACCACGCTCGCGCCGTGGGCGGCACAGGCACGCAGCACGGCCGCCACCTGGGCGGTATCGGCCGGCCGCACCACGGCCAATGCGCGGCCGTGGAAGCGCTTGCGCCAGTCCAGTTCGTAGGCCGACAGGTCGCCTTCGCTCAGCACCTGCTCGGCGCCGACTGTGGCGCGCAGCGCCGTCAGCAGCGGTGTCATGCCACGGCCTCACGCGCCGCGCGGTGCAGCCGCCAACGCACATGCAGCGCGCAGGCGACGAACAGCACCAGGCAAAGCACCACTTCGACGCCGGCCAGCACGGCCGACAGCCCCTTGTCGGTGGTGGCGCGCACCACGCCTTCGGCAAAGTAGATCCACACCAGCAGGCTGACCCAGCGGTAGGTGTACATGCGCGCACGCCACAGCCCCGGCAGCGGCAGCAGCAGCGGCAGCACCTTGATGGCCAGCGTGCCGCTGCCGGTGGGTGCCAGCCACAGCTCCCAGGCCAGGCCCAGCACGATCAGCCCGATCAGGCTACCCAGCGCCAGCCCGCGCGACCAGCGCACGACGGCATCCATGCCCGGCGCGGTGGGGGCGTTCTGTGCTTCGACCATGCTGGCATCATAGCCAGCATGACGACGCGCGACGGCCTGTGGCAGATGGGCACCGACCAGTTATCGACGCTGCTGCAGACGCTGCGCACCTGGCCCTGGTTCGAGACCGCGCGCACCCTGCGCCAGCGCTTCCGCGAAGACCGGCTGGGCGTCACCGCCAGCAGCCTGACCTTCACCACGCTGATCGCGCTGGTGCCGCTGCTCACGGTGATGCTGGCGCTGTTCGCGGCCTTCCCGATGTTCGCCAAGTTCCAGGGCGCGCTGCAGCAGTACTTCCTGCAAAGCCTGGTGCCCGACG
This sequence comes from Pseudomonadota bacterium, assembly GCA_018261815.1. Taxonomy (GTDB): domain Bacteria; phylum Pseudomonadota; class Gammaproteobacteria; order Burkholderiales; family Burkholderiaceae_C; genus Rubrivivax. The sequence goes on from JAGTRL010000147.1 coordinate 10,069, forward strand.
GCATCGCCAAGCCGGTGCTGGGCACGCTGACGCAATTTGC
>JAGTRL010000148.1 GCA_018261815.1 Pseudomonadota bacterium
GGCATCCGCGTCAAGACCAGCAGCTACACGCGCCACCACGTCAACATCACGATGACGCAGGCCAAGGCCGTCAGCAACTACAGCAACTCGATCCTGGCCAACATGGAGGCGCTGGACGACGGCTACGACGAGGCGCTGCTGCTCGATGCCAGCGGCTTCGTCAGCGAAGGCGCGGGCGAGAACCTGTTCATCATCAAGAAGGGTGTGGTCTACACGCCTGACCTGTCGGCCGGTGCGCTCAACGGCATCACGCGCGACACCATCTTCGCCATCTGCTCCGACCTGGGGCTGACGCTCAAGGAAAAGCGCATCACCCGCGACGAGGTCTACATCAGCGACGAGGCCTTCTTCACCGGCACCGCCGCCGAAGTCACGCCGATCCGCGAGCTCGACCGGGTGGAGCTGGGCAGCGGCTCGCGCGGGCCCATCACCGAGAAGATCCAGGCGGCCTTCTTCGACATCGTCAACGGCCGCAACCCCAAGTACGCCGAATGGCTGAGCAAGGTGTGAAACGATGAGCAAGCCGATTGCCGTGGTCGAGGTGGCCGCCAAGGATCTGCAGGGCCCGGGTGTGGTCTTCTGCCCCAACCCGACGATGGCGCTGTGGAGCAACCACCCGCGCGTGTACATCGACGTGGCCACCACCGGCGAAGGCAAGTGCCCCTACTGCGGCACGGTCTACCGGCTGAAGGCGGGCGAGAAGCTGCACGCCGCACATTGAGCGCCGGGGCGCGCGCCGTGACCAGCGACGCCCGTGGCGAGGCCGCCGCCGACTGGCACGCGCTGGCCCACGAGGCGCTGCTCGACCATGTAACCCGAGGTGATGCCCGCCACGCATTGAAGATGCTGCTGGCGGCGCTGTCGCGGCAGTTGCGCCGGCCCTGCCGGCTGCGCGCCGAACAGGCCGACGGCACGCTGCGCTGGCAGCTCGACGCCTCGCCTGGCCTCGGCAGCGACACCATGGACCCTGGCGATGCGGGCGCAGTGCAGCAGATCGCGCTGTCGCGCCTGGGCCGGCACGTGGGCACGCTGCAACTGCTGGGTGCCGCGGCGACCGGGCACGACGTGACGCACCAGGCCGCACAGTTGGAGCCGGTGCGCGCCAGCGCCGCGGCGCTGCTGCTCAACGACGCCACCGTCGGGCAGCCGCCTCCGCGTGCCGGCTATGTCGAAATGATCCGCAGTGCGCTGCATGGCGGTGGCACCTTCGTATGGGAATGGGACATCGACACCGACTGGCTCAGCGACATCGACGAGGGCTTGCAACAGCTGGGCTACGACGCCCAGCAGATCGGCCGCACGCAGGAAGACTGGAACCGGCTGATCCACCCCGACGACGTGGCCGCCAACCACGAGGCCTACCTGCGCCATGTGCGCGGCGAGGTCGATCACTACGAGCACGCCTACCGCATCCGTGCCCGCGACGGCAACTGGCGCTGGTACCAGGAGCGCGGCCGCGTGGTCGAATGGCACGACGACGGCCAGCCGCGGCGCATGGTCGGCACGCAGACCGACATCACGGCACAGCGCGAACGCGAACAGCTGGCCTCGCAGGCCGCGGCGCGGCTGGAGCGCATCGCCCTGCACGTGCCCGGCATCCTCTACCAGTTTGAACTGGACGCGCAGTTCGTGCCGCGCTTCCCGTACCTGAGCGAGCGCGCACGCACGCTGCTCGGCCTGGACCCGCAGCGCGCGGCGGAAAGTGCCGCGGAGCTGATGGCCCGCATCGACGCTGCGGATCGCGAGGCCGTCACCGCCAGCATCATCGAATCGGCGCACCGGCTGTCGCTGTGGCAGTGGGAGTTCCGCGTGCGGGCCGCGCCCAACAGCCTGCGGTGGATTCGCGCCTCCTCGTCGCCCACGCGCCGCGCCGACGGCGGCACCGTCTGGCACGGCTACATGCAGGACGTGACCGAGCTGCGCGAGCTGGAGCATGCCCGCCAGGACAAGGCGGCCGCCGAAGCGGCCAACCGCGCCAAGACTGAATTCCTGTCGCGCATGAGCCATGAGCTGCGCACGCCGCTGAATGCGGTGCTGGGCTTTTCGCAGCTGCTGGAGATCGACCGGGCCGACAGCCTCAGCGAGGGACAGCGCCGACGTGTCAAACTGATCCGCGAAGCCGGCGAACACCTGCTGCGCATGATCGGCGACCTGCTCGACCTGACGCGCATCGAAAGCGGCAGCCTGCAGGTGCAGTTCGACGCGGTGCCGATGCGGCCGCTGGCCGAGGAGGCCATCGACATGCTGCGTCCGCAGGCTGCAGCCGCGCAGGTGCGCCTGGCGCTGCAGCTCAGCGGCCCCGACCTGGCCGCGCACGCCGACCGCACGCGCTTGCGCCAGGTGCTGCTCAACCTGCTGTCCAATGCCATCAAGTACAACCGCGCCGGCGGCAGCGTCGACATGCTGATCGCGCCGGCACGGCCGGCCGAGGGCAAGGCCTGGCTGTCGATCACCGTGCAGGACACCGGCATGGGCATCGACGCGGCCGACCTGCCGCATCTGTTCGAGCCCTTCAACCGCTTGTCGCAGAAGCGCGGCAGCGTCGAAGGTACCGGGATCGGGCTGAGCATCACCCGCGCGCTGCTGACTTTGATGCACGGTCGCATCCAGGCCAGCAGCCAGCCTGGCGTCGGCTCCACCTTCCACGTGCTGTTGCCGCGGGCCTGATCGGGCCTGCTTCGCCGCCCCTACCTACAATGCGCGGCCATGCCGCACGATCACGAGTTCATCCTGACGCTGTCGTGCCGCGACACCACCGGCATCGTCTACGCGGTGTCCGGCCTGCTCTACCAGGGCGGCTGCAACATCATCGATTCGCAGCAGTTCGGCGACCTGGCGGGCGACGACGCCACCGGCTTGTTTTTCATGCGCGTGCATTTCGCCGCGCCGCCGCACCTGGCCAGCCACGATGCGCTGCGCACGCTGTTCGAGCACACCAAGCAGCAGTTCGGCATGGAGCTGCAGCTGTACCCCGTGGCACAGCGCGCGCGCGTGCTGCTGCTGGTCAGCCAGCACGGGCATTGCCTGAACGACCTGCTGTTCCGCTGGCGCAGTGGCCAGCTGGAGGTGGACATCGCCGGCATCGTCTCCAACCACCCCGACTTCGCGGCGCTGGCACAAAGCTACGGCATCGCCTTCCACCACCTGCCGCTGCCCAAGGGCAGCGACGTCGCCGCGAAGCGCGCACAGGAGCGCGAAGTCGAGGCGCTGATCGAGCGCGAAATGGTCGAGCTGGTGGTGCTGGCGCGCTACATGCAGATCCTCAGTGCCGATTTCTGCGCGGCGCTGAAGGGCCGCGCCATCAATATCCACCACAGCTTCCTGCCCAGCTTCAAGGGGGCGCGGCCGTACTTCCAGGCGCACGCGCGCGGCGTCAAGCTGATCGGCGCCACCGCCCACTACGTCACCGCCGAGCTCGACGAGGGCCCGATCATCGAGCAGGACGTGCAGCGCGTCGACCATGCCATGTCGGCCGAGGACTTCACCGCCGTCGGCCGCGACATCGAGTGCGTGGTGCTGGCGCGCGCGGTGCGCTGGCATGTCGAGCGCCGCGTGCTGATGAACGGCCACAAGAGCGTGATCTTCCGCTGACCCATGCCGCACGACAAAGCCCGTACCGCCGCGCTGCTGGCCTCGCCCGACGATGTCGAGGCGCAGTTCTACGAAGCGCTGCAGAACGCCGACCTGGACAAGCTGATGGCGGCCTGGTCCGACGACGACGAGATCGCCTGCGTGCACCCCGGCGGGCCGCGCGTCACCGGATACGCCGCCATCCGCGCCAGCTTCGAGGCCATCTTCGCCAACGGCGCCGTCCCGCTGCAGCCGCAAGGCGTGCGCCGGCTGCAGTCGCTGGGCTGCGCGGTGCACCACCTGGTCGAGCAGGTCCGCATCGTCGACGCGCAGGGCAGCCGCAGCGCCTGGGTGCTGGCCACCAACGTCTACGTCAAGACCGCCCAGGGCTGGCGCATGGTGGCGCACCATGCCAGCCCGGGCAGCGAAGGGGCCGAGCCGGCGCCGGGCGAGACACCGTCGACCCTGCACTGACAAGCCGGGCGGCGCCGATGCAGCATTTCCGCGCCCCGCGCTGGCTGCCCGGCGGCCACCTGCAGACCATCTGGCCGGCGCTGTTCTCCAAAGCCTCGCCTGTGGCGCCACCCGCCTACCGGCGCGAGCGCTGGAGCACGCCGGACGGCGACTTCATCGACGTCGACTTCGTCGACGCGGCGGACGCCGCGGCACCGCTGCTGGTGCTGTTCCATGGCCTGGAAGGCTCGTCGCGCAGCCACTACGCGCTGGCCTTCGCGCACCGCGCCGCGCTGCTCGGCTGGAGCTATGCGGTGCCGCATTTCCGCGGCTGCTCCGGCGAGCTCAACCTGGCGCCGCGGGCCTACCACTCAGGCGACTTCGAGGAGATCGGCTGGGTGCTCGAGCGGCTGCGCGCGCGCCAGGCCGCGCCGCTGCTGGCGGTGGGCATCTCGTTGGGCGGCAACGCGCTGCTGCGATGGGCCGAGGAAGCCGGCGACACCGCCGCCGCCACGGCACGCGCGGTGGCCGCGGTGTGTTCACCCATCGACCTGGCCGCCGGCGGCCATGCCATCGGCCGCGGCTTCAACCGGCAGGTCTACACCCGCATGTTCCTGCGCACCATGAAGGCCAAGGCCCTGCGCAAGTGGCAGCAGCACCCGGGTCTGTTCGACCGCGAGCGGCTGCGCGCGACGCGCACGCTGTACGAATTCGACAATCTCTTCACCGCCCCACTGCACGGCTTTCGCGACACCGACGACTACTGGGCCCGCGCCTCGGCCAAACCGCACCTGCAGCGCATCCGCATCCCGGCGCTGGTGCTGAACGCACGCAACGACCCCTTCGTGCCAACCGCCTGCCTGCCCGCGCCGCACGAGGTGGGGCGCTTCGTCACCCTGTGGCAGCCGGCGCATGGCGGCCATGTGGGCTTTGCGCACGGGCGTTTTCCAGGCCACGTGCAAAGCCTGCCCGAGGCGGTGACCGGCTGGATGCAGACCACCAAACGCTGACGGCCGGCGTGGCGGGTTAAGGTTCGGAACATGGACCAGATCGTCAAGGCTGCGATGCGCAAGTGGCCGACCGTGCCGCACTGCTACGGCTGGCTGGCGCTGGACGCGCGCGGCGACTGGTACCTGCGCGACGAGCCGACGCAGGCGGCCGGGCACTTTCCGCGGCCCAAGGGCAGCCGCATCGAGCATGAAGGGCTGCGCGAATTCATCGAGCGCAACTACGAAGCCGACGCGCGCGGCTGCTGGTACTTCCAGAACGGGCCGCAGCGCGTGTACGTGGAGCTGGAGGCGGCGCCCTGGGTGTTCCGGCTGGACGAGGGTCCGGCCGGGCCCAGCGGCCGCTGGCGCATCAGCCTGCCGGGCGAGCGGCAGGCCCGGTACCGGGCTGCCTGGCTCGACGAGCGCGGCCGCCTGTTCCTGGACTGCGACCTGGGCTTCGGCCTGGTGCACAGCCTGGACACCGACGTGGCGGCATTGGCCATCGAGGCCGGCGACTGGCAGCCACGTGATATGGAGTTCGCGCGCATGCCGGCGCATTTCGGCTATGTGCTGCGGCCGCAGGCCGACGGCCCGGGGTCTTGAGCTGCACGTCCGAGCCGGCACGTCGCCGGCGTGAAAAGGCCGCCCGCAGGCGGCCTGTCGTGGCGCTGCGAGGCCTACTTCGCAGCGCTGGCGGCCGACGCTGCGGCAGCCGGTGCCTTGGGCTCGTCGAGCTTGGCACCGCTCTTGTTGGCCATGAAGACCACGGCACGGCCGATCTCGAAGTCGGAGAACTCGCCGCCGCCCTGCGCCGCCATCGCGCCCTTGCCCTTCAGCGCGGATGTCACCAGGACTTCGTAGCCGGTCTTGATGCGCGGGGCCCACGCGGCCTCGTCGCCGAGCTTCGGCGCACCCGCCAGCCCGGCGGCGTGACAGGCCGAACACTGTGCGGTGTAGACCTGCTCGCCGGTGCGCAACTCCACCACGGCCGAGGCATCCTTGAGCATGACCACGCCCACGGGCTGGATGCGATGGGCCACGGCTTCCTCGCTCATGGCCTCGGTGCCGGCACCGGACTTGTCGCCCGTGGCCACGAAGTTGACCAGCAGCACGATGATGGCGATGGGCACCAGGAACGAGGCCACCACCGTCCAGATGAGCTGCTTGGGCGTCTTGATCGGGCCCTCGTGCGGGGCGTCGTGGTCCTGGGGGTCGCTCATGAAGTCCTCGGTGGCAGCACGCCGAAGCCCCTCGGTCGCCGGCCCGTGTGGGGCATGCTGCAGTGGACGGGTCGGCCAAAGCCCAAAATTATAGCGGTGCGCTCCCCGGCCGCAGCTTGCGTCCCAGGCGGCGCAACCCCCACTGATAGAATCCAGCGCCTGTCAGCACCGCGGCTGTAGCTCAGTGGATAGAGTATTGGCCTCCGAAGCCAAGGGTCGTGGGTTCGATCCCCGCCAGCCGCGCCAGGCCTCCGCCTTCAGGCAGCGACCGATCCGAATCCGCCCTTCAGGCCCCGACATGACCACGTCCTCTCGCTCCGTCACCCGCCGCGCCGGGTTGATCCTCGGCGTCGCCCTGCTGGGCGCGTGTGCCGCGCCCACCGTGTTGAACACGCAGTGGGCGAACCCGCAGTTCGCAGGCAAGCCGCCGATGCGCTCGATCCTGGTGCTGGGCATCACCAAGGACCCGACCAACCGGCGCAATTTCGAGGACCAGATGGTCGCGCAGCTGGCCACGCGCGGCGTCAAGGCCGTGCCCTCGTACCGCTTCGCGCCCGATGCCGGCGCGATGGAGCAGGTCAAGCTCGAGCAGGCCGTCCGGCAAGCCGGCGTGGCCGGCGTGCTGCTGACGCGCGTGGTCAACGTGACCGAGCAGGTCAACGTCACGCCGGGCATGGTGATGGGCCCGCCGATGGGCTACGGCTTCGGCGGCTTCTACGGCTACTACGGCGGCATGTGGGCCACCAGCTACGTCATGCCGCCCACGGTCTACACCACGCAGCACGTGGCCGCCGACACACGCCTGTTCGAGACCGCCAACTACACCCTGGTGTGGTCCGCATCGACCACCACCACGCCCAGCGGCGGCAGCATCGGCTCGATGTTCGAGCAGTTCAGCAAGCTGATCGTCGATTCGATGGCCAAGGACGGCCTGGTCTGACGCGCCGGGGCGGCCGGATGCACCCACGTGCCTTCGCCTGCCCTGCACGCTGGCGTCAGGCGCTGGCCGTGCTGCTTCTTGTGCTGCTGGCCGCCTGCGGCAGCACCCACAGGCCGGGTGCGCCGTCCGCCACCGCCGCGCTGGACGGCCCACCCGCCAACCCGCCGCCGGACCTGGTCTCGCGGCCCGACCCGGAACCGGCGGTCGAGCCGATCCGCAGCGGTGGCCCGAACAAGCCCTACGTGGTGCTAGGCCAGCGCTACACGCCGCTGACTGCCGACGCGCCGGTGGTCGAGACCGGGCTGGCGTCGTGGTACGGACGCAAGTTCCACGGCCGGGCCACTGCCAGCGGCGAGATCTACGACATGTACGCCTCCAGCGCGGCGCACCGCACGATGCCGATCCCGAGCTATGCGCTGGTACGCAACCCGGCCAATGGACGCGAGGTGGTGGTTCGAGTCAACGACCGCGGCCCCTTTCACAGCGACCGGGTCATCGACCTGAGCTATACCGCCGCGCTGAAGCTCGGCGTGCTGCGTGGCGTGGCGCCGGTCGAGCTGCGACGACTGACGCACGACGACATCCGCAGCGGCCGCTGGCGCGGCGAGTCGGCCTGGGCGCAGGCCGAGGCGCGGCCGATGCAAGTGCCCACGGAATCCACGGCCGCCGCACCGCCCGTGGACCCACCCCCAATGGAGTTGCCCGACGCCACCGAGACCTCGGCCACGGCGCGCGCGCCCGCGGCCGCCGCGCCAGGGTTCTGGGTGCAGCTCGGCGCATTCCGACAGCGCCAGGGTGCGCACGAACTTCGCGAACAGCTGGCACGCGAACTGGCCTGGCTGGAGCCCTGGCTGGCGATCTTCGACGACCGGGCGCTGTACCGCCTGCAGGCCGGGCCCTATGCCTCGCGGAGCGAGGCGCAAGGCACGGCCGAACGCATCCGCGGCGCGGCCAGCGTCCAGCCGATGGTGCTTCAACGGCGCTGATCGACTGCGGCAACGCAACAGTTTTCAACCTAGGTGTGCCGCGCCCCCATGTAAGGGCCTAAAGTGCCCGGTCCAGCCGCACCTTCATGCGGCGTGCACAAGGAGACTGCATGGCAACCAAGATCGCGGCGGCAGCGAAAGCGCGTGGCCTGTCATTGAACATCGGCCTGAACAGCGTCGGCGGCGCGCACTACGGCGGCTGGACCGGCCCGCTCGCCGCGTGCGAGTTCGATGCCAAGGACATGGGGGCGCTGGCCACCGGCCGCGGCATGAAGGCCACGGTGCTGCTCACCAAGGACGGCACCCGCGCCAAGGTGCTGAGCGCGCTGCGCGCCGCCGCCAAGACGCTGGTCAAGGGCGACTTCTTCTTCCTCACCTACTCGGGCCACGGCGGCCAGGTGCCCGACGTGTCGGGCGAAGAAGCCGACAAGCTCGACGAGACCTGGTGCTTGTACGACGGCCAGCTGATCGACGACGAGCTGTACCTGGAGCTCGGCAAGTTCGCCACCGGGGTGCGCATCCTGGTGCTGTCCGACAGCTGCCACAGCGGCACCGTGGTGCGGGCCGGACCGCCCGCGCTGGGCACCCCGACACCGGAGCTGCGCTCGAAGATGATGCCGCCGTCGGTGGCGATGCGCACCTACGAGGCGCACAAGGCCTTCTACGACAAGCTGCAGATGGACGTGGCCAAGGCCGAGGGCGGCCCCGACGACAAGGCCGAACCGGACGAGGTGCTGGCCACGCTGACGGTGAGCACGCGGCTGACGAAGATCGCCAAGCGCTTCAAGCCGCGCGCCATCCTCATCTCCGGCTGCCAGGACAACCAGAGCAGCTACGACGGCGCCCACAACGGCGCCTTCACCGGGCGGCTGCTCACCGTCTGGAACCGCGGCAACTTCGACGGCAACTACGCCACCTTCCACGCGCACATCAAGAGCGGCATGCCGGCCATCCAGACGCCGAACCTGTTCACGATGGGGCCGGTGGCCACCTTCCTGAAGCAGAAGCCCTTCGCCGTCTGACACCCGTGCGCCAGGTCGCCGCAGCCGGGACGTCGCGCTCCGGTGGCGGCTGAACGCGGCTCAACCAAGGAGCAGTTCATGGCCAGCGAGATCATCTTCACCGTGCCCGGGCAGGCCCAGGCGACATCGCCCGCGGCGCAGGGCCTGGGCGGGCAGGTGCGCGCCTCGGTGCGCGTCGGTGCACGGCGCGGCACCGGCGACAGCGTGCGCCTGACGGCACGTCCAGGCGAGGACGTGGTGGTGTTGAGCATCGCCAATGGCCCGACGCTGGTGCTTCACCCCGAAGCCGCTCGCGACCTGATGCGCGCGCAGGCCGGCAACGCCCGGCGCGGTGGCGCCGAGCCCAGCGATGCGGATGCGGTGGAGGTGCCGGCGCAGCTGGGCTGGCAGGGCCTGGACGATGGCAGCACCACCCGTGGCTGGCTCGGCCAGGTGGTGCTGAGCGCGTTCGACATCGTCAAGGGGCTGGTGCTCGACCATGCGGTGGACATCGTCAGCACACTGGCGGTGAAGAAGCTCGACGGCAAGGTCGAGGCCGGTGTGTATGAGCTCTCGCCGACCGAATTGCCGCCGTTGAAGGGCAGCGGCCGCAAGCGCGAGCAGCTGCCCCCCAGCGCCGATGGCGCGCCGCTGCTGGTACTGCTGCACGGCACTTTCGTCGACACCGCCAGCACCTTCGCCAAGCTGTGGACGCTGCACCCGCAGGTGGTGGGCCGGCTGTTCGCGCATTACGGCAACCGGGTCTATGCGCTGGACCACCCGACGCTGTCGCAAAGCCCGATCGCCAACGCGCTGACGCTGGTGCGCGCCTTGCCGCAGGGCGCCCGGCTGCACCTGCTGACGCATTCGCGCGGCGGCCTGGTGGCCGAGGTGCTGGCACGGGCCTGCAGCGCAGCGCTCGGCGCGGCCGA
>JAGTRL010000149.1 GCA_018261815.1 Pseudomonadota bacterium
CGATGAAGTAATGTTCCTCGGGCGTGCGCACGTCGAGGATCTTCACGCCCTCGGGGTCGGCCTGCCACTTGGCGTAGGCCTCGGCTGCCGTCACGTACAAGCCCAGCGCCGTGGTCTTGGCCTTAGGCAGGTCTTGGGTCATCGGGTTCATTCGCGTCTCCGGTGCGCGGCATTCGCGCGAGCGCACCGCCCGTCGATGACGGGCGATGGCCTGCGGAGGGCCGTGGCGTGACTAGGGCAAGTAGTTGGCGCTGGTGTCGGCGCCGTACCCGCAGCCCTGGTAGGTGCAGTGCAGGTCGTCGCGAATAATGGCCGCCCATCCGCCCGCTTTGGTGGTGTCGAGCACGAGATCCTTTTCGAGGACCTTGGTCTCGAACTTCCAGCCTTGCGGCAGGGTCGTGTACTTTTTGCCCAATGAGTCCAGGTTGTCAGGGGTCAGGCTCGGATCGACTGCCTTGGTGTATTCCTGGAGGACCCAGACCCCACCGTCCGGTGCGCGCAGCAGGCACACGGACTTGCCCGCCTTGAAGGTCCAGACCGTGCTGCGCCGGATCAGCGAGGGCACATAGGCGTTCTGCATCTGCGAGATCATCTCCGCCCCGGTCATGTCCCCGCCCCAGCGCAATTCGACACCGTGGAAGTTCTGCGTTTCGCCGACGAAGAACTTGATTTCGTCCATCATCCAGAAGCGTCCGTTGTTGACCGCGCACATGTCCACCTTCAGTTCGCCCGCCAGCTTCTTGGCATCGATTTTCTTGTAGGCCTCGGGGTCGACAGGAATCGACGCCGCCGTATAGACGTGGGCCCGCTGTGTTTTCCCCGCGCCGACAAAGGCACCCATCCCGTGGAAGGGGAGGCCGCGGGTGTCGGTGAAGCTCATCCAGCTCAGGGGTTCCATACCTGTCTTCAAGTTCATTTCGTGCTCCGTTTCGTCCAAGTCAGTTGCGGGTTTCTGGATCTGCGATTGCGGATGCGTCGAATCCCATGAACGCATCTCCGTTTCGAGTGCGGTCGTCGTCTAGGGAACGTAGTTGGCGCTTGTGTCCGCACCGTACCCGCAGCCCTGGTAGGTGCAGTGCAACTCGTCGCGAAGGATGGCTGCCCAACCGTCGCAGCGCGAGGTGTCGAGCGACAACTCCTGCGTCAGCGTCTTGGTCTCGAAGGTCCAGCCCTTGGGCAGACTCTTCAACTTGCTGCCGACCTGGTGCAGGGTGTCGAGCGACAGGCTCGGGTCGACGTCCTGGGTGAACTCCTGCATCACCCATACCGTGCCGTTCGGCTCGCGCAGCAGGTGCACCGGCTTACCGGCGTGCCAGGTCCACTTGCTGTTGCGGTAGATCAGGTTGGGCGAATAGGGCTTGGCCATCTGCTCCAACATCTCGGCCTCGGTCATCTCGCCGCCGTAGAGCAGATTGACGCCATCGAAGTTCACGACGTCGCCGCCCTGGACATCGGTTTCGTCCATCAGCCAGTAGCGGCCGCCGTTGACGGCGCACATGTCGACCTCGAACTGCCTGGCCAGCCGCACCGGGTCCATCCGCTTGTGGCTGTCCGGCATGATCTCGTCCAGATTGGCCGCCGTGTAGACGTGGGCGCGCGCGGTCGGCCCGGTGCCGACGAAGGCGCCAAGCCCGCAGAAGGGCCGTCCGCGCGTGTTCTTGGTGACGCGGCGGTCACCGTGCATTCCGATTCTGAGTTTCACGGAAGTTTTCCAATGGGTGGGGGTGCGATGCCAGCTGAGCGGGCCGGGGTGGTGCTTGCCGAGTTCCGGCAAGCACGCCATCGGCAATCACTTCTTCTGCATCTGCTTCATGACGAATTCCTGGACCTTCTTGCCTTGCGCCGCCAACCCGCCAGCGGCGCTGAACTGCAGGATCTCGGCGCCTTCAGGCGACTTGAAGTTGTGCGGAGCAGGCCAGAAGCACACTTCGCCGGCGCGGCAAACATCAACGGTCCCATCAAGGTAGATGACCTCCAACGTGCCCTTCAAGACGTAAGCCCAGTGTTCAACCCCGCACAGGTCGTGCTCCAGTCCCTTCCCCTTCAGGATGTCCGTGAAGTCGGTACCCGGGGCGAAGACGTGGTATGCGCACTGCATGCCACCCCAGTTCTCTTCCCAGATCTTCAGGCCCGGGGTGGCTCGGGTGACGAAGTCGTCCACCGGCTTCATGTCCAACAACTTCTTGTGCATCTGATTGCTCCTGCTTGATGCATCACCTGACCAGCGGCGATGGAGAGTTGTTCGAAGCCAGACCCGGTCGTCTGCTGCAGTTCATATCTTCAGCCACTCAAACCACGGCTGAGCAGGCTACGCAGCCGGGCGGGTGGTTGCTTGACATTTCCTCGCAGCGACTTGACATTTCCGCGCACGCGTGAGAATCGCCTTGCTCGGATTGATCTGGAACAGATATGGACGCGCGCACGCACTCGATGAAGCCCACGATGAACGGTGGGGCCGCAAACGGCGGCTTGGTGCGCGTCGGCACGCTGCTGCCGATTGCGGACATCCTGCTCGGCATGGGCGTGGACCTCACCGAGTTGCTGGCCGCGGAAGGCGTCGACCCGAAGGTCTTCGACGATCCCGACAATCAGATCCCGCTGACGGTGCACAACCGCCTGATCGCCTTGGCGGTGGTGCGCAGCGGCTGCCCGCATCTCGGGCTGCTGGTGGGCCAGCGCGACGGCCTGCATTCGCTCGGGCTGGCGGGCCTGCTGGTCCGCTACTCGCCCGACGTGGAGACGGCGCTGCGCAGCTTCGTGCGCTACCTGCACACCCATGTGCGCGGCGCAAAATCGGCGCTCACGGTGGACGGCGATGTCGCCACGCTGCACTGGGAGATCTACCAGCCGGGCGTCGAGGCCGTCGACCAGGTGGGTGACGGCGCGCTGGCGGTGATGCTCAACATCCTGCGCGAGCTGTGCGGTCCGGACTGGAAGCCGATCGAGGTGCGCTTTGCCCACCGTGAGCCGGCCCAACTCCAGCCCTTCCGCATGTACTTTCGTACCACGCTCACATTCGACGCCGAGGACTACTCGATGCGCTTTCCCGCCGGCTGGCTGCAGCGGCCCGTGCCCCAGGCCGACCTGGCGCTGCGGCGCGTGCTGCAGAAGGAGATCGACGCCATCGAGGCGCGTCATGAGGCGGACTTCCCGGAGCAGGTGCGCAGCGTGCTGCGCACCGCGCTGCTCACCGGGCATTCACGCTCGGACCAGCTGGCTGCGCTGTTCTCGATGCACAGCTCGACGCTGGCACGGCGCCTCAAGCCTTATGGCGTGGGCTTCCGCGAACTGGTCGACGAATGCCGCTACGAAGTCGCGCGCGAGATGCTCGCGAATTCCGGGCTGGACGTCAGCCACATTGCCGCGATGCTCGACTACGCCGACGCCAGCGCCTTCACGCGCGCCTTCAAGCGCTGGAGCGGCATCACGCCGGCGCGCTGGCGGGCGCTGCAAGCGGCCTAGCCAACAAGGTTAGCGCGGTCGACGGGGTGATCGCCCTCCGGCGGTCACGGCGTTGGCACGACCTTTGGTGCAGGGATGAGGGCGATGCCGGTCATTTGTTGTCGCTGCTGCTGGCGGCACGAGCCTGAGGCGCGGGGCCGACCGGTGGCTCGACCGCCAGGCGCCGAGTGGCCACCGGCAGCCCACGAAGATAGTTCTCGCTGTCTTGCAGCGCATCGCGCCGGGCATCTTCCAACGCAGCCGGATAGTCCAGGGACTTGCTGGTCTTGCGGATCTCGAGCCGCTTCGTCGTTTCGTCCACGTGCACCACGTACTTCGCCAGGTTGGCCAGCAGGTACATGGCAAGGAGGTTGTCGAAATCCTCGTACTGGCCTTGCTCCCTGCGGAAGTCGCGCGACAGCACCGACGGGAAACGATCCGGCAGGTCCTTGAACATGAGGTCTTCGTCCGGTGCCTTCCAGGTCGAGGTGGCGTACTTCCGGTACAGCACCACGTCCAAGCGGTAGCCGCGCGCATGCCAGGCGTCGAGCAGCTTCATCGCCATCTCGGTGGGGATGTTGGCGTGGGCTGCCGCCACCAGCCGCCGCCTGGACAGGATCGGTGCGCTGGTGACTTCGAGCTCCGAATATTGCGCGCCGAACTTGAAGGCCGCACCGATCGTCTTGGCGCAGTTCAAGCGCAAGTAGTCGTACTTGACCTCGCCGTCGTGGTACTCGGTGTCGCGCGCGCGCTGCCGAAAGTCGTCGTTGATGCGCTGGAAGTAGCCGACCAGCGCCTTCCGCTCGGCGACGGGCACGCCATAGACCCGCAGGCCGATGACGGAGCGCTTGTAGACCTCGCCGAAATCCAGGCCAAACGAGGCCTTGGCGCCGAGCGACGAGCGCGTCCCGAACAGGTATTCGTACTTCGGGATCGCCAGCATCAGTTCGTCGACGTAGAAGTCGGTTTCGTGCTTACGCGATCGGTCGGCGTAGAAGTTGGCCGAATACACACGGCCGTCCGGCGATGACGCATCGTGCACGGCCAGGGCCAAGTGGCCCGCGGCACCACCCTTCGACGTGCCGAAGCTGATCAGCAATTCCAGGTCGCCGGCGTCCTGCTGCAGCACATCCGCGAGCGCACGCAGATTGGCGGGTTCGGGCCCACCCGGACTGCCGAAACCGGCGCTGTCGGCAATTGCGCTACAGGAGCTGCCGAGCAAGAGCACGCCCCAGGCCAGAAGCAGCCAATGCGAGTTGCGCCGCCCGGACCTGCGCGCGGCGCTGCAGACTGCCGCTTCTGGGCTTGCGCGCCTCATCCATGCAGCGCAACCGGCGATCACTCGTGGTGTTTTCATCGCGCGAACTTGTGGACCTGAGAACGACCCTTCGCAGGATACCGGCCCCAGCCAGTCAGGGCCACAAGTCACTCCGAACGCAGCGCTTCCACCGGGTCCATGCGCGCCGCGCGGCGCGCCGGCAGCACGCCGGCCAGCAGGCCGATGACGGCGCTGCTGGCCACCGCCAGCAGCACATAGGGCAAGGGCGTGGACACCGGCAAGGCGGGCACGAACAGGCGGATCAATTGCGCCAGGCCGAAGCCCACCGCCACGCCGAGAAGGCTGCCCAGCACCGCCAGCACCACCGCCTCGCCCAGGAACAGCCGCAGGATCGTGGCGCGCCGGCTGCCCAGCGCCAGCAGCAGGCCGATCTCGTGCGTGCGTTCGGCCACCGCGATGGTCATGATGGTGACGATGCCCACCGCGCCGACCAGCAGCGAGATGCTGCCCAGCGCGGCCACCGCCATCGTCAGGATGTCGAGGATGTTGGACAGCGTGCCCAGCATCTCTTCCTGCGTGGTGACGGTGAAGTCGGCACGGCCGTGGCGCGCCTTCAGCACGCTTTCAGCCGCGGCCGCCACGGCCTTGGCCGACGCGCCTTCGGCATAGGTCAGATGGATCTCGGTGAGGCCGTCGCGGTTGAACAGTTCCATCGCGCGCGCCGCCGGCACGAAGGCGGTGTCGTCCAGGTCCAGGCCCAGGAACTGTCCCTTCGGCGCCAGCACGCCGATGATGCGGAAACTCTGCCCGCCCAGGCGCAGCCGCTCGCCCAGGGCGTTGTCGGCATCGAACAGCTCCTGCTTCAGCTTGGCACCGAGCACGACGAAGCTGCGCGCCTCGTCCGCGCCCTCGCCGGGCAGGAACTGGCCCACCGCCACCTTCATGTTGAACACCGGCAGCGCATCGGCCGACACGCCGTAGACGATGGTGCGGCGCAGCCGGCCGCGGGCCTGCGCCTCGGCATTGCCCCAGGCGGTGGGCACCACGCCGATGACGCCGGGCACGTGCTGCAAGCTCTGCGCATCCTCCAGCGTCAGCGGCCGCACTGAGGTCGGCAGCCCGGTGGGCCCGCCACCGCGCGCCGCCGTGCGCCCGGGCGAGATACCGACCACGTTGGTGCCGAACTGCGAAAACTCGCCGAGCACGAAGCCGTGGATGCCCTTGCCGATGGAGGTGAGCAGGATCACCGCGGTGATGCCCACCGCGATGCCGGCCAGCGTGAGGAAGCTGCGCGTGCGCTGGGCGCTGATCGAACGCCAGGCGTAGCGCAGTGCGTCGCTGGCGATCATCGTGGGTTCACCGTCTGGCCAATGCGGTCACAGGGTCCAGCCGCGCGGCATTGCGCGCCGGCAGCACGCCAAACAGCACACCGGTGAACAGCGCCGTGGCCAAGCCGGCCAGCACCGCCCAGTCGGGCGGGTAGGCCGGAAAGGTGGGGTACAGCGCGCGGATCACGGCCGCGCCAGCCAGGCCCAGCGCATAGCCAAACAACGCGCCGGCGGCCGACAGCATGGCCGCCTCCACCAGGAAGGCCGCTCGGATGGTGCCGCCGCTGGCGCCCAGCGCCTTGAGCAGGCCGATCTCGCTGCGCCGCTGCGCGACCGACACCAGCATCACGTTCATCACCAGGATGCCGGCCACGGCCAGGCTGATGGCGGCGATGCCGGCCACGCCCATCGTCAGCGTGCGCAGCAGCTTGTCGAAGGTGGCGAGCATCGCGTCCTGGGTGATCACGGTGACGTCCTCCTCGCCGTCGTGGCGCTGCTGGATGACCTGCGCCACCTGCCGCTTGACCGGCTCGATGGCGTCGCGGTTGCGCGCCTCGACCAGGATGCGGAACAGCGTGTTGGTGTTGAACATGGCCTGCGCCAGCGACACCGGCACGATGGCCAGTTCGTCGGTGTTCATGCCCAGCCCGCTGCCGGTGGACGCGAGCACACCGATGACGCGGAAACGCCGGTCGCCGACGCGCACGAAGCGGCCCAGGGCGGGCTCGTTGGGAAACAGTTCGGCGCGCAGCTTGGCGCCGATGACCATGACCATCGAGCCGCGGTTCCAGTCCTCACTTGGCAGGAACTGGCCCTGCGCCATCTTGGACTGCCGCACCTCGATGTACTCGGCGGTGGTGCCCACCACCATGCCCTCGCGCAGCTTGCCGCCCACCGACAGCTCCGAGGTGCCCACCACCAGCGGCGCCACGCGCTGCACCCCCGGCGCGCGCAGCAGCGCGAGGGCGTCGTCGACCGTCAGGTCGCGCGGCGTGCTGCTGACGAAGCTGCCGGGGTTGATGCCGCCGGTCTCGGTGCGGCCGGGCAACACGATCACCAGGTTGCTGCCGATGGCGCTGAACTCACGCACCACGTAGCGCCGCGCACCGTCGCCCAGCGCGGTGAGTGTGACCACCGCGGCCACGCCGATGGCCATGGCCAGCATCAGCAGCGCGGTGCGCACGCGGTTGCCGCGCGCCGCGCCCACGGCGAAGGCCAGCAGATCACGCGTGCGCATCGGCGAAGGCCCCGTCCTGCTTGAGCTGGTCGTGGCGGATGGCGCCGTCTTCCATCAGCAGGCGGCGGCGCGCGCGTGCGCCGAGCGCGGCATCGTGCGTCACCACCAGCAGCGTCACGCCGCCGGCATTGAGCTGCTCGAGCAGGCGCACCACCTCGTCGCCGGTGGCGCGGTCGAGGTTGCCGGTGGGCTCGTCGGCCAGCAGCAGGGCCGGTTGCATGATGGTGGCGCGGGCAATGGCCACACGCTGTCGCTGGCCGCCGGACAGCTCGTCGGGCCGGTGGCCGGCGCGGTCGGCCAGGCCAAAGCCTTGAAGGGCCTGGCGCACGCGCTGCTCGCGCTGGCGCGCCGGCAGACCGGCCAGCACCATTGGCAGCGCGATGTTCTCGGCCGCCGTCAGCCGCGGCACCAGGTGGAAGCTCTGGAAGACGAAGCCGATGCGCTGGCTGCGCACCTGCGCCTGCTCGTCGGGCGACAGCGTGGTCACGTCGCGCCCTTCCAGCCGGTAGTGGCCGGCGTCGGGCCGGTCGAGCAGGCCCAACATGTTGAGCAGCGTGCTCTTGCCGGAGCCCGACGGCCCCATCACCGCGATGTACTCGCCGGCGTCGATGCGCAGGTCGATGCCGGCCAGGGCGTGGACCACGCTGTCGCCGAGGTGGAACACGCGCTCGATGCCCTGCAACTCGATCTGCGCCTCGGCTGCGCTCACCGTGGCCTCCGGATCAAGGCGCCGCAGGTTCTTCGACCGCCGCCGCGCCGGCCTTGACGCCGGCGCGGTCGAGCGAGGTGACGATGCGCTCGCCGCCCTGCAGGCCTTGCAAGATCTCGGTGTGCTCCCAATTGGCCAGCCCGGTCTTCACCGGCTGCTCGACCAGCCGGCCGTCCTGCAGCAGCAGCACGCGGCCGCCCTGCAGCAGCGCCGAGCTGGGCACGCGCAGCACGTCCTGGCGCACGTCGAGGATCACTTCGACATCGGCGCTGTAGCCCACCAGCAGCCGGCCGGCGGATTGGGGGTCGTCGAAGTTGACTTCCACTTCCACTGTGCGCGCCTGCTTCTCCACCGCGGTGACATAGGGCGCGATGCGCCGCACCTTGCCGGCGAAGGACTTGCCGGGCAGCGCGTCCAGCGTGATGCGCACCGGCTGGCCGACGGCGATTTTCGGCGCATCCACCTCGTCCATCGGCGCAGCCACGTACAGGCAGCTCTCGTCGATCAGGTCGATGGCCGGCGGCATGGCCACACCCGGCGGCGAGGGCGTCGAATACTCACCGACCTCGCCGACGATCTTGGCCACCGTGCCGTCGAAGGGCGCCACCAGCACCGTGCGCTGGCTGGCCGTACCGACGACGTTGATGCGGGCCTGCGCCTGCGCCACGTCGGAACGCGCGGTGGCACAGGCCGCCACACGCGCGTCGGCCTGCGAACGCAGGTTGTCCAGCCCGCCTTCGGAGATGAAGCCCTGCTGGAACAGCTGCTCCTGGCGCTTGAACTCGCGCTGCGCCAGGTCGGCCAGGGTGCAGGACTCGGCCACGCGCTTGCGCGAGGTTTCCAGCTGCGCGCGGGCAAAGGCCTGCTCGGCCTGCTGATCGTCGTTCCACAGGCGCATCAGCAACTGGCCCTTCTTGACCTTGTCCCCCTCCTTCACCGCCAGCACCTCGATGCGGCCGCCGGCAATGGTCGACAGCTTGGTGCGCTGGCAGGCCTCGACCGTGCCGGCCCGCGTGTTGGCCACCGTGGCCTCGACCGTGCCGCGGCCGACCGCGTCGGTGAGCACGGCCACCGGCTTGGGCCGGCCCAGCCACCAGCCCAGCGCCGCGGCCAGCGCCAGCAGCAACAGCAGGATCATCGCGCGGCGCCCCCAACGGGCGCGGTTTGTCTCAGGCATGCAGCAACATCGATCAGCCCACCTGGGGTGGCGTGCCCAGTTGGTCGCCGAAGCGCTTGCGCAGCCGTTCGACGATCTCGCCCATCATGGCCAGCGTCTCTTCCTCACCCAGTGCCACCAGCGCCTTGTCGCGCACCGAGTAATGCATCATCAGCAGTTGGCGCATCTTGTCGAAGGCGCGCTGGTTCTGGTGGCCGCAGACGAGTGTGTCGTTGCGCAGCACACGCTCGATGTTGCCCGGGTCGAGCAACTGCACCTGGCAGATCTTTGCGAGCTGGCCGATCTCGAAATCGATCCCCTCGAAATGCTTCAGCCAGCGCTGGTGGTGGTAGGACGGGTCTTCGGACATGGCAACTCTCCCACGACAGATTGACTGCCGCCATTGTCGCGCTCGGCCGGCCGCGATCGACTGCACTATAGGCCGGCGCCGCTGCGCCGATTGACCGTCGTCATGCTGCTGCAGCCTGTTCGGCTGCGATCGCGCGGCTGCGGGCCGGCCCGGGCCGCCCTCAGCCGATGCAGGTGCGGTTCTTGCCCGTGCGCTTGGCTTCGTACAGCGCCTCGTCGGCGCGCTCCAAGGCGGCTTCCAGCGGTTCGCTATCGCGCAGCGCGGTGACGCCGGCGGAGAAGGTGACGAACACCTCCTTGTTGTCATGCATGAACAGGCTGGCGGTCAGCTTGCGCTGCAGCCGCGTCAGCACCTTCTGCGCTTCGGCCGGATCGATGTCGGGCAGCAGCACGACGAATTCCTCGCCGCCGAAGCGCGCCACCGTGTCCAGCGGTCGCAGCTGCTCGCGCACCTGCTGCGCCAGCTTCTGCAGCGCCACGTCGCCGGCGGCATGGCCCAGCGTGTCGTTGAGCTTCTTGAAGTTGTCGATGTCGATCAGGCCCACGGCCAG
>JAGTRL010000150.1 GCA_018261815.1 Pseudomonadota bacterium
CCCGCGCGCGCAGCTTCGTGGCGGCCTACCTGCTGGTGTGGTGCGCCTTCAGCGTGGCCGCGAGCGCCGCACAATGGGGCTTGCAGGCGGTGGGCTGGATCGACCCGATGATCGTCAGCCGCTCGGCGGGGCTGACGGCGGCGCTGCTGCTGATCGCCGGGCTGTATCAGTTCTCGCCGCTCAAGCGCATCTGCCTGGCGAGTTGCCGCACGCCGATGGCCTTCCTGCTCGGTGAATGGCGCGCGGGGGTGGCGGGCGCGTTCGTGATGGGCCTGCGCCACGGCCTGTTCTGCCTGGGCTGCTGCTGGGCACTGATGGCGCTGCTGTTCGTCGGCGGCGCGATGAACCTGGCCTGGGTGGCCGCGCTGTCGATCACCGTGGCCATCGAGAAGCTGGCGCCGCATGGCGAACGCCTGGCGTGGCTGCTTGGGGCAGCGCTGATCGCCACGGGCCTGTGGCGGTTGTGGGCGCTGCTGGTGTAGTCCGACTTGCCTGTGACAAGATGGCGGCGCGACAACCTCTCACCCGACGTCCATGAGCATCCGCAGCAAGGCCTACATCGTCGGTGCCTTCGAACACCCGACGCGCAAGGCGCCGGACAAGAGCACGGCACAACTGCATGCCGAATGCGCGCGCGGTGCGCTGGCCGACGCCGGCCTGGAGCTGCGCGATGTCGACGCCTACTTCTGCGCAGGCGACGCGCCAGGCATGGGTGCGCTGAGCATGGCGGACTACCTGGGCCTGAAGCTCAAGCATGTCGACTCCACCGACACCGGGGGCTCCTCGTACCTGGTGCACGTGGCGCACGCCGCGCAGGCGGTGGCCGCCGGCAAGTGCCGGGTCGCGCTGATCACGCTGGCCGGACGGCCACGATCGGAAGCGCGCACACCACTCGCCGCCAACGTGCCCGAAGTGCCCTTCGAGGCAGCGTATGGCGTGCAGACACTGAACATGTACGCAATGGTCGCGGCACGCCATATGCACGAGTTCGGCACCACGCCGGAGCAACTCGCCTGGGTCAAGGTGGCCATGTCGCATCATGCGCAGCACAACCCGCACGCCATGCTGCGCGACGTGGTCAGCGTGGCTGACGTGCTGGCCTCACCGAGGGTTGCCGACCCGCTGCACAAGCTGGACTGCTGCGTCGTCAGCGACGGCGGCGGCGCGTTGCTGGTGGTAGCGCCCGAGGTCGCCCGCAGCCTGAAGCGGCCGCGGGTCAAGGTGCTGGGCGCCGGCGAGGCCTTGAAGGGTCAGGACGGGGGACGGGTCGACCTGAGCTATTCGGCAGCACGCTGGTCCGGCCCTGCGGCGTTTTCCGAGGCCGGCGTGAGCCCGGCCGACATCCAGTACGCGTCGATCTACGACAGCTTCACCATCACCGTGCTGATGCAGCTCGAGGACCTGGGCTTCTGCAACAAGGGAGAAGGAGGGCGCTTCGTCGCCGACGGCAACCTGATCGCGGGCGTCGGCAAGCTGCCGGTGAACACCGACGGTGGCGGCCTGTGCAACAACCACCCCGCCAATCGTGGCGGCATCACCAAGGTCATCGAGGCGGTGCGCCAACTGCGCGGCGAGGCCCATCCGAAGGTGCAGGTGCCGAACTGCACGCTGGCGCTGGCGCAGGGCACCGGGGGGCTGCTCGGCAGCCGCCACGGCAGCGCCACGTTGATCCTGGAAAGGGAGTGAAGCGATGAGCACGCCTGCGCAAGATCGCACGCTGGTGGCACCGATCAGCGATGCCTTCAGCGCGCCGTTCTGGAAGGCTGCTGCCGAAGGCACCCTGCTGATACGTTGCTGCAATGCCTGCCGGGCAGTGCATTGGTATCCGCGCGCGCACTGCCCGTTCTGCTTCAGCGACGACACCGCCTGGCAGGCGTCGCCGGGAACGGGCCACATCTACAGCGTCAGCGTCACGCGCAAGGCCGGGCCGCAGCCCTATGCCATCGCCTACGTCACGCTCGAAGAAGGGGTGACACTGCTCAGCAATATCGTCGATTGCAATCTGGACGGGCTGCGCATCGGCGACCGCGTGGAGGTGGTCTTCAAACCCACCGAGGGTGGCGCCTTCATGCCGATGTTCCGGCCCGTCTGATCGCTCCTGAGATTTGCGCCATGGCTGCGTTGCAAGTCGATTCCAACCTGCCCGAACTCACACCCGCTCAAAGCCTGACCGGGTGGCGCCGCGAGTTCTGCGTCGAGTTGCTCGGCGACGGCGGCGCACGAGTCTTTGTGCGTACCGTCGAAACGAGCTCTTTCAAGGCAGC
Source organism: Pseudomonadota bacterium (assembly GCA_018261815.1). GTDB lineage: Bacteria > Pseudomonadota > Gammaproteobacteria > Burkholderiales > Burkholderiaceae_C > Rubrivivax. The sequence goes on from JAGTRL010000150.1 coordinate 2,265, forward strand.
GCAGTTGCAGCGCGCCATCTTGTTTCATCGTCTCGACTCGCGGTTCACAGACGTGGCGGGCTGCGTCGAAGCCGTCCGAGCGGACCTTGAGCACTTGGTGGACACCGCGCGGCGCACGCGGCCGACCAAGGAGAATCTGTTTGCTGCCGTGGAATACGAGCGTGCAACGTGGGAGCGGGTGCAGCAGGGCGTCGATCGCTGGGCACGACGCTCAGATCGATAGGGCAGACGGGCGCTCGCTGACGGGCACCTTGCCGATCGGCGTACGCACTGGAATGGCAAGTCTCAGGCGCTAAGTTCGGCGAAACGGCCGTCAGGCCCCGACCCACACCCGACTCGCGCTGACCCCAATTCCAGACCGCAAAGCTGACGGTCGGTCACATTTGCGGACAGCGTCCTTACGCATATGGGGCGGCCGGGGGCATCGGCGCTGGTGACGGCTCCGGCCGTGCGCCCGACAGCAATCCCACACCTGGATGTCCTTCAGCCGCTCCGGCGGCACCGCATGGCGATTCTGCTCGAGCACCGCGGAATTTGCATCATTGCTCACTCATTGACGCAGACACGCTTCACCTGCCGGACCGAAGCCGTGGCCCTGAGTTCAGGCCGTCGCAGGCAGCGCGCGACGGCCGAGACGGTGCAGCAGCAGCTGCGCGGCGAAGGCAAGCAGCAGCATCAGGCCGACGCCCGCAGCCCACAGCAGCCAGGTCAGCGGCAGCATCCACGTCAGCAGCTTGCCGAGCCAAGGCAAGATCTGCTGCGCGAAGTCGAGGGTCCATGCAATGCCGTCGAACGTGGCGTGGATGGCCTCGATGTCGACCCAGTAGGTTAGCCAAGCCGGAACCGGCAGCGACGTCACCATCTGGCTCAGCTGCGACGCCTCGCCGGAGGCGAGTAAACCTGCGCCCCAGTACAGCAGCGCCGAGACAGCAACGGCGCTGCCGGTCCACACCAGCGCCCCCAGGGCAAATCCCGACCAGATAAAGCGCATCATGTCGTCTCCACTCCTTGGTAGCTTCGCACGGGCTCACGGGCGCAAGCCTTTGCTCTTGATCTCCTGCTTCAGGATCGCGCCGCTGCGCTGGTCTTGCGCAGTGACGCGCTGCAGTGCACCTGCATCATGCTCATCGGCGCGGTGGGCGCGGCGTTCCGCGCCACGGCGCTGAGGGCGGCGCGGATTCGCTACCGTTTCTTTGGTCGCAGCGCGTTCACGGCCCTCGGCGCCAAACTTGCTGACAGGCCGGGCGGATTCGGGACGCGCACCTACTTCGGCTTCTTCGCCTCCTTGTTGCCGCGCTGGCCCTTGGTCATGCCGCGTACTCCAAACAAAGGTTGGGCGATGATGGTACGCGCTACGGCCTGCCGCCTTCCCTGCGTTGCCGGCCATGACGGGATGAATATTCAGTCGTGACCGTCAGCCGCGGCCGTCAGCTGACCGCGGACGCATGCCGGACGACACTGCGCTGGCCGAAACTCGACGCTTGTAAGACGTGCGCTTCTTGCTTCGGCCATGCGCTACCGATCTTGCCTGCTCGCGGTCATCCGCAGGCAACTGGTTTGGCGCAACAGTCGCCTCGGCCAACACCTCTGTGATCGCGCGCCGGCTCGAAGCGCGCCGCGGCAGATCGTCAGGCGTCGTACTTGAACGATAGGGAAACCCGCGCGCGGTAGGCGACGACCTTGCCGCCCTCAATCTTCATGTCGAGCTTGCTGACTTCAGCGATGCGCAGATCGCGCAGTGACTTGGCCGCTGTCTCGACGGCGCTTTTCGCTGCATCCTCCCACGACACTGGGCTTGTGCCAATGATTTCCGTGACACGGTAGACGCCAGATTCAACTTGCTTCTTGGCCATTTGTCTTGCTCCTGCCGGTTGAAGAGGCACGGAACCTGTTCCGAATGCCTCAGGACGCCCATCATAGGCTCCTGGCAGCGCAACACGCCACCACACTTGCAGCAGCAGGCACTGCGCGAAGAGCGCATCGAGGTCATCCCCAAAGCACTGAGTCCGCCCCTGGGCACGCCGAAGGCCTTCATCAGCTATCGCCGCGGCGACGCGCCGCATCAGGCGATGGACCTGCACCGCGCCGTGGCGGACCGCCTCGGCGATGAGCAGGTCTTCTTCGATCGGCTGGACATCCTTCATGGCGACAACTGGCGCGAGATCGTGCGCGCCCAGCTCACGGCGGGCGATGTCGTGCTGGCCCTGATCGGCCCGCAGTGGCTCGACGAACTGCGCTGCCGCTTGGCCGAACCCGCGGACAATGTGCTTCGCTCCAAGCTCGCCACGGCGCTGGCCATGGGCAGGCGCGTGATCCCGTTGCTCCTCGAAGGTGGCACGATAGCTGCCGGCCGCGACTTGCCGGCTGACCTGGCGTCACTTGCCGGCCGGCAGGCGGCTGTGCTGTCGAGGCAGAGTTTTCAGGCAGGTTGAACTGGATGGCAGCCACCTTGCCGAGGTCGATCAAGATCCCCGCGACGTCGTCGACCGTCTCGCCGGGTTCGATACGTGGGTGGGCCTTGAACAGGTAGGCGACGACAGGCAACCAAGTCGCCTCTGATGTCATGCGACACAGGAGTGGTCATCGGCAGACTACGGTGAACCGCAGCGTATGCTCCACGTCCCCCCACTGTCCACTCCGTCCATGTCGACCACAACCGCCCCGAAGACCACCGCTTTCATGAAAGCCCTCAAACCCAGCGCCGCACTGGCGGTGATCGTTGGCTCCGAACCGCTGCCTCGCACCGAGGTGACCAAGCGGATTTGGGATTACATCAAGGCACACAACCTGCAGAACCCCGCGAACAGGCGCAACATCCTTTGCGATGGCCCCCTGCGAGCGGTGATGGACAAAGACGAGGTGACAATGTTCGAGATGACCGGCTTGGTCAGCAAACACCTGGGGCCAAACTGAGTCTGGCCGCGCTGAGCATCGTCCTTGCCATTGCGCTCCATCCATTCGTTGACACCAGGAGATGACCCGATGACCACCACCTGCAAGATCTGCTCTCCCTTCGTGCCGGGCCTGACCGGCGCCAAGAACGGCCTGCGCAGCGCGCCGGACGATGCCGCCGTGCACGAACGGGTGGACAACACACGGGTCACCGTGCTGCGTGCGCCGGGCCTGGGCCCGCACCGCACGCGTGCAGCATTCGAGATCATGAAGCTGTGGGAAAACGGCCGCAAGCTGCGCTGCAAGTTCATCGACGGCAAGCCCGAGGTGCAGGCCAAGGTGGAGGCCATCGCCAAGGAATGGGAGCAGTTTGCCAACCTCAAGCTGCAGTTCGTGGCCAGCGGCGCGGCCGAGATCCGCATCAGCTTTGCCGAGAAGGGCTTTTCCTGGAGCACGATGGGCACCGATGCGCTGATCGTCGGTGCGCAAGAGGCCACCATGATGTACGGCTGGCTCGATGCCAACACCCCGCTGCGCGAATACCAGCGGGTCGTGCGGCATGAATTTGGGCACGCCATCGGTCTGATCCACGAGCACCAGAACCCGGCCGCGCAGGGCAAGATTCCGTGGGACAAGCCGAAGGTCTACGCGTACTACGCGCAGCAGGGCTGGAGCCAACAGGACACCGACTTCAACATCTTCGATGTCTATGCCGAAGACAGCACCAACCACACGAGCTTCGACCGTGATTCGATCATGCAGTATGCGGTGCCCGACGAGCTGACAGTGGGCAGCTTTGCCATCGGCTGGAACACCGAGCTCTCGACGGTGGACAAGGAGTGGACGAAGAAGCAGTACCCGATGGGTGCACCGGCCGTCACGGAGCTCACCGTGGGCGGCGCGCGAGCCGAGACCGATCTTTCCGCCGGTGGCGAAGTGGACAGCTTTGCCTTCAACATCGCCAACGCTGCCACCTACATCATGACCACCACTGGCAGCACCGACACGGTGATGACGCTGCACGGGCCTAACGATCCCGGCGCCGTGCTCGCCTTTGATGACGACCGCGGCGCCGGCGCCAACGCGCGCATCGTGCGCAAGCTTCTTCCCGGCAATTACTGGCTCACCGTACGCCACAAGCAGCCGACTGGCACCGGCAGCTACACCGTGGGAGTGAAAAAGCGCGCCTGATGTTCAAGGTTGTGGGACACATGCCTGTCGCGCGCGACTGAGCGACGAACTGCCATGTGCAGAGGGCAGATGTCGCACAAGCCTCGAGGGAGGCAACCGCCGCGAACGCCACGGCTGGTGTTCAGGGCGCAGGAGCTATGGCGATTTGGGCCGCAACGTGCCGAATACAGCGGGTATGCAGGCGGCGGCATTGTGCCGTCGTGTGTGGACGGCACCCGGAGCATCGCCCATGAGTCACATGTCGCCGGGCGTGACGGGCGCAATGCATAGCCGTTCGCGAGAGCGCGCGCGAGCCGACCTGGCCGATGGGCTCACGCTCATTGGCCTCGCCTTCATTCGTAGCGCCGGCCCTGCGCCAGCAACTGGTCGGTACCAAGGACGGCATTCAGACCATCGAAGTCGAGCATTTGCGCTTGCCAAGGCGTGGTAGTGCCGTTCTGGCGCAGGCTGGCGTAGTAGCCACCGAGCATGTGCGCGACAGCTCGAGCCGTACCGCCGGGAAAGATGACCATGCGAAAGCCTCGTGCCCCCAGTTCGTCCGCACTCTGCACCGGCGTCTTGCCGCCTTCGACCATGTTGGCCAGCAGCGGCACACGGTGGGCGAAGCGTCGGCAGGCGGCGTCCATCTGCCCGGGCGTGCGCAGCGCCTCAATGAACAGCGCATCGACACCGCAGTCCAGGTAGGCCTCGGCACGGTCGAGCGCGGCCTCCAGGCCCTCGACGGCCAGCGCATCGGTGCGCGCCAGGATCAGCGTGCCCGCGTCGGTGCGCGCATCGAGTGCGGCGCGCAGCTTGCCCTGCATCTCGGCCACCGGCACCACCGCCTTGCCGTCGAGGTGGCCGCAGCGCTTGGGGAAGGTCTGGTCCTCCAGCTGGACCATCGCGGCACCGGCGCGCTCGAAGCCGCGCACCGTGCGCTGCACGTTGAGCGCGTTGCCGAAGCCGGTGTCGGCATCGATGATCACCGGCACGCTCACGCGTTCGGTGATGCGCGCCAGCACGTCTTCGACCTCGCTGAAGGTGGTCAGGCCGATGTCGGAGCGGCCGAGCCGGGTGTAGGCGATGGACGCGCCCGACAGGTACAGCGCCTCGAAGCCGGCCTGCTCGGCGATCAGCGCCGTCAAGGCGTCGTATACGCCGGGGGCGAGCAGGACGCGGGGTTCGGCAAGTCGCCGGCCCAGCGCATGCAGATCGTTCATCGTGGCTCTCCTGCCAGCAGCTGCGCCGCGGTACGCGCCGCAATGAAGCCGCCGGCCACTGCGCTGAGCAGGCCGTTGCCCGACAGGTAGCCCCACACCGCGTTGCCGGAGACGCCGCGTGCGGCTCCGCCTGCCGCCAGCAGGTTGGGCAATGGCGTGCCGTCATCGCGGCGCACGCGGCACTGCGCATCGATGTCCAGCCCACCCTGCGTATGGAACAGCGCGCCGGTGACCTTGATCGCACAGTACTGCGGCTGCAGGCGTGTGCCAGCCAGCGTGGCCGCGAGCGTGTCCGTGTCGCAGCCGATCAACGCGGCCAGCGCGGCGGTGTCGCTGGCTTGCCGCACCGCGCCGGCTTCCTCGGCAGCGACGAAGTCCGGGAATGTGCGGCCCAATTCCAGCAGACGCGCATCGAACAGGTTCCAGGCGAAACCACCCGGCTGCGCCAGCACCTGCACCGAGGCTTCGGAATAACCTGCGGTTTCGTCATGGAAGCGCCGGCCCTCGGCATTGACCTGGACGCCGCCTTCCATCATCAGCGCCCAGGTGATCAGCGCGCCCTGCGGCACCGCCCAGGAGCCGTGGCCCTGGTAACCGCCCAGGTCGGCCAAGGCGGCGCCGAGCTGCCGACCCCAGGCGATGGCGCTGCCGTCGTTGCCGGCATGGCCGGCGAAGACCGCGTTGCGCATCTCGGGCAGCAGCTCGCGCACCATCGCCGCATGGCCGCCGAAGCCGTTGCAGGCCAGCACCAGCACGCGGCACGCCAGGTATTCCATGTGCCCGTCGGGCCTTTGGTAGCCGACGCCGAGCACGCGCTGGTCGGCATCGCAGCACAGCTCGCGCACCAGCGCATCGGCCAATTGCAGCGCGCCGGCGCGCACGGCCGCAGCCTCCAGCGCCGCCACCAGCGCGGTGCCGGTACGCTGCGGCAGCGTGTGCATGCGCCGCACGCTGTGACCAGGGTAGAGAAAGCCGTCGAGCAGCTGGAAGGCCAACCCGTGGCGCTGCTGCAAGGCGTTTATCGCCGGCGCGATGGCTTCGGTGAAGGCTGCTACCAGATGCGGCGCGGCCGTGCCGTGCGCCTTGGCCTGGATGTCCTTTGCGAAGCGTTCGGCGCTGTCGTCGTGCACGCCGGCCGCTTGCTGCACGCCTGTGCCTGCGGCCGGAATGAATCCGGAGGACAGTGCGGTTGAACCCTGTGGCCGCGCATCCCGTTCCAGCAGCACGCAGTCGATGCCGGCATCACGCAGCATCAATGCCGCCGTCAACCCGCAGGCGCCGGAGCCGACGATGGCCACCGGGAGCTCGGTGGTGCCGGGCGGCATGGCTGCCGCGCGGACGATGGAAGGGTTCACGCCGTCGGCCGGTGCAGGTATTCGCCGCGCGGCTTGCCGACGACCTGCCCGTCCTCGAAAACCTTCATGCCGCGCAGGAAGGTCGCATCCACCCGCGCCGACATCTCCAGCCCCTCGAAGGGCGTGTAGCCCTGCGTCGACGGCGAGTCCTTGGCGGCGATGATCCAACTGCGCGCCGGGTCGACCAGCGCGATGTCGGCATCGAAGCCCACAGCCAGGTCACCCTTGCGGTTCAAGCCGAAGCGCTGTGCCGGGTTCCAGGCAGTGATCCGGGCCATGTGGTTGTAGCTCATGCCGCGCTTCGTGCCTTCGCTCACCAGCGCCGGCAGCAGGTATTCGGTGCCGCCGAAGCCGCTCTTGGCCATCCAGATGTTGCCGAAGTAGCGCTTCGGGATCTTGGTCTCGTGGCGGCAGCAGGCATGGTCGGAGCAGACCCAGTCCAGCTCGCCGGCCAGCAGCGCCTGCCACAGGTATTCGACATCCTCGCGTGGGCGGATGGGAGGGTTAACCTTCGCCAGCTCGGCGGCCTTGCTGTTGATGTCGAGCATCAGGTGACCGATGGTCACCTCGCGCCTAAAGTCGATGTGCGGAAAGGTCTCGGCCATCATCAGCGCCGCCTGCACCGCCTTCTTGCTGCTCAGGTGCAGCAGGTTGATGTTGGGCAGCGCGGTCTCGTGGGCCAGGTACGCGGCGATGAACACCGCCAGCCCTTCGGAATGCTGCGGCCGCGATGCGCTGTAGGCCGCCAGGCCGCTGAGCAACTTGTCCTTTTCCACGCGCTTGGTGTAGGCCGTCATGATCTCGGCCGTCTCGCAATGCAGCGACAGCGAGATCTGCGCGGCTGAAGCCGGCAGCAGCTCGCGCGCCTTCTGCACGCCGCGCATGATGAACTCGAAGTGCGCATAGTCGTAGCGCTCGTCCTTGCCGATCATCAGGAACTCGCGCTGCGCATCCGACGCCCCGTGCAGCCCGTGCGAGCCGTAGAACATGAAGATCTTGAAGCTGGCCACGCCATGGCGGCTGATCAGCTCGGGGATCTCGTCGATGTGCGTGGCGTCCATCGGCGCCAGGTGGAAGCCGTAGTCCACATGGAAGCGGCCCTTGCTGAGCTTCAACACCTCGGGGAAGAACTTGCGGTACGGGCCGCCCTTGTTCAG
>JAGTRL010000151.1 GCA_018261815.1 Pseudomonadota bacterium
GAGCGGCGACTACAACCCGGTGCATGCCGACCCGGCGGTGGCCCGATCCGCTGGTTTCGCGCGGCCGATCCTGCACGGCCTGTGCAGCTTCGGCGTCAGCGGCCACGCGCTGCTGAAGACCCTGTGCGGCTGGCAGGCAGAGCGACTGAAGGAGATCGGCTGCCGCTTCTCCTCACCGGTCTACCCGGGCGAAACGCTGCGCGTGGAAATGTGGCAGCGCGGCGAGGCGGTGCAGTTCCGCACCTGGGCGGTGGAACGCAATCTGGTGGTGCTGAGCCATGGCAGCGCGCGGGTGACGGCCTGACACGCACGAGCCGTCGACACCGCGGACGTCGAACCCCCGCGGGTCCGCCCTTCAGTCGCCGGACGGCCCGTCGGTCTTGCCCTGCAGCCGCGCGGCGGCGCTGCGCAGGTGGCCGATGCTCCAGACGGTCGCAAAGCGCTGCAGTTCCATGGGGTCGAAGTGCGTCGTCGTCACCACTTCGTCGGCGAAGGCCTCGAACTCCTCCTGCTCGGCGAGCTGCTCATCGCGCACATCGTCGTCGGCGCCGGACAGCCGTTCGTCTTCGGCTCGGAACAAGGCACGCACCTGTGCCTTGAACATGGCCAGATCCTCGTCCAGGCCTGCACCCGGCGCGTGGTCCGCCAGACGCGCGCAGCCCTCCAGCAGCGCGCGGAACTGCGCATCCAGGTCGGGATGCCCGGTCTCGTAGGCCGGGTCCCAGGGCACGGCGACGGGCGGGTGCGGGGTGTTCATGGCCTGCATGCCCTCAGAAGCCGAGCGACTCGACCACCGCCAGCAGGTCGGCGAAAGACGCCGCCTCCAGCTTCGCGGCCAGTGTGGGTTTGTCCAGGCCCTCGCACTCGAAGGGTGTCAGCCGCACTTCCAGCCCCAGTTCGGTGATCTCCAGCGGCGACATGAAGCCGATGCCGCAGACGTGCGCGATGCACTGCCGCTCCGGCTCGCTGAGCTGCAGCCCGTGGTGCTGCATCAAGGCCAGGTAGCGCTCGGCGGTACGGTTCAGGCGGCCGCTGATCTCCATCGTGTGGCGGCCGCCCTCGGTCAGTTTGGCCAGCGGCGGGCCGAAGAACACTGGCGTCTTGCCGACGCGGCGGGTCATCGCCTCGGGCGTCAGCGCCGGCTCCACCCAGGCCGGGTCGCCGCGTTGCGGCATCGCGGGCGGCAGGTCGTCGTCGGCCATCGCTGCGCGGCTCAGTGGGCGATCGGATGCCGCTGCTCATGCGACGCATCCGTCATGCCGCGCGGCAGCTGCGGCGGCGGCTCGGGCTGCAACTGCGTGAAGCCGCGGTTGAGCTCGCCATGCTGCACGTTGTGCGGGTTGTGGCATTCGCTGCAGGTGAACCAGCGCTTCTTGCCGGTGCTGGTGAAGTCGCCGATGCGCTTGCCGTGGATGCCGTCGCGCCAATCGCGCAGCTTGTCGCCGTGGCACTTGCCGCACAGCTGCTGCGGCTGGTCCATGCTGATCGGGTTGCCGAAATGGTCGCTGAACTTGTTGCGCTGCGTGTTGTGGTGGCAGTCCAGGCACCAGATCGCGCCGCGGCCGTGCTGGAAGTCCTTCAGCTCCGGCACCAACGCTTCCATCGTCGGGATCGGCACCGGCTTGTTGTTCGTCGGGAAGCCCTTCGGGTAGGTGCCGTTGTGGCAGGCCGTGCCGCAGGCCGCCAGCTGCGTGAGCTTCTCGGTGCGCGGCTTGACCACCGCCTGGTCCTCGGGCAGGCCCTCCAGATTGGGCATCTTGCCCATCGGCACGGTGCCGTCGTAGGGGTCGCCGTACCACAGCGCCGCACCGGTGGTCGGCGAGCACTTCACGTTCAGCAGGCCGGGCGCCAGCTCGCGTTGCGTCACCTCGGTGGCGCCCTTGCGGCTTTCGAAGCAGACCACCTCCTTGGCCTCGGCCGGCGCGGCCGGCGCGGCGGCGGCGGCGGCGCTCTTGTCCTGGGCCACGACGGACAGCCACAACGCACCGGCCAGGGCCAGCACGACGGCAGGAACAACGATGCGCTTCATGGTCTCACTCCGCCCGACGCAGCCGCAGCCGGCGCGCCGAACCGGACCTCGCCCAGCAGGATGCCGATGGCGCCCTTGAGCAGGATCGTCAGCACGAAGAAGCCGAAGGCCCAGATGCCCAGCACCATCAGCCATTCGACGACGCTCGGGTGGTATTCGGTGACCTCACCGATCGGCGAGGGGATGAAGCCGGGCACGACCAAGCCCATGCCCTTCTCGATCCAGATGCCGGCGAAGGCCATCGCGCAGACGATCGGCAGCTTCTTCATGTCGTTGCGGAAAGAGGGCATCAGCAGCAGCACGAAGGCCGCCACCATCAGCAGCACCGCGCTCCAGAACCAGGGCACCAACCGCGTCAGGCCGTGCAGGCCGAACATCAGGTAGTACAGGCCGTTGGCATGCTCGGTGCGGGCATAGAACTCGACGACGATCTCCGACAGCGTCAGGAAGAGAGCGATGCCCAGGCACCAGGTGACGATGGTCGCCAGCAGCTGGATCGCGCTGTCCTCGATCCAGAACCGGGTGTTGTTGCGGATGATCAGGAAGGCGATGATGATCAGCGCCGGCCCGGCCGCGAAGGCGGTGGCGATGAAGCGGATCGGCATCATGCTGTGGAACCACATCGGGCGCGCCGGGTTGGTGGCCAGCAGGAAGGCCGTGACGGTGTGGATCGACAGCGCCCAGACGATGGACACGTACACCAGCGTCATGAACAGCCTCTTGGGAACCGGCTTGCCGCTGTACTTCGCGTACAGGTACCAGAAGCCGACGACGGCATTCAGCAGCAGGTAGCCGTTGAGCACCAGCACGTCCCAGCCCAGCATCGACGAGAAGCTGTAGATGCCCCAGGGCGGGACCATGTGCCACAGCCGGTCGGGCCGGCCCATGTGCGCGAAGACGAACAGCATGACCATGATCACCGCGCTGATGGCCAGCATCTCGCCCAGCACGGTGACCTTGTGCATGCCTTCGTGGCGGTAGACGTAGGCCGGGAAGACGATGGTCACCGCCCCGGCCGCCACGCCCACCAGGAACACCAGGTTGGCCAGGTACAGGCCGTCGTGGATCTGGCTGGTCATGCCGGTGACGATCAGGCCCTCGGTGTTCTGCAGCCAGAACACGTAGAGCATGCCCAGGATCAGCAGCGACAGCACGCCCATCCAGGCATAGAAGCGCGTGCCGCCCTTGAGCACGTAGCGCAGGTAGTCGACGACGAAGCGCATCAGCATGGCCAGCTCCCGTCAGTCGTAGAAGTAGAAGAACTTCGGGAAGGTGTTCAGCTCGGCCTTCAGCCGGAACACGTTCTTGCGCTTGAGCACCATGCTGACCTCGCTGTCGGGGTCGAGCAGGTTGCCGAACTTGCGCGCGCCCACCGGGCAGACCTCGACGCAGGCCGGGTAACGGCCGTGGCGGGTGCGCTGCAGGCACCAGTGGCATTTCTCGACCACGCCGCGCATGCGCGGCCGGTTGCCCAGGTAGTGCGTGACCGGGTTCATGTCCTGCTTGGGCAGCACCGGCGTGGTGAGGTTGAAGCGCCGCGCCCAGTAGGGGCAGGCGTTCATGCACATCTTGCAGCCGATGCACCAGTTGTAGTCGATGACCACCGGACCGTCGGCCTCGCGGTAGGTGGTGCGCACCGGGCAGACCTTGACGCAGGGCGGCTTCTCGCACTGCATGCAGGCGATGGGCATGTAGGTGGCGTCCTTCTCGGGCACCTTGTCAGGCTCGTAGAAGTACTGCCCCTCGAGCTGCACGCCGGCCGGCGTGTAGGCATTGCCGCCCACCTGGATGCCCAGGCCTTCGGGGTAGCCCTGGTCCATGCGCTCCTGGGTGAACTCGCCGCGCTCCATGCGCAGCACCTGGATCCACTCGATGCGCTCGCCGGGGCGCTCGCCGCGCGACTGGTTGTTCTCGGCCACGCAGGCGTGCACGCAGCGGCGGCAGCCGATGCACTTGCGGATGTTCAGCGCGTAGCCCATCAGCATGCCGGGCTGGGGGCCGGCGATGTCCACCGACACCTTCTTGCCGTACTCGGCCGAGTAGCGCTTTTCCAGCCGCAGACGCGCTTCGTCCTTCTCCTGCTGTGTCATCAGCCGGTAGTTCTTCTGGAAGTGCTCGCCCCATTCCACCGCCGCCTTGGCGTCGTTGGAGCCCGCCATCAGCGTGGCCGTGCCCATCAGCGACGACAGGCTGAGCATGCCGCCGCTGCGCAGGAAGCCGCGGCGCGAGGGGCGCGGCACCACGTCAGCCGGGTTGGCCGAAGCGGGCGGCGTCGGTGCTGCGACAGGGGGATCGACGGGCTGGGTCACGGTGCTCCTCCGATGTCCGGTGATGCGCTTCACGCGCGACCGGCGCGGCCATCTCGAGCCGTGATGCTGCGACGCAATGCCGGCGCAGCCTTTGAGACAGGTCAAGACATTCCGGCTTGCCGCGCCACGGGCTGATCCAGCGCAAACCGACGGCGGCGAGGACCGCCTCCTACAATCCGTCGCGCTGCCGCACCCCGCCCCAGGTCCCCACCGCTTGCTCCATCTCGACACCGCCGAAAACCGCCGCATCGGCATCGGCCTGGTCACGCTGACGACGCTGTGTTTCGCGGTGCTGGACGGCAGCGCCAAGTGGCTGGTGCAGACGCTGCCGGTGCTGCAGGTGGTGTGGTTGCGCTTCGTCTTCCACGTGCTGATCGCCTCGGCGCTGCTGGCGCCGCGCTACGGTCGCGAGCTGCTGCGTGTGCGCGACTGGAAGCTGCAGGCGCTGCGCGCGGCCATGATGGCGGCGATGACGGCGCTGAACTTCTGGGCCCTGCAGTACCTGCAGCTGGCCGAGACCGGCGCGATCCAGTTCTCGGTGCCGCTGCTGATTGCGCTGTTCAGCGCCTGGTGGCTGGGTGAGCGGCTCGATGCACGGCGCTGGCTGGCCATCGTCGCCGGTTTTGCCGGCGTGCTGCTGGTCATCCGCCCGGGCAGCCAGGCCTTCCACCCAGCCATCCTGCTGTCGGTGATGAATGCGCTGCTCTATGCGGCCTTCAACATGCTCACGCGGCGCATGGTGGCCACCGAGTCGGCGGCCTCGCTGCAGCTGATGTCGGCCGCCGGCGCGGCCGTGCTGCTGGCGCCCTGGGCGCTGGCCGCCTGGCAGTGGCCGGCCGGCCCGGGCGAGTGGCTGCTGCTGGCGCTGTGCGGCCTGTGCGGCGGCATCGGGCACTTCATGGTGGCGCAGGCGCACCGCTATGCCTCGGCGGCGACGCTCGGGCCCTTCCTGTACCAGCAGATCCTCTACATGACGCTGCTCGGCTGGCTGGTCTTCGGCCAGGTGCCGGGGCTGCTGGTGGTGGGCGGCGCGGCGATCGTGGTGCTGAGCGGGCTGTACCTTCTGTGGCTGGAGATGAGGCGGCACTGACCAGCGCCGCCCGCAAGAGACCCGGCATGTCGTTGCAAAAGCTGCGCACGCATTGCGCCCTCATCGCTGCACTGGCCGTGCTGGGCATGGCCCGCGCCCAGGCGCCGCTGGCTCGCGCCAACCCGGCGTCCCAGCACTGCCTGACGCAGGGCGGCAGCCTGGTGATCGAAAGCGACGGCAGCGGCGGCCAGTTCGGCGTGTGCCGCTTCGACGACAACCGGCAGTGCGAGGAATGGGCGCTGCTGCGCGGCGACTGCCCGGCCGGCGGCATCCGCGTCACCGGCGACGTGACGCCGGCCGCTCGCTACTGCGTGCTGCGCGGTGCAAACTACCAAGTGCTGTCCGGCAGCAACCTGCCCACCGAGCAGGGCCGCTGCAGCTTCGGCAGCGGCAAGGCTTGCGCGGCCGGGGCGTTCTTCAACGGGCTGTGTGCGCCGGACGGCGCCGGGGAGGTGGTGCACGCGCTGTTCCGCTGCGACGCAGGCAAGACGGTGGACGCGGTGTTCAGCAATGGCCGCCGCAGCAGCGTGTCGCTGGTGCTGTCCGACGGCCGCAGCCTGTCGCTGCCGCAGTCGCGTTCGGGCTCAGGCGCTCGCTATGCCAACGCCGCCCAGAGCTTCGTCTTCTGGAACAAGGGCGATACCGCCTTCATCGAAGAGAACGGCCAGGCCAGCTATAGCGGCTGCAGTACGCGGCCCTGAGCGTGCCTTCAGCCGAAGGCGTGCAGCCCCTTCAGCCCCAGGATCACAAGCAGGTAGCGCGTGGCCTTGCCCAGCACGATCCAGAACAGGCTGTGCCAGAAGGGCATCTTCAACCACCCGGCGGCCAGCACCAGCGCGTCGCCGATCAGCGGCACCACCGACAGCACCAGCACCGGCGGCCCGAAGCGGCGCAGCCGCGCGATGCGTGAATGTTCCTCGTCGATCTGGATATGCTGGAAGCGCTCCCAACCGCTGCGCACGGCCTGGCCCATCCCGAAGTTCAGCGCGCAGCCGATGCCGCTGCCCAGCAGCGCCGCGCCGAAGGCAAACCAGGTCAGCGCCGGATAGGCGACGATCTTGGCCGTCAGCACCATCTCGGTGGAGCCCGGCAGCACGGTGGCCGACAGCAGCGCCGAAACGAACACGCCGACGAGGCCGGCGTTCGGGTTCAGCCAGCCCTGCATCCAGACCGACGCGGCCTGCAGCCACTCGAGCATGTGCGGCCCCGGACGCGGAGCTAGGCGCGGGCCAGCTCGACGCGCATCGCGTCGATGACCTTGCGGTAGTCCTTCTGGCCGAAGATGGCGCTGCCGGCGACGAAGGTGTCGGCGCCGGCATCGGCCACGCGGCGGATGTTGTCGACCTTGATGCCGCCATCCACCTCGAGCCGGATGTCGCGGCCGCTGGCATCGATGAGCTTGCGCACCATCTCGGTCTTGCGCAGCGCGCTGTCGATGAAGCTCTGCCCGCCGAAGCCCGGGTTCACGCTCATCAGAAGCACCAGGTCGACCTTGTCGATCACCCAGGGCAGGATGTCGATGGGCATCGCCGGGTTGAAAACAACCCCGGCCTGGCAGCCGGCGGCGCGGATCAGCTGCAGCGTGCGGTCCACATGGATGCTGGCGTCGGGATGGAAGCTGATCAGGTCGGCGCCGGCTTCGGCGAAGGCCTGGGCCAGCGCATCCACCGGCTGCACCATCAGGTGCACGTCGATCGGCACCTTGCTGCCGTCGGCACGCACGGCATGCTTGCGCAGCGCCTGGCAGACCATCGGGCCGAAGGTCAGGTTCGGCACGTAGTGGTTGTCCATCACGTCGAAGTGGATCCAGTCGGCGCCGGCGTCGATGACGGCGCGCATGTCCTCGCCGAGGCGCGCGAAGTCGGCCGACAGCAGGCTGGGGGCGATGCGATAGGTAGGCATGGCGGTAGGGGCGAGTGGCGCAACGATTCTAGGTGGCCTGCCTACAATGCCGGCCGATGAAAAGTCCGGGTTTCACCTGCAGCGTCAAGACGGAATACCTGCCCGAGCAGTCGCAACTGCCCGACGGCCCTTTCGCCTTTGCCTACACCGTCACCATCCGCAACAGCGGCAACGTCGCCGCGCAGCTGGTGGCGCGGCACTGGGTCATCACCGACGCCACCGGCCACGTGGAAGAGGTGCGCGGCCTGGCGGTGGTGGGCCACCAGCCGCTGCTCAAGCCCGGCGAATCCTTCGAATACACCAGCTGGACGCGCCTGGCCACGCCGCACGGCACGATGCGCGGCACCTTCTTCTGCATGACCGAAGACGCACACGCCTTCGACGCGCCGATCGAGCCCTTCACGCTGGCCAAGGCCGGCGCGCTGCATTGAGCTGGTGGTCCACAGCGGCCAGCAGCCCCTGGGACCTGACCGCGCTGCTGAATGCGGCCGATGGCCTGGCCGGGCGCGCGCAGCGCCACCTGTGGCTGGCCCGGCTGCTGGAATGGCTGCGCCATGCACCGCGCAGCGCGGGCCCGGGCGCCGCCCCGGTCCAGGGCAGCGGCAGCGCCACCCCGGCGGCCGTGCTGCGGTTGCGCCACCTGCTGAACGTGCTGGAGAAGAACCCCGACTACCAGGCGCGCCTGCAGCGGCTGTTCGTCGATTTCTGGTCCGACATCCGCAGCGCCGGGCTGTTCTCCGACTTCGGTTTCGGGCCGCGCACCGCGCTGTATGCCGAGGTCTGGGAGCGCCTGCGCCAGCGCGTGCTGCCGACCACGCCCGACACGCGCGAGCTGGCCGAGCTGTTCCCGCTGCTGTTCAGGCCCGAGGACGCGCAATGGATCGGCGCCCTCGACGCCGCCACGCTGGCCCGACTGGGCACGCCGGGCTGGCGCGGCGTGGCCGCGGGGCCGGACCCATGGCGCGCCGAGATGATGGACGCGGTGACCTACCTGGTCAGCGCGGTGCACGCGGCCGGATTCGCCGCAGCACTGCGCAAGCGCATGAGCGACGAAACGCTGGTCGACGAGCCCTTCCGCCAGCTGCCAGGCAACGCCGAACGGCTGCGCGAGGCGGTGCTGGCCGGCGACCTGTCGAGCAGCGCCGTGCGCCAGCATGCCGGCTACCTGCGCGCACTGCTCGACCAGTGCTGCGTGGCGGTGGACAGCATCGGCCAGCATCTCGAGGAATTCGGCATCTCGGTGGACATCGTCTATGAGGTGGACCAGCTGCGGGCGCGCGTGCGCCGCATCGAGCAACTGCTCGACTGTGTGCTGTCACCCACGCCGGCGCAGCCGCTGCTGCAGCTGTCGCAGTCGCTGGTGGACACACTGGGGCAGCGCCGCGGCGTGCGCACGCTGCTGTCGCGCCACTACGCGCAGCTTTCACGCAAGGTGGCCGAGCGCAGCGCCGAGACCGGCGAGCACTACATCGCCCGCAGCCGCGACGAGTACCGCGACATGCTCAGGCGCGCGGCCGGCGGCGGCGCGGTGCTGGCGGCCACCACGCTGCTGAAGTTCGGCATCCTGGCGCTGGGGCTGACGGCCTTCTGGAGCGGCTTCTGGGCAGGCGTCAACTATGCGGCGAGCTTCCTCGTCATCATGCTGCTGCACTGGACCGTGGCCACCAAGCAGCCGGCAATGACGGCGCCGGCGATGGCGCAGCGCCTGGGCGACCTGAAGAGCGACGCTTCGGTGGAAGCCTTCGTCGACGACATGGTGCACCTGATCCGCTCGCAGGCCGCGGGCATCTTCGGCAACCTGGCGCTGTGCGCGCCGCTGGTGCTGGCGGCGCAGTGGCTGTCGTGGCAGCTGGCGGGCGCGCCGCTGGTCGGCGCGCACGAAGCCGAACACGTGCTGGACACGCTGACGCTGCTCGGGCCGACGGCGCTGTATGCCGCCTTCACCGGCGTGCTGCTCTTCGCCAGCTCGCTGGTCGCCGGCTGGGCCGAGAACTGGTTCGTCTTCCACCGGCTGGACAGCGCCATCGCCTGGAACCCGCGCATCGTCGCGCGGCTGGGCGCGTCGCGCGCGCTGCGCTGGTCGAACTGGTGGCGCTACAACATCAGCGGCGTGGCCGCCAACGTCTCGCTGGGCATGATGCTGGGCGTGGTGCCGGTGGTCATGGCCTTCCTGGGCCTGCCGCTGGAGGTGCGCCACGTCACCTTGTCCACCGGCCAGCTGGCCGCCGCCGCCGGCGCGCTGGGCTGGGAGGTGCTGCATGCCGCACCCTTCTGGTGGTGCGTGGCCGGCATCGTGGCCACCGGTCTGCTGAACATCGGCGTCAGCTTCTGGCTGGCGCTGAAGCTGGCGGCGCGCGCGCGCGGCGTGCGCGCCAGCGACCAGCGGCGCATCGCGTCGGCGCTGTCCAACCGGCTGCGCCACCGCCTGCCCAGCTTCCTGTGGCCGATGGCCAGCGAATGAGCCCCCTTCAGCGCGGCTCGCCGTCGTCGCGCTCGCCCTTGCGGCGGCCGGAGAACATCACCCACCAGACGATGAAGACCAGCAAGCCCAACGCGGCCAAGGCCTCCAGCAGCAGCAACAGCATCGGCAACCCTCGGCTTAGGTTCGTCGGCCCGGCATTCGTGACCGCGGCGATTCTA
>JAGTRL010000152.1 GCA_018261815.1 Pseudomonadota bacterium
GCCCGCATCAACGCGGCATCGCGAGAGCTCGGCGTCACCTACAGCAAGTTCATGGCCGGCCTGAAGAAGGCGCAGATCGACATCGACCGCAAGGTCCTCGCCGATCTGGCCGTCAACGACCCGGCTGCCTTCGGCAGCATCGTGGACAAGGTGAAGGCCCAGCTCAGCTGATGTTCGACGCACCGAGCGTCCTCGCTGGGGACGCTCGGTGACTCGCTAGCATTCGATGGCCGTCACGTTAGGGGCGGCCATTTTTGTTTACGACCCGCCGCTTCGCGGCTTCACATCGCTTCGCGATATGAGTCTCCAACGCAAGCGCAAGCGCTTGTGTTTCTGCAAATGGCCATGAACGATCTGGACACACTGGTACAGGCTGCGCAGTCCGCCTTCGACGCGGCCCCCACACCGGCCGAGCTGGAGAATGCCAAGGCGCGCTTCCTCGGCAAGGCCGGGCAGCTGACCGAATTGATGAAGGGCCTGGGCGCGCTCAGCGTCGAGCAGAAGAAGACGCGCGGCGCGGCCATCAACCAGGCCAAGCAGCGCGTCGAGGCGCTGCTGCAGGCACGGCGCGATGCGCTGGCACAGGGCGAATTGCAGGCGCAATTGCAGGCCGAGGCGCTGGACGTCACGCTGCCCGGCCGCCAGCGCGGCACGGGCGGGCTGCACCCGGTGTCGCGCACGATGATGCGCATCGAGTCGATCTTCGCCTCGATGGGCTTCGACGTCGCCGACGGCCCCGAGATCGAGACCGACTGGTACAGCTTCACCGCGTTGAACAACCCCGAGAACCATCCGGCGCGGTCGATGCAGGACACCTTCTACGTCGACATGAAGGACGCCGAAGGCCGCTGGCTCAACCTGCGCCCGCACACCAGCCCGATGCAGGTGCGTTATGCGCAGGCCCATGCGCAGCGCCATGCCGGTGCTCGAGCCCATATGGCTTCGCCACTGGGCTCGACCCCCTTTGGGGGCGGAAAGGTCGAAGACCTTTCCTCGGGGCACCATTCAGTGATGCCCGAGGTGCGTGTCATCGCGCCGGGGCGCACCTACCGCGTGGACAGCGATGCCACGCACTCGCCGATGTTCCACCAGTGCGAAGGCCTGTGGATCGGCGAGAACGTCAGCTTCAAGGACCTGAAGTTCGTGTTCAGCGACTTCCTGCGCCAGTTCTTCGAGAGCGACGAGCTCGAGGTGCGTTTCCGCCCAAGCTACTTCCCGTTCACCGAGCCTTCGGCCGAAATCGATATCGCCTTTGCCAGCGGGCCGCTGAAGGGCCGCTGGCTCGAAGTGGCCGGTTCCGGCCAAGTGCACCCGAACGTGGTGCGCAACTACGGCCTGGACCCTGAGACGAACATCGGGTTCGCCTTCGGCATGGGCCCGGACCGGCTGACGATGCTGCGCTACGGCGTGAACGACCTGCGCCTGTTCTTCGATGGTGACCTGCGCTTCCTGTCGCAGTTCAAGTGATCGCGAGACCCTGAATGCAATTCCCTGAATCCTGGTTGCGCGAGTTCTGCAACCCGCCCATCACCACCACCGAGCTGGCCGATCTGCTGACCATGGCCGGGCTGGAGGTGGAAGATACGCGCCCCGTCGCGCCGCCCTGCAAGGGTGTGGTCGTCGCCGAGATCGTCGAGGCGGTGCAGCATCCCAATGCCGACCGGCTGCGCGTATGCAAGGTGCTGGCCGGTGTGCATTCACCCGATGGGCCGCTGCAGATCGTCTGCGGTGCACCCAATGCTCGCGTGGGATTGCGCGTGCCGCTGGCGCTGGTGGGCGCCGAGCTGCCGCCGGCGGAGGAGGGCGCATCACCCTTCGCCATCAAGGTCGGCAAACTGCGCGGCGTCGACAGCTTCGGCATGCTGTGCTCGGCGCGCGAGCTGAAGCTGTCCGACGACCACGGCGGCCTGCTGGAGCTGCCGGCCGATGCGCCGGTGGGCAGTGACATCCGCGAGCTGCTGGCGCTGGACGACACGGTATTCACGCTGAAGCTCACGCCCAACCTGGCGCACGCGCTCAGCGTCTACGGCGTGGCGCGCGAGGTGTCGGCGCTGACCGGCGCGCCGCTGTTGACACCGCTGATCGAAGCCATCCCGCCCCAGCACGACCAGAAGCTGTCGGTGCAGGTGGAAGCGCCCGACCTGTGCGGGCGCTTTTCCGGCCGCGTCGTGCGCAACGTGAACACGAAAGCCAAGACGCCGACGTGGATGGTCGAACGCCTGGCGCGCTGCGGCCAGCGCTCGGTGACGGCGCTGGTCGACATCTCCAACTACGTGATGTTCGAGTACGGCCGGCCGACGCACATCTTCGACCTGGACAAGATCCATGACAAGCTGGTGGTGCGCTGGGGCCGCGCGGGCGAAAGCCTGAAGCTGCTCAACGGCAACACCATCGACATCGATGCCTCGGTGGGCGTGATCGCCGACTCGCAGGCAGTGGAGTCGCTGGCCGGCATCATGGGTGGCGATGCCACCGCAGTCTCGGACGACACACGCCATGTCTACGTGGAAGCGGCGTTCTGGTGGCCGCAGGCGGTGGCCGGGCGCTCGCGGCGTTTCAACTTTTCTACCGATGCCGGGCACCGCTTCGAGCGTGGCGTGGACCCGGCGCTGACGGCCGAGCACATCGAGCGTGTGACGCAGCTGATCCTGGACATCTGTGGCGGCGATCCCGGCCCGCTGGACGATCAGACGCTTCAGCTTCCCCAGTTGCAGCCAGTGACGCTGCGCGTGGCGCGTGCCGCCAAGGTCATCGGCATGCCGCTGAACCAACAGCGCTGCGCCGAGGTCTTCCATCGCCTGGGCTTCGCCTTCACCGAGGGCGAGGGCACGATCACCGTCTCGCCGCCGAGCTGGCGCTTCGACCTGCAGATCGAGGAAGACCTGATCGAGGAGGTGGCGCGCATCGTCGGCTACCAGCAACTGCCCGACACACCGCCGGTGGCGCCGATCCGCGCACCCACGCTGAGCGAATCGCGCCGCAGCCCGCATGCGGTGCGCCATGCGATGGCCGCACTGGACTACCAGGAAACCATCAACTACAGCTTCGTCGAAGAACGCTGGGAACAGCAGCTGGCCGGCAACAGCGACCCGATCCGCGTGCTCAACCCGATTGCCGCACCGCTGGCGGTGATGCGCTCCAGCCTGGTCGGCAGCCTGCTCGGCGTGCTGCACTACAACCTTGCGCGCCGCGCCAGCCGCGTGCGCGTGTTCGAAGTCGGCCGCGTGTTCCGCCGCGATGCCCAGGTGCCGGACAGCGGCAACACGGTGGCGGGCGTGGACCAGCCGCTGCGCTTGGGCGCGCTGGCCTTTGGCCCGGCAGCGCAAGCGCAATGGGGCCAGAAGGAGCGCAGCGTCGACTTCTTCGACCTCAAGGGCGACATCGAATCGCTGCTCGCGCCGCGCAAGCCGGTCTTCGTGGCCGACACGCACCCGGCGCTGCATCCGGGGCGCTGCGCGCGCGTCGAACTCGAAGGACGCGCCATTGGCCATGTCGGCGAGCTGCACCCGCAATGGCGCCAGGCCTACGAGCTGCCGCAGGCCCCGCTGCTGTTCGAGCTGGAACTCGATGCCGTGCTGGCGCGCGACGTGCCTGCGGCACTGCCGGTGCCGAAGCACCAGTCCTCGTGGCGTGACATCGCGCTGGTGGTGCGCGACGACGTGGCGCACGACCGGCTGGTCGGCACCCTGGCGCAGGACCCGTCCGCGCTGGTGCGCTCGGTGCTGTTGTTCGACCTCTACCGGCCGGCCCAGCCGGGCGGCGACATCTGCGCAGGCGAGCACAGCATGGCGCTGCGCCTGGAATTGCTGGACGACGCAGCCAACCTGACCGACGAGCGCATCGATGCGGCCGTGTCCGCTGCGGTGCAGCGCGCACAAGCGGCCTTCGGCGCGCGGCTGCGCGGCTGACCCCCCATTCAAAGCAACAAGAGCAAGCCATGGACCCCGTGATACTGCCGAGCATCGAGACACCCACGCTGACCAAGGCCGACCTCGCCGAACTGCTGTTCGAGCGCCTGGGCCTGAACAAGCGCGAGTCGAAGGACATGGTCGAGGCCTACTTCGACATCATTCACGACACCCTGGTCAAGGGCGGCGACGTCAAGCTCTCGGGCTTCGGCAACTTCAACATCCGGCGCAAGGCGCCGCGCCCGGGGCGCAACCCGCGCACTGGCGAGTCGATCCCCATCAAGGCGCGCAACGTCGTCACCTTCCACGCCAGCCACAAGCTCAAGGCCATCGTGCAGGGCGACACACCGCTGGGAGAGGACTTCGAGTAAAGTGTTAGCTTTCCCGTTAGATCTTATTGATTTCAATGGAGAAAGCGCTTCCGCCGATTCCCGCCAAACGTTACTTCACCATCGGTGAGGTCAGCGAGCTTTGCGGCGTGAAGCCCTACGTGCTGCGCTACTGGGAACAGGAGTTCACGCAGCTCAAGCCGATGAAGCGCCGCGGCAACCGGCGCTATTACCAGCACCACGAGGTGCTGCTGGTGCGGCGCATCCGCGACCTGCTCTACGACCAGGGCTTCACCATCAGCGGGGCGCGCAATCGCCTGGCCGAGTTGGGCCATGCCGTGCGTGGCAGCGCGTCGGCCAACGGCGGTGCGGAGGTCGCGTCGCCGGTTGAGGATCTGGACGAGGACGAAACCGAGGTGCAGGCCGCTGAAGACGCGGGCGGCCTGCCGCTGTCCGAGGTGCGCGAACTCGGCCTGCAGCAACTTCGCCAGGAACTGCTGTCCATTCGCGAGCTGCTGGCGCCCTGAGGTCAGGGCCTCAAGGGGGTGCCTCTATAATGAGTTTTTCAGTCGGGGCGTAGCGCAGCCTGGTAGCGCACTTGCATGGGGTGCAAGGGGTCGCGAGTTCGAATCCCGCCGTCCCGACCAATCAAATCAACGGGTCAGCTCTCACGAGGGGCTGACCCGTTTTTCGCTCCTCTGTTCGTTCACGCACTGCGCGCCGTCTGCCCGCCATCCACCGGCAGTACGGCGCCCGTGATGTAGCTGCTGGCCGGCAGCGCCAGGCTCAGCATCGCGTGCGCCACTTCCTCGGGTTCGCCGTAGCGGTGCAGCGCCGTGTGGCGGCGCGCGAAGGTCGCCTTGTCAGCGTCGGCAATGGCGGCGGTCATGCCGGTATGGATAGGACCCGGGCAGATGCAGTTGACGGTGATGCCGTCGCGGCCCAGTTCCACCGCCAGCGCGCGGGTCAGGCCGAGCACGCCGCTCTTTGCTGCGCAGTAGATGCTGTCGCGGTTCTGCGCGGCCAGCGCCTCGGTCGAAGCGATGTTGATCACCCGCCCTGCTCGCGAACGGCGAAGATGAGGCAGCGCGGCGCGCACCACGCGCTGCGGCGCTGTCAGCAGGATGTCGAGCACCCGCGACCATTGGGCGTCGTAGCTTGGGTCGTCCAGCGCCAGGAACTGGGCCACGCCGGCGTTGTTGATGACGATGTCCAGCCCGCGGAAAGCCATCGCCACGTCGGCCACCACGCGCTCGATCGCCTCGTCATCGGCCACGTCCAGCGTCCACGACCGAGCGTTGCCTCCGCAGCGCATGATGGCCTCGGCCACCTGCGCCGCGCCGCCGGCGTCGCGGTCGGTCACGGCCACGTTCGCGCCGTCGGCCGCGAAGACATGCGCCGCAGCGCGGCCCATGCCGCTGGCTGCACCAGTGATCAGCACGGTGCTGCCACGCACAGTGCGGATCAGATCCAGGGTCTTCATCACGCGTCTCCTCGAGCGACGTAGCGCAGATCGCGCATGATGCATGCTGGCATTCATCGGCAGGCCGAACGGAGGATTTCCACGCCATGAACGATCTGGACTTCAGCGGCAAGACCGTGCTGGTGGTCGGCGGCGCCAGCGGCATCGGCAACGGCATTGCCCAGGCTTTCCGCCAGCGCGGCGCCGAGGTGCATGTCTGGGGCACCCGTGCTGCCGCCGCGGATTACCGCGTCGACGAAGGCTCCAACCTGGCCGGGTTGCACTATGCGCAAGTGGACGTGTCCAACTTCTCCTCGGTCGATGCCGTCCAGCCGCCCTTCGCCGCGCTCGATGTGCTCGTGCTGTGCCAGGGCACGGTGCTGTACAAGCGGCAGGAATTCGCCATGCCCGGCTTCGAGCGCGTGCTCGACGTCAACTTACACAGCGTCATGGCCTGCGCCACGCGCTTTCGCGAGATGCTGGCGGCATCGCGTGGCGCGCTGATCACCGTCAGCTCGGTGGCCGGCTACGGCGCCAACATCGGCAACCCGGCCTATGCGGCGTCGAAGGCCGGCGTCATCAGCCTGACCCGCACGCTGGCCGTGGCCTGGGCCGGGCAGGGCATTCGCGTCAACGGCATCGCGCCCGGGCTGGTGGACACCAAGCTCACCAAGGTGACCACCGAGCACCCCGAGCGGCTGCAGCGCGCACTGGCGCAGATCCCCGTGCAGCGGCTGGGCACGCCAGACGAGATGGCTGGTGCGGTGCTGTTTCTGGCTTCGCCTCTGGCCGCCTACGTCTGCGGCCAGACCTTGCGCGTCGACGGGGGGCTTGGACTCTAGAGTTTCAGGGCCTCGACCTCGTAAAGCGCCATGGCCGGTGCGTCCGTGGCGCAGGCAGCAGCGGCCTTGATGAAGGCACGCGAGGCCGGTACCGCAAAGTGCGCCAGCAGCGCCGTGCGATCGGCCCATTCCTCGACAAAGACCAGGCGCAGCGGATGCTCTACGTCGCGGTGCACTGAGTGGGCAAGGCAGCCGGGCTCGGTGCGCGAGCGCCGCACATGCTCCAGGCTCAAGGCCAGCAACTCATCGATGCGTTCCGGCCGCGCCTGGATGCTGCCCGTGACCATCACCTTGCGCAAGGCTTCAGCCATGGCTCAGCCCCGCCGCGGCGATGCCGGCGATGCAGATCGCCTCGTCCTCGTCGCCCGTGCCGCCGGATGCACCGGCCGCACCGATCACCTCGCCCGCGGCGTCCTTGATCAGCACCGCGCCGGTCTGCGGGACGAACTTCTGCGACGACACGCTGGCCAGCGAGATGAAGAAGGCCGGCAGGTCCTTGGCGCGCTGCGTCAGCACGCGCGAGCTGACGCCCATGCCGAGCGCGGCGCAGGCCTTGCCGGTGGCGATGTCCAGGCGCAGCCCGCTGGCGCCGTCCTCTCGGGCCAGGGTCTTGACCTGGGCGGCGGCGTCGACGACGACCACGCCCATCGGCTTGTAGCCCTGGGCGCGCGCTTCGGCCAATGCGGCGGTGACAAGGGTCTGGGCCTGTTGCAGTGTCAGTGTGGTCATGGTGTGGAGTAGGTGAGGAACAGGAGACCGATTCTTGCGCATCGGCACCGGGCGGGGCCGGCCGTGCGGGTCCGCTGGGCGAGGCAAGTCTTGCCCACGGATCCGACGAAGACCTTGCCGCGGCAACCGCGTGCCGGTCACTTCTTGAAGGTGCGCCCGCCGCGGGTCATGCGCGGCAACGACCCCGAGATCTCGGTGCCGTCGAGCGACGGCAGCAAGACCGAAAGCACCAGGTGCGACCTGGACACCGGCCAGTACCGCCCGCGCAGGGGCGGCGGCGTCCTCCGCGCTGAAGACAAGCCTCGCTCGGTCACCACATCGGCGGCCGCAGGTATGCTCCGCGCGCACATCATGGATTCCTTTCTCTCGCTCCACGGCCTGGTCGTGGTGGTCGGCCTGCTGACCTATGTCGTCACCTCGCACCTGCTCGAGCAGCGGCGACACCCCACGGCCGCCATCGCGTGGGTGCTGTTCATGGTGCTGCTGCCCTACGTCGCGTTGCCGATGTTCCTGACCTTCGGCTCGCGCAAGGTGGCGCGGCCGCGCACGGCCCGCGGCCTGAACGTCGAACCGCTGGCGCCCGGCGGCTCTTGGGCCCTGCAGACGCTGCATGCGTTGGGCCAGCCCGCGCCTGCAGCCTACCGCGAGCTGCAGGTCCATGCCAACGGCAGCCAGGCGCTGCACTCGCTGTGGTGCAACCTCGACGCCGCGCAGCAGTCGATCGACCTGTGCACCTTCATCCTCGGCCGTGACCAGGTGGGTCAGCAGGTCATCGACAAGCTGTGCGCGAAGGCCCGTGCCGGCGTGCGCGTGCGCCTGCTGCTCGACGGCATGGGCAGCCTGATGGCCGGCCGGCCGAACCTCAAGCCCTTGCGTGCCGCAGGGGCCAGCGTAGCGCTGTTCGTGCCGCCGCTTCATTCGCCGCTGAAGGGCCGCACCAACCTGCGTGACCACCGCAAGATGCTGATCGTCGACGGCGCCACCGAGACGCGCCGGCTGTGGAGCGGCGGGCGCAACCTGGCCTCGGAATACTTCGAAGGCGAGCCCGGCAAGGCCGCTTGGCACGACCTGAGCTTCGATCTCGAAGGCCCGCTGGTGTTGCAGGCGTTGGCGCTGTTCGAGCGCGACTGGGCCTTTGCCAACACCGAGCGGGCGCCGCAGGAGATGCCGCCGGAAGCAGATGCCGACGACTCGCCGGCGCACGGCGCGCAGCTGGTCGCCTCCGGCCCGGACCAGGTGGACGACACAGTCTACGCGCTGCTGCTCACCGCGGCCTACCAGGCGCGGCGCCACATCGCGCTGGTCACGCCATATTTCGTGCCCGATGCCGCGCTGCTGATGGCGCTGTGCCTGGCAGCGCGCCGCGGTGTGGTGGTGGAACTGCTGATCCCGGCGCGCTCCAACCATCGCCTGTCGGACATCGCGCGCGGCCGCGCGCTGCGTGCGCTGGCCCAGGCCGGCGCGCGCATCTGGCTGGCACCGCAGATGCTGCATGCCAAGCTGGCGGTCATCGACGACCAACTGGCGCTGGGCGGCTCGGCCAACGTCGACAGCCGCAGCCTGTTCCTCAATTACGAAATGATGATCGCCTTCCACGAAGCCAATGACGTGCGCCGGTTCGGCGTCTGGTTCGAACGCGAGCGCCAGTCGGCGCAGCCCTTCGCGCTGCACAAGCCGGGGCTGGCGCGCGACGTGGCCGAAGGCATGGTGCTGTGGGTCGGCTTTCAGCTTTGATGTGAACCACCCCCGCAGCGCCTTCGGCGCTCCCCCTCGAGGGGGAGCCGCCAGTGGGCTGGCGGAGCCGGTCCCACGGCGGCTGCTTGATACGGCGGTCGTAGTAGGGCTCCCAGCGTGAGCGAAGGGAAATGCCTCAGGCCCGCCGAACCATCTTGCGAACCAGGTCCTCGAGCGCGGCGTCCAGGTCGGCACAGCGGCCGGTGTGCACCGCCGATACCTGCACGCTGGTGCTGCGCGGTGCCACCAGCCAGTGGAAGCGCTCGCGTGGGGACAGCCGGCCCAGCGGCCCGGCCGCCTCGCCGCCGGCACACACCGCCTCGATGCCGGCCAGCGCCGCGCGGATCGGCTCCAGGTCCAACCCCGGTGCCACGCAACGCAGTACGGCTTCGTCAAGCTCGAAGCTCGCGCGCAGGTAGCCGATCGCGGCGCAGGACAGGATCACGCCGGCATTGAGCTGTTCGCCGCGCTCCACGCGTGGCAGCACCCGCACGATGGCGTAGTCATAGCTGTGCATGGGCACGCTGCGCTTCCAGTGCAAAGGCACGCGGCGACTGCAGCCTCGCGATGAAGTGGTCGAGGTAGGCTTGGCGCTGCTGCTCAGGGCTGTCGAAAGGCAGCTCGCCATCCAGCCAGGCGTCTGGAATCTGCTGCACGATGGCCTCGACCATGGCTGGCGTCAGCCGCCGCGACAACTCGGCATCGGCCTCGGCCAGCGCGCCCGCCAGCGGCAGCAGCACATGGTCGCGGATGGGCAGGAAGGGCCGCGTGCTGCGCTCCAGGTGGCCGTCCCACTGGTGCTGGAAGATCAATGCCGCGCCATGGTCGATCAGCCACAGCCGCCGGTGCCACCACAGCAGGTTGACGTTGCGCGCCGTGCGGTCGACGTTGCCGACCAGCGCGTCCAACCAGACCACGGCCGAGGCCAGCGCGGCATCCA
>JAGTRL010000153.1 GCA_018261815.1 Pseudomonadota bacterium
ATGGGCCTCGCGCGAGCGGCCGGGCCGCAGGTTGCGCTGCAGCGCCGCGCGGTAGCCGGCGCTGGCATGGAAGCGCGGCAGCAGCGACGGCGTGAAGAACGCATCCAAGCAGTCGTCCAGCTCCATCAGGTGGCTGTCGGCGTCGTGGATCAGCCGGGCATCGGCATAGGCCATGTGCGGTCTCCGGGTTTGGGGTTCAGGGGGCCATTATTTGCCGCGTCGGGGGCGCGGCGTCAACGCGACCACGGCACGGACCTGTCGGCCGCCGCGCGCACAATCCAGCGGCGCAACCCAAGCCGTCGAGATGCCGCGACACCGCCCGCCCCTGCACGAGACTTCGGCCCACCATGTCGGAGCGCTGGCCGTGCTCGCCGATTCCGGCGAGACGGCCGGCGAGCTGCGCGCACGGCTTCAGCGTCGCCACGACACACACTGGAACCTGGTGTGCGTGGTCGATGCCGACAGGCGCCTGTTGGGCACGCTCGGCGCCGCCGAGCTGCTGGCGCTGGGCGACGCCAGGCCGCTTGGCGAGGCGGCGCGGCGCGACGGCCCGCGCGTGTTGCCGGGCACCGACCAGGAGCGCATGGCCTCGGTGGCACTGCACCACGGCGCGACGGCGATGCCGGTGGTCGACGAAGGCGGGCGACTGGTCGGCGTGGTCGGGCCGGACACGCTGATGCGCATCCTGCGCCGCGAGCATGTCGAGGACCTGCACCGCCTGGCCGGCATCTCGCGCGAATCGCTGCAGGCGCGCGAGGCGCTGGAAGAGCCCCCGATGCGCCGCGTGCGCCACCGGCTGCCCTGGCTGATCGTCGGTCTGGCCGGCAGCATGCTCGCCACCTTCGTGGTCGCCCGCTTCGAGACCGCGCTGTCGGCCAAGCCGGCGCTGGCCTTCTTCATCCCTGGGCTGGTGTACCTGGCCGATGCCATCGGCACGCAGACCGAGGCGGTGGCCGTGCGCGGCCTGTCGCTCAGCCATGCCGGACTCGGCCGGCTGCTCGGCGGCGAATTGCGTACCGGGCTGCTGATCGGTCTGGTGCTGGCGCTGCTGGCCTTTCCGATGGTCTGGCTGGTGTTCGGCGAGATGCGGCTGGCCGCCGCGGTGACGCTGGCCTTGACCGGCGCGAGCATGGTCGCGTCCTCGCTCGGACTGCTGCTGCCCTGGGCCTTGCAGCGCTTCGGCGTCGACCCGGCCTATGGCAGCGGCCCGCTGGCGACGATCGTGCAGGATGTGCTGAGCCTGCTGATCTACTTCGGTTTCGTGTCGGCGATCGTGCTATGAGGCCATCCCCGTGCGAGCATCGAATGCAGTGCGTTTCCACTCCCTGAACCTGGAGCTGCCATGACCGTGCCCGGCGACGACCTGCATGCCGATCTGGAGGGCGGCTGGTGCCTGCCGCCACCGGCGCCGCGCGAGGCACTGCACACGCGCAGCATCGTCTGCCGCAGTTTTCGCCGCGACGACGGCATGCTCGACATCGACGCGCGCTTCATCGACACAAGGCCCTTTGCCTACGACAGCGAGTTCCGCGGTCACTGTCCGCCGGGCTCGGCGCTGCACCACATGCAGTTGCGCTTGACCGTGGACCGCGAGCGCCGCATCCACGCGCTGGCCTCGGCCATGCCCGGCACGCCCTACAGCGGCTGCGCCGAGGTCAACCCCAACTTCCAGCGGCTGTTGGGGCTGTCGGTGGACCGCGGCTTTCGCAAGGAGCTGCGCGAGCGACTCGGCGGCAGCGAAGGCTGCACCCACATGCTGGCGCTGCTGGAGGCCATGGCCGCGGCCTCGGTGCAGGCCTTCGCGTCCAACGCGCATGCACCGCGACGCGCGGGCCAGGCCGAACCGGTACGCATCTGGCGCCTGGAGGCGCTCGTCGACACCTGCTGGTCGTACCGCAGCGACGGGCCGGTGATGCAGCGGCTGAAGAGCCGCTGAAACGCTACCGCGCGCGCAGCTCGCTCAGACGCGCCGCCGCGTCCTTCTTGCCCATGCTGCGCAGCGCAGCCAGCGCCTGCAGGTGCTTGGCACGCGGCCGGGCCTTGCCGTCTTCCCAGTTGTAGATCGACTGGCCGGAGGCGCCGACGAGCAGCCCGCACTCCTGCGCCGACAGGCCCAGGCGCTTGCGCTGCGAGGCCAGGCCCTTGGGGCTGAAGCGTTGCGCGCTCGTGGGTGCCGCACCGTCCGCCGCGGCCGATGCGGTCTTGCCGACGGCCTTGCTCAGACGGCGCAGCTCACTCTCCAGCGCTTGTGCGCGCCGCTTCAGCGCCGCGATCTCGCTGCGGTAGTTGCTGATCGCCTTCTTGAGGCCCACGGTCTCGCCGCGCACTTCCTTGCGCGCGACGCGCGAGATCTCGCTCTTGAGGAGGGACGCAATGTTTGCCATGGGGGGCATTGTGCCGCCGTTGACAACGGACACAATCATCCCGGCCACGGGATCAAAGCCGGCACGAGGGGAGCTCGCTACCATCGGCCGCATCGAAAAAAAGGAGCACAGCACATGGACACCCCCACGGGCTTCAGGCTGCCGCGCATCTGCCTGCCGCGGCCGGGTGTCGACCTGGCCAGATGGGCCGTCATTGCCTGCGACCAGTACACCGCCGAGCCGCAGTACTGGCAGCAGGTGGAGCGCGAGGTCGGCGACGCGCCCTCGACGCTGCACCTGATCTTTCCCGAGGTGTACCTGGGTGCGGCCGATGCACCGGCGCGCATCGCGCGCATCCAGGCCACGATGCGCCGCTACCTGGCCGAAGGCCTGCTCACCGAGCATGCCGGCGCGGTACTGGTCGAGCGCCGCATCGGCGCGCACACGCGCCGCGGACTGATGCTCGAGCTGGACCTGGAGCACTACGACTTCAGCCCCAGTTCCACCAGCCTGATCCGGCCTACCGAAGGCACCATCGTCGAGCGCCTGGCGCCGCGCATCGAGGTGCGGCGCGGCGCCGAGCTGGAGCTGCCGCACATCCTGGTGCTGATCGACGACCCACATGCCACGGTCATCGAACCGGTGGCCGCCGAGCGCAGCGCGCTGCGCCCGTTGTACGACACCGAGTTGATGAGCGGCGGCGGCCATGTCAGCGGCCATGCGTTGTCCGCTGCGCAGGGCGCGCAGGTGCTGCGCGCGCTGCAGGCTCTGGCCGACCCCCAGGCCTTCAGCGAACGCTACGCCGTGCCGGCCGGCACGCCACCGATGCTGTTTGCGGTGGGCGACGGCAACCATTCGCTGGCCACTGCCAAGTCGATCTGGGAGATGGCCAAGGCCAGTGTCGGCCTGCAGCACCCGGGCCGGCATGCACTGGTCGAGGTCGTCAACATCCATGACCCGGCGCTGGCCTTCGAGCCGATCCACCGCCTGCTGTTCGGCGTGAGCGCCGATCCGCGCCAGGCGCTGGCCGAGGAATACGGCGCCCGGCTGCGCTGCATCGACGTGGCCAGCGGCGAGGCCATGCGCCAGCGCTTGAAGGACCACAAGGCGACACAGGCCTTCGGCCTCATCGGCCCCGGCAGGCGCTTTGCCGTGATCGAGATCGACGAACCGCCGTCGTCGCTGGCGGTGGGCACGGTGCAGGCCTTCGTCGACCGCCTCCTCGACCGCGGCGGCGCCGAACAGGTGGACTACGTACACGGCGACGACGTACTCGAGCGGCTGGGCAGCCAAAGCGGCCACATCGGCCTGCACCTGGACACCGTCGGCAAGAGCGAGCTGATCAAGCGCGTGCTGCTCGAAGGCCCGCTGCCGCGCAAGACCTTCTCGATGGGCGAGGCCCACGAGAAGCGCTTCTACATCGAGGCGCGCCGCATCCGCTAGTCCGATCGGCAGCGGCGCAAGGCCGCATACGCACGAAGGATTGGCCAGGCCGCGCAGAATCCGACGCCATGGATTCTCTGTCGCAACTCGCGCTGGGCGCGGCCGTCGGCGTGGCCGTCATGGGCCGGCGCACCGCCGTATGGAAGGCCGCGATGTGGGGCGGCATCGCCGGCACGCTGCCCGACTTGGACGTGCTGCTCGACCATGGCGACCCGATCCGCAACATGGTGCTGCACCGCGCCGAGACCCATGCCCTGTTCTGGCTGACGCTGTTCTCGCTGCCGTTGGGTGCGGCCGTCGCCCGGCTGCATGGCGAATGGGCGTTGTGGCGGCGCTGGTGGCTGGCGCTGTGGCTGGTGCTGGTGACGCACCCGCTGCTCGACGCGATGACGGTCTACGGCACGCAGCTGGCGCTGCCCTTCACGAACCATCCCTTCGGTGTCGGCAGCATCTCGATCATCGACCCGCTGTACACGCTGCCGCTGCTGGTCGGCGCCGGCTGGGTCCTGGCCTCGCGCGGCAGCGCGACCGGGCATCGCGCCAACGTGCTCGGCCTTGCGCTCAGCACCGCCTACCTGGGCTGGGGCGTCGTGGCGCAGCAGCAGGTGGAGCACATCGCGCGCGCATCGCTGCAGGCGCAGGGCATCCGGGCCGAGCGCTTGCTGGTGACGCCGACGACCTTCAACTCGCTGCTGTGGCGCGTGGTGGCGGTGGACGGCGCGCACTACCACGAGGGCTTTCATTCACTGCTCGATGCCGAGCCGCGCATCAGCTTCGACCGCTTCGACCGCGGCATGGCCCTGGCCGGTGAACTGCAAGGCATCGACGGCGTGCAACGCATCGCCGCCTTCAGCAAGGGCTTCTACAAGCTGCAGGACGAGGCTGGCCGAGTGCTGGTCAGCGACCTGCGCATGGGCCAGGAGCCGGCCTACTTCTTCAGCTTCGCGGTGGCCCAGCGGCACAGCCCGCCGGTGCCGCTCGACAGGCCCGAGCAGGTGGGCCGGCGGCCCGATGTGCAGCGCGCCCTGCCCTGGCTGTGGCAGCGCATGTGGGGCAAGCCGCTGCCACCGCCGCGCTGACGGCCTAGGGCACGTACATGTAGCCGGCGTTGCGCACCGTGCGGATGCAGCGCGGCTCACCCTGCGGGTCGGGCTCGACCTTGCGCCGCAGCCGACCGATGCGGATGTCGATGGAGCGGTCGAAAGGCTCCCACTCGCGGTTGCGCGTGTGCATCAGCAACTGGTCGCGCGACAGCACGCGGTTGGGGTTGGCCAGGAACACGCGCAGCAGTTCGTACTCCATCGCCGTCATCGGCACTTCGCTGCCGTCGGCCTCGAACAGGCGGCGCGACTCCAGGTCGATCTGGCAGCGGCCGAAGCTGCGCCGCTGCGGGGCTGCCGCGGCCGCAGCGGTGGCGGCTTCGGCCGGCGGCCGTGCCTGCAGCCGGCGCAGCACGCTCTTGACCCGCGCCAGCAGCTCGCGCGGGTCGAAGGGCTTGGCGATGTAGTCGTCGGCACCGAGCTCGAGGCCGACGACACGGTCGATGACGTCGGCCGAGGCCGTGACCATGATGATGCCCAGGTCGTAGTGTTCGCGCAGGTACCTGGCCAGCGTCAGCCCGTCCTCGCCGGGCAGGCGCAGGTCCAGCAGCACGGCGTCGGGCAGCTCGCGTTCCAGGGATTCGCGCATTTGCGCGCCGCTGCCGGCCTCGGCCACGACGAAGGCATGGCCCTCGAGGTACTCGCGCAGCATGGCGCGCACCGACGGATCGTCGTCGACGATGAGCAGGCGGGTGTGCGTTTCCATGCGGCCATTCTGCCGCGCACGCCGCTGCCGCGGTAGCCCCTGATACACCGCCGCTACAAGGCGTGCGCCCGAATGCGTCGGCAAATACGCGTCGGTTGCATCGGTGCGCGTGGTCGCGGCGTCGCGACAGCATGGCTACACAGCCGCGGCTGTGCGACGCATCGCCGATACCCGCGCTGCCCAGACTGCCTGCCATGTCACGACGCATGCAAATGCGCAGCGGCGCGGCAAGGGGCCTTGGCTCGAGAAGGCGGGCCCCGCGCGACGGTCCGGCCGGTGCCGGACCACCCTCTCAAAGCCAACCAGGAGTTTCACCATGAATGCAAGCACCCCCCACACCGAGCGCTACGCCAAGGTCATCGAAGTGTCCAAGCGCGTGCGCTGGGAGATCGAGCGCGACGTCATCCGCGGCCGCAGCTTCGACTACGCCAAGACCTTCCTGCCCACCGGTCTGTCGCTGGTCGACGAACTGGGCTTCCTGAGCCCGGCCGACCAGCGCCTGCTCAGCCAGGTGCAGGGCCGCAGCTATGCCTACATCTTCGGCCTGGTCGAGCGCTTCATCGCCGCCAAGGTGATGCAGGTGGCGCAGGCCAAGGCGCTGGACGACCAGGTGGCGCTGGAGGCGCTGGTGCGCATGACCGACGAGGAGCTGAAGCACCAGGCGATGTTCCGCCGCCTGGAAAGCATGATGGCCGCCGACATGCCGGCCGGCTACGTGATGACCGCCGATGCCAATGCGGTCGCCAAGGCCGTGCTCGGCGCCAGCACCTGGGCGGTACTGGCACTGACGCTGGACATCGAGCTGTTCACGCAGGCGCACTACCGCGCCAGCATCGAGCCCGACGCCAACCTGTCGCCGCTGTGGAAGGACGTGTTCCTGTTCCATTGGCGCGAGGAGTCGCAGCACGCCATCCTCGACGAGCTCGAACTGGTTGCGGAAGACGCGACGCTGAGCCAGGCACAGCGGGACACCGCGGTCGACGAACTGATCGCGCTGGTCGGCGCGGTAGACGGCATTCTGCAAGCGCAGGCCGCGGCCGACGCCGGCTACTTCATCGCCATCGCCGGCACCGCCTTCAGCGACGCGCAGAAGGAGCAGATCCACGCGTTGATGCTGAAGGCCTACCGCTGGCAGTACATCGTCTCCGGCGTGATGGAGCCGCGCTTCCAGAAGGTGCTGTTCGCGCTGGTCGATGCGCAACAGGGCGCGCGCATCCAGGCTGCGCTGGCGCCGCTGAGCTACGCCGTGCCGCAATGCGCGCCATTGCCGATGGCCGCCTGAAACCCAGGCCTGGGCTGCGCCTCGGCACGCCCGGGCCCTCACCCTCAAGGAGAACACATCATGAGCACTTCGGTCCACACCCTTCATGCCCCCACCGCGCTGCAGCGGTTCGTGTTTGCCGTGGTGGCGGCACTGCGCAGCGGCGCAGCCGCCTGGCAGCGCAGCCGCCGCCGGCGCGCGGCGCTGCGCGAGCTGCAATCGCTGGACGACCACATCCTGCACGACATCGGCATACACCGCAGCGAGTTGGGCTCGCTGGTCGCCGAGGTGATCGGCGCCGCGCCGGCCACGCGCCGCGCGGCAATGCGGTCCTTGCCATGAGCGCACCGGCCCATTCCCAAGCTCTCAGCCCGGAGCGCGCTGCGCGAAGGGTAGTCCAATGAACGCTTCGGCCTGGCGCCTGACGCTGGCCGCCGCCGCACTGATGGCGCTGGTGGCTGGCTCGCGCACCGCCTTCGGGCTGTTCCTGTCGCCGCTGAACACGGCCTCGGGCATCGGCCTGGCCCGCCTGAGCTTCGCGCTGGCGCTGGGCCAATTGGCCATCGGCTTTGCGCAGCCGCTGCTGGGCATGCTCAGCGACCGATTTGGCGCCGCCCGCATCATCGTCGTCGGCACCGTGCTGCTGGCACTGAGCACCGCCTTGCCCGCCGCCTGGCCGCTGGCTGCGGTGGTGCTGCCCGCGTTGGTGGCCAGCAACGCGGCCGGCAGCGCGGTAGCCAGCAACGGCCTGCTCTTGGGTCCGCTGAACCGCGCCGTACCGGCGGCGCACGCCGGCATGGCGGTGGCGCTGGTCGGCGCCGGCGCCTCGGCCGGGCAACTGCTGCTCGGCCCGGCCACGCAATGGGCCATCAGCCAACGCGGCTGGGCCTGGGCTCTGGCCGCCACCGCCGCACTGAGCCTGCTAGCGCTGCCGCTGGCCCTGCCTTTTCGCCGCACGCCTGGCCACGCACTGGCACCGTGCTCCCAGCCGGTGGCCGACGTGCTGCGGGATGCGCGCTTCTGGCGCGTCGCCGCCAGCTTCGGGGTGTGCGGCTTTCACGTCGGCTTCCTGTCGGTGCACATGCCCGGCGTGATCGAGCGCTGCGGCCTGCCGCCCACGCTCGCCGGCCCGTGGATCGCCGTGGCCGGCGCCGCCAACATCGCCGGCAGCCTGGCCACCGGCATGGCGCTGCAGCGGCACGATGCGGCGCGGCTGCTTGCCGGCCTGCACCTGCTGCGCGCCGCCGGCGTGGCTGCGCTGCTGCTGTTGCCGAGCACGCCGGTGGTGATGCTCGGCTTTGCCGCGCTGATGGGCGCGAGCTTCATCGCCACGCTGCCGCCGACCTCGCAGCTGATCGCGCGCCAGCACGGCGTGCAGCGCCTGGGCGCGCTGCTCGGCGTGGTCATGCTGGTGCACCAGCTGGGCAGCTTCGTCGGCATCGGGTTCGGTGGCTGGTCGGCCGCTGCCACCGGAGCCGACGACTGGAGCTGGCGGCTGGACATCGTGCTCGCGCTTGCCGCAGCCGCACTGGTATGGCCGAACACGACTGTGGCGTGCCGGATGGGCGGCACGATGGCCAGGGCATCGGCATGAACCCGCGCTGCCTCGGCGGGCCAGAAACCACGCCGCCCAGGACGCAGACCGAGGATCGTCGCCCGCTGCCGCAGTTCGCCGCCGGCAGGTGACCCCTTCGCGCACATGCGTCAATCAGGCACGTCGGCTGGATTGATCTTCCACGGCGGGTCGAGCCTGTTCGGTCCGGCCCGGTACAGGCGCAGTTCATGACCATCGGGGTCGGACAGCCGCGCCTCGCGCCACAGATAGTCCATGTCCGTGGGCAGCTGATGGAACTGCAGCCCGACCGCGCGCAGCAGCGCCACGCGCTCGTCCAGCGCTTCGCATTCGAAGTACAGCTGCACGCGGGGTGGCAACGCGGCCTCACCGGTGACCTCGATCGACAGCGTCCAGTCCCCGTCAGGAGACTGCAATCGTGCGTAGCGGGGCGGTTCATGCACTATCGGCACCAGGCCCAACGCCCGATAGAAGCGCAGCGAGCGCCGCAGCTCGGTGACGATCAAGGTGACGTGGTTCAGGCGCATGGTGACGAAGCTCCGACCGCGGGACCGCGACAGCGTAGCGCGGCTCAGGCCGGCGCGATGTGCCGGTCGATGACGATCGCCACCGGCTCGACATCGGTCGGCCGGAACGCCGGAGAGCTTGGCGTGGCCCGCTCGGCCGTGTCGTAGCCCAGCGCCGCCGCCTGGTCGGCACCGCCGCGGACGTGGAACGCTCCCATTGGCAGCGTCGGGGCCACGCGCACGTGCTGCGCGATCACTGCATCGTGCACCGCAGGCGCGTCGTGCGGCCGGCGCCGCGGCCACCAGGGCAGCGCGATCAGGCCGGCAAAGAGCGCCACGCCGATGACCGCGAAGGGCAAGGACTGCGCGAAGACGTTCAATGTCAGCAGCTCGTTCATGGTCGACACCTCACCAAAGCTCAGCACCACACCGTCGCTCGCGGCGCACGGGTGTGCAGCGTGCGCCACAGCCGCCACAGGCTGCGACGCATCAGCGCGGTCCAAAGCAGTGCCGCGCTGCATTGCGCGCTGCGCGGCCGCGGCGGTATGCGCAGATCGCCGGCATCGGGCGTCAGGGCGAGGCGCTGCTGCGATTGGCGGTCGCGCCTACGGAAACGGGGCTGCGTGTTCATGATCCTGGCTCCTTGGCAGGCCACGTGGCGCAGAAGGTTTGCGGCACGGCGGCATGAAGGGCAGTGTGGGCCGCGGCGGTAACCAGCGTTTGTCAGTGCGCGGCCGGTTTGTATCGCAGGACGCACCGTCGCTGGGCGAGGCGCCGCGCCACGCGTGCTCGATGGCATCGCCGCAAATCGGTCACGGCAAACCCCAGCGGATCGTGCCCCTCAGCGGGCAGCCGCCGTGCCCGCAGCAACTAACCGATCGCCCGATCGGCCTGCAGCCGCAGGTCCGGCGAAAAGTTCAGGCGCAGCGC
>JAGTRL010000154.1 GCA_018261815.1 Pseudomonadota bacterium
AGCAGCATCGGCATCTGCGGCGGCCCACTCTGGCGGATGCGAAAGCCGTGCGCTGCGGCCTGCCGCGCCAGGCCGTCGCGCAGGCGCTGGCCCATCGCGAGCATGTGGGCGATGCCGTCCACCGCCTGCAGCTTGCGCAGCGTGGCCAGCGCTGCGGCCATGGCCACCGCGCCGCACCAGAACGAACCGGTGACGAAGATCGATGCGGCGGCCTCGCGGAAGCGGTCGGTGCCGGTGACGGCCGCCAGTGCATGGCCGTTGGCAATGGCCTTGCTCCACGCCGACAAATCAGGGCGCACACCCATCGATTCCCAGCTGCCGGCCAGGTCGATGCGTCCGCCGGCGCGCACCTCGTCCAGGATCAGCGCCGCGCCGCTGCGATCGCACAGCTCGCGCGCGGCGTGGGCGAACTCGCGCGTGGGCAGTTCCTGGTCGACGCCGTAGTCGTGGCGGAAGGCCGAGGCCAGCACGCCGGCCAGGTCGTCGCCGCAAGCGGCTGCGGCCTGCTCCAGGCTGGCGATCTCGTTGTAGCGGTAGGGCACCAGGTGCACCCGGTCCTCGGCGGTCACGCCCGCCAGCGACGGCGAGCACCACGGCGCGGCGCCATGGTAGGCGCCGCGCGCCACCAGCAGCTTGCGCCGGCCGGTGGCGGCGCGCGCCGTGGTCACGCAGATCGTGGTGGCGTCGGTGCCGTTCTTGGCGAAGATCGTCCAGTCGGCATGCGCCACCATGGCGGTGAAGGTCTCGGCCAGGTCCACCAGCACCGGCGCGGGGCCGTTCATCGTGTCGCCGGCGCGGCGCTGGGCCTCGGCTGCGGCCTCGACCTCGGCATCGTGGTGGCCCAGCACGACCGGGCCCCAACTGCACATGAAGTCGATGAACTCGCGGCCGTCGGCATCCCACAACCGGCAGCCGTCAGCACGCTGGAAGAACTGCGGGAAACCCGCGGGCAGGCCCTGCACCCGCATGTGGCCCCACAGGCCGCCGGGGATCACTCGCGCGGCGCGCTCGCGCAGCGCGGCGTCGCCGTTCATCGGCCCAGCAATCCCAGCGACAGCGCCGGATAGACGATGACGATCACCAGCCAGAACAGCATGATGGTGATGAAGGGCACCACCGACTTGACGATGGTGCCGAAGGCGACCTTGAAGGCCGCCATCGCCACGATCAGGTTCAGGCCCACCGGCGGCGTCAGGTAGCCGATCTCCAGGTTGGAGATCATGATGATGCCGAAGTGCACCGGGTCCACGCCGATGGCCACGGCCAGCGGCTTGAGCAGCGGCGCCAGGATCAGGATGGCCGAGCCCACGTCCATCAGGCAGCCGACGATCAGCAGCAGGATGTTCATGCCCAGCATCATCAGCGTCGGGCTGGTGATGGCCTCGGACAGCGACGCCACCATCTGCTTGGGCACGCCCGAATGGTCGAGGATGGTGTTCAGGCTACCGGCGATGCACAGCAGCGGCAGCAGCGTGGCCAGCAGCTTGGTGGTCTCGAGGATCACGTCGATCAGCGTGCGCAGGTTCATCTCGCGCGTGGCCAGGTAGTGGCGCACGCGCTGGCCTAAAGCCGCGCCGGCCGGCGCCGGCTTGGCGTGTTCGTCCTCGTGCACGAAGAACTCGATCAGCAGCGCATAGGCCAGCGACACCGCGCCGGCCTCGGTGGGGCTGAACCAGCCGGTGTAGATGCCGCCGATCATGATGAAGGGCAGCAGGATCGCGAAGATACCGCCGTAGGTGGCCTGCCCTGCGGTGGCCATGCTGAAGGGCGTGCGCTCGATGTGCCGGTTCACCCAGAAGGAATAGACGGCGAACATGGTCATCAGCAGCAGCCCCGGGCCGATGCCGGCCACGAACAGGTGCGCGATGTTCTCCTCGGTCATGATGCCGTACAGGATCAGCGGGATCGACGGCGGAATGATGATGCCCAGCGTACCGGCCGAGGCGATGGCGCCGATGGAAAAACTCTGCGAATAGCCGCGCGCCACCAGCGCCGGATACATGATCGTGCCCACCGCCAGCATGGTCACGATCGACGAGCCGTTGATGGCCGCGAAGGCCGCGCAGGACAGCACGCAAGCCACCGCCAGCCCGCCCGGAATCGGCGACGTGAAGGCCGACATGAAGTTGATCAGCCGGCGCGCGATCGAACCGCGCGACATGACGTTGCCGGCCAGCATGAACAGCGGCACCGACAGCAGCACCTCGCGGTCGACCGTGAACCAGAAGTCCTGGATCAGGAATTCGATCTTGCTGTTGGCAACGAAGACATGCACGTAGGCCGTGGCCACCGCCAGCACCAGCACCAGGCTCTGCCGCAGCAGCAGCAACAGCAGCACGATCGCGAGCAGCCCGAGCCAGACCATGTCAGCCGCCGCGCCTCATCAATGCTCCTGCTTGGGCACCGGCTTCAGCGCGGGCCATGCGGCGAAGCACAGGTGGCGCAGCGCCGACGAGAAGAACATCCAGGGCAGGATCATCTGGATCGGCCACACCAGGATAGGGATCGCCATGCCGCGCTCGCCCAGTGCGGCCGAGTTGCGCACGAAGTCGATCGCGTACCAGCCCAGGAAGATGCAGATCGCTGCCGAGATCAGCTCGGCCAGCCGGTCGATATACGGCTCGGCTGCCTTGGGCAGCCAGCCGTCGGCAAAACGCGGCCGCAGGTGCCCGGCCTCGGCCGTGACCAGCGCAAAACCCACCAACCCGGCGACGGCGGTGCTCCATACGGCCAGGCGCTGGGCGCCGAAGATCCCGTTGCCGAAGAACTCGCGGCCGAGCACGTCGGCCATCAGCGCGACGGCGGTGATGGAGAAGGCCAGCACGCAGACCGTGGCCTCCAGCAACCACAGCCCTCTCAGCAGGCGGCGTGCCGCGTCCATGTGCCGGGCGCCAATGCGAGCCTGGGGACCTACTTGCCGCCCTTGGCGGCGTACTCCTGCTTGCCCTTCTGGATGGCGGCCCACAGTTCGGCCGACTGGCCACCAATCTCGTCGACCATCTTCTGTTGGTTCGGCTCGACCAGCTTGGCCCATTCGGCGCGTTGCGCCGGCGTCAGCTCGTGCACGAAGCCGCCCTTGGCCTTGAACTCGGCCATCTTCGGCTTCTCGGTGGCGGCCACTTCACTGCGCACGCGCGCCACGTCGGGCCGCGCGCCGGCCACCAGCTTCTGCTGATCCGGCGTGAGCTTGTCCCACACGCCCTTGTTGATGACGAAGGTCGAGCCATGGTGCAGGTGCCGCGTCATCACGTAGTGCGGCGCGCTCTGCGCCGCCGGCGTGGTGATGTAGTACAGGAACGGCAGGTCCGCGCCTTCGACCAGGCCGCTCTGCAACGCCGGGAACAGCTCCGACAGCGGCATCTGCACGCCGTTGGTGTTGAGCGAGCCCCAGAACATCTTCGACGATGGCGCCGGCGACACGCGCACCTTCATGCCCTTGACGTCGGCCGGCGTCAGGCAGGCCTTCTTGCAGACGACGTCGTTCCAGCCGACGTCGCCCAGGCCGAGGATGACCAGGCCCTTGGTCTCGAAGATCTTCTTCATCACCGGCAGCGCGTGGGTGTCGGTGACGTAGTCGCGCTCGGCATCGCTCTTCCACAGGTAGGGCATGTTCAGCAGCGCCGCCTCGGGGATCAGCACCGAGGTGCCGGTGTAGGAGATGCTGCCCATCTCCAGCCGGCCGCGTGCCACCTGCGTGGTGATCTCCTGCTCGCTGCCGATGAACAGCCGCTCGCTCTTCAGCGCGCCGTTGGAGCCCTTGTTGATCTTGTCCACCGTCTCGTCGACGAAGCCGATCAGCACCGAGCCGGGCTGGGCCGCGGACGCGATCTTCAGCGCCGTCTGGGCTTGGGCGATGCCGCTGGACAGCGCGACGGTGGCACCGGCCAGCATCAGCAGTTTGCGCAATTGCATGGGGAAGTCTCCTGTGAATGCGGGCCGCAGTGCGGCCGGAACGTGACTCGAGCAGCATGCACCCGACCTGGGGTGCTTGGCCGGCGCGAGTCTACGTGCACACACCGCTGCGCGAAAGGGTGTGCAGGGGCGGGAGTTACCCTGGGAAGACTATCGCCTAGGCGACTTGACGCAGTGCGCTGGCGGCGCGCGCCAGCGCGGTGATGCGCGCCCAGTCCTGCGCGTCCACCGCGTCCTGCGGCGTCAGCCACGAGCCGCCGCACACCCGCACGTTGGGCAGGGACAAGAACTGCGGCGCGGTCTGCAGCGTGATGCCGCCGGTGGGACAGAACAGCACGTCGGCAAAGGGCCCGGCCAGGGCCTTCAGCATTGGCACGCCGCCGGCCGCGGTGGCCGGGAAAAACTTCAGGAAGTCGTAGCCGTCGGCGCTGGCGGCCATCACCTCGCTGGCCGTGGCCACGCCGGGCAGCAGCGGCAGGCCGATATCCCGGCAGGCCCGGCCGATGTCGCGCGCATAGCCGGGGCTGACGCCGAAGCGGCAGCCGGCATCGAGTGCAGCCTGCGCATCGGCCACCGAGCGGATGGTGCCGGCGCCGACCAGGGCCTCGGGCACGGCCGCGGATATGGCGCGCATGCAGTCGAGCGCCACCGGCGTGCGCAGCGTGATCTCCAGCACCTTGACGCCGCCAGCCAGCAGCGCACGCGCCAGCGGCACCGCGTCGGCCACGCGCTGGATGACGATCACCGGGATCACCGGGCCGTGGGATACCAGATCGAGCGTATTCATCGGCGGACCTTCATGGAACAAGTGCACGGCGCGTGGTACGCGTGAATCGAGCGACCGCCGCGGATCCGGCTTTGCCGGTCCGCCTGCGGCGCCCCCTTGAGGAGGCGCGCGAAGCGCGTACGGGGGTGGGTCAATTCACATCCAGGAGCAGGCGCCCTCTTCGGCGCTGACGACGTTGCGACGCAGGCCGGCGAAGAGTTCGCGGCCGAGGCCGTGGCCATTGGCCTCGGCTGCGGCTTCGTCCAGCACGGCCGGTTCGCGCGCCGCCCATGACGCCGGCTCGACCAACGCCTGCAGCGTGCCGGCCACCGCGTCCAGGCGGATGAGATCGCCGTCGCGCACCTTGGCCAACGGCCCGCCGGCCAGGGCCTCGGGGCTGACGTGGATGGCCGCCGGCACCTTGCCCGACGCGCCGCTCATGCGTCCGTCGGTGACCAGCGCCACCTTGAAGCCCCTGCCCTGCAGCACCGCCAGCGGCGGCGTCAGCTTGTGCAACTCGGGCATGCCGTTGGCGCGTGGGCCCTGGAAGCGCACCACCGCGATGAAGTCGCGCTCCAGCATGCCGGCGTTGAAAGCCTGCAGCAGCGCCTCCTGGCTGGCGAAGACCTTGGCCGGCGCCTCGATGACATGGCGGTCGTTGGGCACGGCCGAGACCTTGATGACCGCGCGGCCCAGGTTACCGATCAGCAGCTTCAGGCCGCCGCTGGCCGAGAACGGCGCGACCGCCTTGCGCACGATCTGCGTGTCGCCGCTGTCCGCCGGCAGCGCGCTCCAGCGCAGCTGCTCGCCCTGTAGTGCAGGGACCTCGGCATGCGCGCGCAGGCCACGCTCGCTGACGGCCGGCACGTCGTCGTGCATCAGGCCAGCATCCAGCAACTCGCGCAGCACGAAACCCGGGCCGCCGGCCGCCTGGAACTGGTTCACGTCGGCCGCGCCGTTGGGGTAGACGCGGGCCAGCAGCGGCGTGGTGGCCGACAGCTCGGCAAAGTCGCTCCAGTCGATCAGGATGCCGGCGGCACGGGCCACCGCCACCCAGTGGATCAGGTGGTTGGTGGAGCCGCCGGTGGCCAGTAGCGCGACCATCGCGTTGACGATCACGCGATCGTCGACCAGCTGGCCGATGGGCAGGAAGTTCGGGCCCTGCACGCGCCTGAGCACCGTAGCCACGGCCTCGCGCGTCAGCGCTTCACGCAAGCTGGCATGTGGGTGCACGAAAGCCGATCCGGGCACATGCAGGCCCATCGCCTCGAGCAGCATCTGGTTGCTGTTGGCGGTGCCGTAAAAGGTGCAGGTGCCGGGACCGTGGTAGGCCGCGCTTTCGGCTTCGAGCAGTGCCTCGCGGCCCACGTGGCCCTGCGCCGCCCGTTCGCGCACCTTCGACTTGGCCGAGTTCGACAGCCCCGTGCCCATCGGCCCGGCCGGAATGAACACACAGGGCAGGTGGCCGAAGTGCAGCGCACCGATCAACAGCCCGGGCACGATCTTGTCGCACACGCCGAGCAGCAGCGCCGCGTCGAAGACATCGTGCGTCAGCGCGATGGCGGTGGCCATCGCGATGGTGTCGCGCGAGAACAGGCTCAGTTCCATGCCCGGCAGCCCCTGCGTCACCCCATCACACATCGCCGGCACGCCGCCGGCCACCTGCACCGTGGCGCCGAGCTTGCGCGCCGCGTCGCGGATCACGGCCGGATAGCTCTCGTAGGGCTGGTGCGCCGACAGCATGTCGTTGTAGGCGCTGACCACGCCGATGTGCGGCGCACGCTGTGCCACCACGCGCAGCTTGTCGTGGCTGGGCAGTGCGGCGAAAGCATGGGCCACGTTGGCGCAGCCCATGCGGTCGGTGCTGCGCTCGCGCCGGGCATGGCGCTCGATGCGCTGCAGGTAGGCGTTGCGCGTCGGCGCGCTGCGCTCGCGGATGCGGCGGGTGATGCTTTCGACGGCGGCTGTGACCATGGCCTTCAGGCCGGCGCGGCGCAAGCGTCTGCCGGCGTTGTAACTCGTGATCGAATTCTGATGTAACCGGGTTACATCGTCAATGCTTTTCTTCACACGGCGCAGGGCCGCAGGACTGGCGTGGCGCACAGCAAGGATCAGGCCACGGGTGTGGCCGGCCCCTGCGCGCTGCAGCGCGCGCGTCGCAGAAGACCCGCTCGCCCTGCACCATCGCGAGGCGGGTGGCCAGTGCCGGTGCACCCGGGCGCGGCCGCACGCGCCGCGGCAATGACCTGGGAGGCAGTTGCGGCCGGCCGCCGCCGCTTCGACACTGCGTGCCTCGAGACACCATCGGCGCCACCGATGCAACGCACCCTGCTCCTCGTCACCTTGGTCCTGGTCGGCGCGCTCACTGCCGCGGCGCTGCGGCAACACGGCGACTGGGGCATCGTCGGGCCGCACTTGAAGAGCTTTGGCGGG
This sequence comes from Pseudomonadota bacterium, assembly GCA_018261815.1. Classification (GTDB taxonomy): domain Bacteria; phylum Pseudomonadota; class Gammaproteobacteria; order Burkholderiales; family Burkholderiaceae_C; genus Rubrivivax. The sequence goes on from JAGTRL010000154.1 coordinate 7,112, forward strand.
GCAAAGATGTTCGTGAACCTGGTGATCGCGCTGACGCGGGTGCGGATGTGGCACGACGCCAAGGCGCGCGGGCGCAACATCAGGCCGTGGATCGTGCTGACCCTGCCGGCCGGGACCATCGGCCCACTGCCCTACCTGCTCACGCGCAAGCCGGCGTGATCCCTGGCACTGCGCGCAGCATGCGCGGCAGGGGCCCGGTCGGCGTTCAGCGCTTGCCCAGGTAGAAGTAGACGTTGCTGTTGCCGTCGTAGGTGTGGCCGTAGGCCAGGTAGGCCGGACCCAGCGGCGTGTCCACCGCCAGGAACAGGCTGCCCGAGGCCACATTGCCGCGGATGCCGGTCGGGACCAGCGGGTCGCCCAGACGCGCCGCCTCGATCGACGCGCCGGCGTAGACGCCTTCGAGCAGCGGCATCTTGAACAGCTGGTTCATGTAGGTGATACGCCCGTAGCTCATCGAATCGTTGCGCAGCTGGCCGTCGCGGTAGCCGGTCATGCGCATGAAGCCGCCGTAGTTCAGGTAGTCGTACAGCGGCAAGGGGTTGCCGCCGATCGAGCCGCCGCCGGCCAGCGCAAACTGGAAGGTGTGCGCGCCGAAGGACTTCGCACCGACGGCGTAGGCACTCCAGCGGTTGTAGGTGTCGCTCGCGCCCAGCCGCGTGTCCGACGACAGCACCTGGGCGTCGAGGCTGTAGCCGCTGCGCGGGAAGTTGGTGCTGTCGATCTGATCGAGGTACAGCCGCGTTCGCACCGCGCCGATGTCGCGCTTGATGCTGTATTGCGCCAGGATCGGCGATCCGATCTGCAACTCGGCCTCGCCCCGGCCGGCGACCAGACCGACGCGCAGCTCGCCGTACTTGGTGAACTGGCTGCCCAGGTCCAGCCCGAGGGTGCTGATGGTGACGTTGTAGCGCGCCGCCAGGTCATCGCCGTCCGGTCCGCCGAAGATGTCGGCCGGCCCGTTGGTCACCATCGCGCGCGGCGCAATGAAGAAGTACTGGTTGGCGACCAGCGGCTGGTAGAACTCGGTGAACAGCAAGCCGTCGTTGCCCAGCTGAACGTCGGCGCGCCATTCGCCGCCCAGGTGGTTGACCCAGGTGCGGCGGATGCTGGCCAGCAGGTTGAAGGCGTTGTCGCCCTGGAAATCGCTGTACAGCGACAGCCCGAAGCGCACGTAGGTCGGCCCCCAGGCCTTCTCGACCGCCTCCACCGCCAGGATACGGTGATCGGGCTCGTCGATCAGCTTGTAGCTGACATGCTCGAAGTCGCCGCGGCCGTAGATGCGCCGCATGTCCAAATCGAGCGTACTGACATCCAGCGGCGCACCCGCGCGGGTTTCCATGCTCTGGATCACCACCTCCTCGTTGACGCGCGACAGGCCTTCGACGCGGATCTCGTCGATCCTGCGCGAGTCCTCCGCGACCACACGCACCTGGCGCAGGCGATGCGCGGCGTACTGCTGCGGCGGCAGGCTGTAGCGGCGCAACTGGTCGGCCACCTTGCGCGCCGCGGCCTCGCCGATGGGGATGGTGCTGGGCATGTTGTCGAAGTCGCCGGCCGAGAAGCTGCCCAGCTCCGGAAGGATCAGCACATCGGTGGGTTTCAGCGTCGCCAGCGAGGCCTGCACGTTCTGCTCGGTCAGGATGTTCAGCATCTGCGCCGCCACGCTCAGCGCCGAGTTGATCTGATCGCGCTTGAGCAGCGGCGTGCCCAGGTTCACCGCGATGATGACGTCGGCGCCCATGGCGCGGGCCACGTCCACCGGCAGATTGCGCGTCAGGCCGCCGTCGACCAGCATCTTGCCGTCGATCTGCACCGGGGCGATGGCGCCGGGGACCGACATGCTGGCGCGCATCGCAATGGCCAGGTCGCCCGAGCGCAGCACGGTCATCTGGCCGCTGACCACGTCGGTGGCGATGGCGCGGAAGGGGATCGGCAGCTTGTCGAAGTTGGAGTCGCCCTTGGCCAGCGCCAGTTCGCGCAGCACCGCCTCCAGCGCCACGCCGGTGATCGCGCCCTTGGGCAGCTGCAGCGAGCCGTCGCGGTAGCCGAACTGCGGGCCGATGTAGTCGAGCCAGTCTTCCTGTTTCAGGTGGATCGAAATCTCCGAGCGCGGCGGCTGGTCACGGGCCAGCATGTCGGTCTTGATGTTGGCCACGTCGCGCGTCATGGCCGCAACCGTCTGCCCCGACGCATAGGAGCCGCCGACGATCGAGCCCATGCTGGTGCCGGCAATGACGTCGACCGGCACGCGCAGCTCTTCCAGCACCTTGAGCACGCCGATGTGCGCCGCGCCGCGCGCGCCGCCGCCCGACAGCACCAGGCCGATGCGCGGTCGCGGCGTCGGCACCGCCGCCAGCGGGGGAGCCGAGGCCGCGGGGGCCGCGGGGGCCACGGCGGGGCCACCACCCAGACCCTTGGGTTGGTCGGCCGCCGCGGCCGGCGGCAGCCACGATGCGAACACAACCAGGATCACCGCAGACAAGCCGCAGGCCCATGCGCCATGGCGACCTGAAACACGCTGAGGGGCGAACATGGGATGCATGCAGCAACGCTCGAGAGCAAATGATGGAACGCGGGCGCTCAAGTTCAGGGCCATCGCCGCCGCAGGGA